>CAZGGZ010000159.1:0-1777 GCA_964525415.1 uncultured Rikenellaceae bacterium | reverse complement strand
TGATATCAACATTATTATAAGAAGACCAGCTGCCGTCATTAATTCCCCTCATTGTGACATTCTGCCCTTGCCTGGCGCCAACAACTATACCCTGTGCGGCAGCATCAAATTTGGATGCGTCATGATCTTTGACCGTACCATCTTTCTTTACAGTGGAAAATCTGATCAGAGTGAAGAATTCGCTGGTTCTGGCAGTATTAGCACCGGTACTGGACACAACTTCTGTTTTAAGTTTATTCTGTTCAATATAATTTTTGATTCCGGCAAGAGGAGTGATCCTTAATGATTGCTCAGGCATTCCTGAATATGGTCCGAGTTCCACTCTTTCAGCCTGGGGTCCGATTATTGCGATTTTCTTCAAAGCATCTGCCATTAACGGAAGAGCTTTTCTGCCGGTTTTAGCAACTATATTATTCTTTAAAAGAACAGGGGTTTTTGTAGCGACTTCAATTGCCAGTTCATTATGTGCAGGATCGTTGATAATACTTGGCCTTATTCCTGCATAGGGAACTTTGCTTTTTGGATCAAATTCACCTAATCTCATTCTGACTGTGAACATATTTGTAAGGGCGAGATCCATATCAGCCTCGGTAATCAGACCCTGTTTTATTGCTTCGAGGGCACTTGTCTGGTATACGCTGCCGCAATCAGTGTCGACTCCTGATTTAAGCCCCATTGCTGCTGCTTCAGGGTTACTTTTTGCGTAGTTGTGGCCGGTGAAGATGTCAGATATTGCGCCACAGTCTCCTGTTATATAACCATCAAGTCCGTATGTCTTTCTGGCTATTGTATCTACAAGATATTTATCAGCCGACATAGGTACTCCGTTCACCGCATTATAACAGGTCATAATTGACGGAAGCTTATCCTTTTCGATAAGTGTTTTGTAAGGGAACAGATAAAATTCCCTCATGTCCCTGTTATCCATATCCGAGCTTCCTGTATGACGATTGAATTCGGAGTTATTTGCAAAGTAATGTTTCCCGCACGGTACGGCTTTCAGGTAAACCGGATCATCCCCCATCAGACCCTGTATAAAACCTCTTCCAATCTGTGAAACCAGGAAAGGATCTTCTCCGAATGATTCTCCTGTTCTTCCCCATCTTGGATCCCTGACGGGTTCAACGACTGGTGACCAGTAGGTAAGAGTGTAAATGACATCGTAATTAAAGCCTCTGGCTTCGTCTGCAATGACAGAAGTTTCCCGCTTCATCAATTCCGGATCCCATGAAGATCCGAGAGCAACACTGTTTGGAAATGAAGTAGCCGTCCTTCCGCTGATAAAAGTCCTGCCTAACACGCCGTGAAGTGCTTCACCCCACACATCATAGGGATTAATCCCGAGCCGGGGAACAGCAGGCATAGTGTTTCCGAGAAGACTCTGTTTTTCCTCCGGAGTCATTCTTGAAATAAGGTCAGCAGCTCTCTCCTGAAAAGAATAAGCGGTATTCAGGTAAATAGGTTTTTTTGAATTCTCACTACCAGGCATGAAAGCCATTATGGCAAAACAGGAAAGAATCAAAAAATAGATTCTGGCAATTTTTATTTTCATTGTGGAAAATTTAAGCATTAAACAATTATTATTTTAAATTATCGATATTTCAGTTTCTGGCTATAGTTTCAATATGCAATCTTTCTTAAGCTTTATGTGTCAAATGAATTTAAAAATCCTGAAATTCTGCATTTATCGCCTGGGCTTTTATAATACCTGCAAACTTACGCGGATTCAGGTCTATCCTTGATGTAACCAACTCAGGCAGGTTGTATGATTTCATAA
>CAZGGZ010000158.1:0-1867 GCA_964525415.1 uncultured Rikenellaceae bacterium | reverse complement strand
CGGTGCGGTAAATTATTTCAATAACCGGATTAATAACGTATTAAACCAGGTTTCAGGTGAATATGGTGAAGTGCCGTCAGTGGCGAAGTTTTACAGGGATTCAGGAGCAGGATCCGTAGTTGCGGGTGAAGATAATTTCGGAGAAGGATCTTCGCGTGAACACGCTGCCATGGAACCGAGATATCTTGGCGTCAGGGCAATATTAGCAAAATCATTTGCACGTATTCATGAAACAAACCTTAAAAAGCAGGGTGTGCTGACGCTGACATTCCTGGATAAGGATGATTATAACAAAATAAGAGAAGATGATAAAATTGATATAACAGGATTGAAAGATTTTTCTCCCGGAAGCCTGATAACCGTCATCCTGAGTCATTCCGACGGGACACGGGAAAAACTACCGGTAAGCCATTCCTTTAATGATATCCAGATCTTATGGTTTAAAGCAGGGAGTGCGATAAATCATATCAGAAAACAAAGTACTGAATTATGAAAGCTGAAAAAATACGAATGGTAAACAACAGGTTAATTGTTCCTGAAACACCTGTGATACCTTATATTGAAGGTGACGGCACCGGACCGGATATATGGAAAGCATCCGTGCGTGTCTTCGATGCAGCAGTATCAAAAGCCTTTGACGGCAAGAGGAGAGTGGAATGGAAGGAAGTGCTGGCTGGTGAAAAAGCCTGGAAGGTAACAGGCACATGGCTGCCTGAAGAAACACTATCATGCTTCCGCGAATATCTTGTTGGCATAAAGGGTCCCCTGACAACGCCTGTGGGTGAAGGAATACGTTCCCTGAATGTCGCTTTGCGCCAGGAACTGGATCTTTATACTTGTTACAGGCCAGTCCGCTATTTTGACGGTGTACCGAGTCCTGTAAAGAATCCCGGTCTGGTAGATATGCATATTTTCAGGGAAAACACTGAAGATATTTATGCAGGGATTGAATTCATGTATGGCTTACCTGAAACAGAAAAAGTAAAGAATTTCCTTATCAGCGAGATGGGTGTCAGATCGATAAGATTCCCTGCCACTTCCTCAATAGGAATAAAACCTGTATCTGTTGAAGGTACGGAACGTCTTGTAAGGCAGGCAATTAAATTTGCTGTTGACGGGAAGCTCCCATCTGTCACACTGGTTCATAAGGGTAATATCATGAAGTATACCGAGGGTGCTTTTATGAGATGGGGTTATGCCCTCGCTAAAAGGGAATTCGGTGAATCGGTATTCACTATGTTGCAGTACAGAAAGATAGCCAGTGAACAGGGTGAAAAAACAGCAGATGAAACACAGCGGAAGGCTGTTGCCTCGGGCAGGGTGATCATCAAGGATGTGATTGCAGATGCATTTCTGCAACAGATACTTACAAGACCGGCAGAATATTCAGTCATAGCGACTTTGAACCTTAATGGGGATTATATATCAGACGCACTGGCAGCTATTGTGGGAGGAATAGGAATTGCCCCGGGTGCAAATATAAATTATGAAAGCGGTCATGCGATCTTTGAAGCGACACACGGCACTGCGCCACGATATGCAAACCAGGATAAGGTAAATCCGGGTTCGTTAATTCTTTCAGGCGCACTGATGTTTGAATATATCGGATGGAAAGATGCAGCACAAAAGATATACGCCGGTCTGCAAAGTGCTCTATTACAAAAGAAAGTAACATATGATCTTCACCGTCTGATGGAGGATGCAATTCTGTTAAAGACTTCAGAGTTTGCAGATGCAATTATTTCAGGAATGTAAAAACAGTTAACAATGAAAGACCAGGATTTTTTCTCAAAGCTTGAAGAGTCGGTCAGAGACTCATGCCGGATCGATAATGAATTGTTTGAAAAATATGACGTGAAGCGCGGCC
>CAZGGZ010000157.1:0-2007 GCA_964525415.1 uncultured Rikenellaceae bacterium | reverse complement strand
AACCGATATGAGGATTCAGAGCAGTGACCAGCATCAGTGAATTTTCGACATGTTTCTTAATAGTCTCCAGGTTAGGTACAATTCCTTCCGCACAGTTATCATTGAAGGAGAGGCAAGCATCACCAATCAACCTCGCTGAGTGCAGGAGGTTGACTATCATAACTGGTTTGAAAACGTTCAATTCAAAATGCCCATGTGTTCCGGCAACAGAAATGGCTACATCATTTCCTATAACCTGGGTACACACCATAGTCAGAGCTTCAGTCTGAGTTGGATTAACTTTTCCGGGCATAATTGAGGAGCCAGGTTCATTTGCAGGAAGCATGATTTCGCCAATTCCGCTTCTGGGGCCGGAAGAAAGTACACGGATGTCGTTTGCAATTTTCATCAGGCTTACAGCAAGGCGTTTAAGTGCACCTGAAGCTTCCACAACAGCGTCATGGGCTGCAAGGGATTCATATTTATTTGGAGCAGTGACAAAAGGTAATCCAGTCAGCTCAGCAATCTTAGTAGCGACTTTCTCCGAATATCCTTTAGGAGCATTAATACCGGTGCCAACCGCTGTCCCTCCCAATCCTACTTCTGCAAGATGTGGAAGGGTATTTCTGATTGCTTTCAGACTGTGATCCAATTGTGATACATAACCTGAAAATTCCTGTCCCAGTGTCAGAGGAGTGGCATCCATCCAGTGAGTACGGCCGATTTTCACGATCTGCATGAATTCTTTTGATTTCCTTGCCATGGTATCCCGAAGTTTTTTAACACCCGGAATAGTTGTTTCTATAATTCTTTTATAAGCGGCAATATGCATCGCGGTTGGAAAAGTATCATTGGATGATTGCGATTTGTTTACATCATCGTTGGGATGGATTAATTTCTGTCCTTCACCCAGCTTGTTACCTTTAATGACATGGGCACGGTTAGCAATCACTTCATTAAGATTCATGTTGGATTGTGTTCCTGAACCGGTCTGCCATACCACCAGCGGAAATTGATCATCAAGCTTACCTTCCAGTATTTCATCACAAACTTTTGCAATCAGGTGGGCCTTCTCTTCGGGTAAAACTCCCAGATCAAGGTTGGCCAGAGCAGCTGCTTTCTTAAGATATGCGAATGCATAAATAATTTCAATTGGCATTAACTGGTCACCAATTTTAAAATTATTTACCGACCTCTGGGTTTGAGCACCCCAGTACTTATCAGCAGGAACCTCAACAGCTCCCATTGTGTCTTTTTCAATTCTTATGGCCATATAACTTAGAATTTATTGGATTTATAATTAAGATTTATAAGGTTCATCAGGTTCATCAGGTTCATCAGATTTATAAGGTTCATCAGGTTCATCAGGTTCATCAGGTTAAAACTATTCCAGATTACAGATCCCAGATTCAAAATTATCAGCCTGATTTATTTAACAGAGTAACTTGTAACTTGTACCCTGTACCCCCGCTCCCTGCTCCCTGCTTCAGGGTATATTTAAGAACATATGTGTTATATAGATGGCATTATCATCTCCTTCTGCAATTCCAGGGCCCGACTGGGTGTAAACATTCAGCAGAACTGCCCGGGTACTTGAATCGGCAATCCAACGATTCACAACACTATCGGGAGAAAGGTTATAAACAATAGATCTAATGGCACCATAGCTGGTTCCCCCAATCTTTTCAATAACTTCTTCGAATCGTTCCTGAAGTCCCGCATCCGGATCGCCACTGTTTTTCCAGTCTTTACTGTGCCCCTGTGCTTCAACAACCATTACAAACTGAAGAATAAGTTCACTCTTTCCCTGTGATGCACGGAATTCATTTACATAACGATGAAGATTCTCTTCATAGGCAGTGATATGATACCAATCGTCATCTTTTTTACATGTAAGACAGATAATTGTAACTATAAGTAGAAGCGAAAAAAAATGAATTGAACTTTTCATGGTTAGATCATTTTTAGTTCTTTAAAATTAGCATAAATCCGGGTTAATGAAAACAAATAAGTGCGCCTGAAACAGGT
>CAZGGZ010000156.1:0-2062 GCA_964525415.1 uncultured Rikenellaceae bacterium | reverse complement strand
GTATAGCCCTGATATGGAGGCTGACCGGATCATTAAGCATTGATTCAGTAAGTTTGCCAACAGACAATATTCTGTCAGTAACAGCTTTCCTGGCGCTTCTTGTCGGGAGCTTCACCAAAGCCGGAGCATTCCCGTTTCACTCCTGGGTTCCGGACTATGCCAAAGATGCACCGGCCTCTTCATCAGCACTTCTGCCTGCCTCACTCGACAAACTCCTTGGAATTTATTTCCTTGCAAGGATGACCATGGATATATTTGTCCCGGGTGATGGAATCAGACTGCTTCTTCTTACAATCGGAGTTATAACGATAATCAGTGCTGTTATGATGGCACTGATACAGCATAATTACAAGCGGCTGCTTGGATTTCATGCTGTTTCCCAGGTTGGTTACATGGTACTCGGATTCGGGCTCGGTTCAATGATCGGCATTGCTGCAGGTCTTTTCCATATGATCAATCATGCCCTGTACAAAAGCGGGCTTTTACTTTCAGCGGGATGTGTAGAGTACCGGACCGGTGAAGAAAATATTGATGAGCTGGGAGGACTTTCCAGAGCCATGCCCGTTACATTTCTTGCTGCTCTTATTTTTGCGATGTCCATCTCTGGTGTACCGCCGCTAAACGGCTTTGCATCAAAATGGATGATATACCAGGGAATAATTGATTTTGGTTCGGGTGGCGGTTTTGCGAATAAACTGTGGGTGGTTTGGCTTGGACTGGCAGTCCTGGGATCAGCGCTTACGCTGGCAAGCTTCATCAAATTCATCGGAGGAATATTTCTGAGCCGGCAGAAACCTGAACTTGAGGGTGTACGGGAGGTACCAGTCCTTATGTGGATACCTCTGGCAATACTGGCATTATTCTGCATTTGCTTCGGGATATTTGCCACAAACTTCATAGTTCCAAAGCTCTTCATGCCTGTGACCGGTGAATTCCAGTTCCTGGGATTCTGGAACTCTTCATTTGTATCACTCCTTGTCATTATTTCCCTTGCCCTGGGTATAATATTTTATCTTGCCCTAAACCTTAAGAAATTCAGGAGGGAAGACAGCTTCATCGGAGGGGAACAACTCCAGGCTCAGACCAGCTTTGCCACTCCTGAATTTTATAAAACCATCGGTGAATTCAGGTTCTTCTCATGGATCTATGGGAAAGCGGAAGAGAAGTGGTTTGACATTTATGATCTGTCAAAGAAATTTGTTCTTTGGCTGAGTCACCTGTTCAGTGAGGCTCATACGGGCGTACTGTCGGGCTATATTATCTGGGCCTGCGCCGGATTGATTATTATGTTGCTTATTATGATATAATTAACTTCATCCAGATGGAAATTGCCATATCCATAATAACAGGTTTAATGATACTGGGAGCATTGTATGCAATCCATGCAAGGGATCTGCTTTCAGCGGTCATTGCTTGCGGAATTGTCGGCTACGGACTGGTGATCTGCTTCCTGCTTCTGAAAGCTCCCGACCTGGCAATTGTTCAGATAGTGGTTGAGACGATCTCACTCATTATCATGGTTGCAGTTGTTCTCGACAGCTCAAGAGATGAGCTATTTTCAAAGCCTGACACACAGGGGTATGTATCAGCAGTTACAGCTATCCTGCTTATTGTTGTTTTGTTTTACTTCTTCAAGATCTCTATCGAGACTCTTGATACTTTTGGTAAAAGTACGCTTCGCATGGCAGAACATTATATCGAAGGAGCCACGGCAAGAACCGGAAGTGCAAATCTGGTAACAGGTGTTGTGTTTGATTTCAGAGGCTATGATACTCTTGGCGAGGCGACGGTGCTGGTTACAGCGGTGCTGGGGATATTGACTATATTAAGGATTAAAGGAAAGAAATGAAAGGAATGACACTCATAATAAAGAAGACAACCCAGCTGATTGCGGGGCTGGTATTTCTTTATGGTATATATATAATAATACACGGACATCTTACGCCGGGAGGCGGTTTTGCCGGCGGAATTATAATTGCCGGGGCGTTTATCCTGCTGATCCTTGCGAACGGAAGTGACTTCATGAAGCTTACAAAGGAAGAGATGGGATCAACGATGTATG
>CAZGGZ010000155.1:0-2122 GCA_964525415.1 uncultured Rikenellaceae bacterium | reverse complement strand
CCGTTAAGCTTATTCCACTCAGTCGGCACCTGCTGGTTGCCGCTCAGCTTCCTCACCTGCACACGGGTGTTCATGAAAACATTTAATATTGATTGTGGTATTACCATCTGCTTAACCAGTTCCTCAGTAAAGAGCCCGTTCGCTCCCTTACCGTCAGCAGCTGTTGTTCCCTCAGATGTAGCAAATGCTATTATCGTCCCGCTTGTAAAACTCATAGCCTTGAATCCCTGCTCGCCACCTCGCGACCATGCCTTGAACGGATTGTTCCTGCAGGCATCAAGGATTACAACATTTGTATTTTCCTGATACTTCTCAAATTCCTCCACAATAAAGTCAACCGCAACCGCCTCAAACTTACAATCAGTCTCCTTATCAAGCTTAGCATCGACAGGTATCAGGAAATTCTTACCTTCAACCTGGTTCCCGTGACCTGCATAATAAAAGAGGGCTACATTATAATATGGAAGTTTTTCATTGAATTCTTTGATCGCGTTCATCATCTCTTCTTTGCTTGCATTAAGATGCTTGATAACATCGAAGTTCAGCTCTTTAAGCGTCCCCTCCATCAGGTTTGCATCATTAACAGGATTCCTGAGAGGAGTGCCGCTCTGATATTGTGAGTTGCCGAATACAAGCGCCAGACGCCTCTCTCCCAGCGAAGGCTGAAGCTTTATTACCCTCTTCTCGGAGGTTATGCTTCCAGCAACATTAGTAGCAATTATATAAATATTGTTGTCACCCTCCTTCAGCACAATAGAGCTCTGCCAGTTATAGTTACAGTCGCCGACAGTTGACACCTGAAATACATTATCCTCCGACTGAATGTTACCGTTGACCAGCAGTTTCACCGATTTCAGTTCTGTAGGAGATTTAATGCATGCGCTTATCGGCAGGCTCTCTTTATTTACTATCGTGTTTTCGTTCTCAGGATTCGACCATGAAACAACCGGAACAACGGCCGAAGGATTCGTGAAATACCTGAGCTCTGATTTGACCGCACCATCATTGTTTGATGCAACAATATAAATGTTGTTCTCTCCCGGACCAAAGTTTATCGTCTTTTCAACCACGAAAGTCTGATCATTTTCAGCTGAAGGCAGAATGTCGCCTTCACCTTTCGAAACACCGTTTACATAAAACAAAACCGATTTCAAACCTGATGCTGATCTGACTGCCGCTCTCACCCTGGCCGTGAATGATTCAAGAGTGGTGGTCGGTCTCGACGGGCTTATCCATGTTATCGCAGGCCCTGCTCCTGTAGCAACTGCCGGCATGTTCGGTATTACATTGTTGGGTTTTGTAACTTCCCTGGTGGTAAGGGCCGGTGACGTTGATGTATTCAGGTAGGAAACATTCATAAAGTCAATGGAGATTTCGGAATTGAGCCCTACATTGAACCCGATGCCATTGCCTTCAGGTTTTATACTATTGAACTGGCTTACCAGCACTTCATTTGCAAAAACATAATACGAGCCGCTGACATATCTGACAGTCAGTTTATTAAAGAAATCAGGCCTTATCTGGAATATACCAGGTCCCTTAAACAATTTTTCCGGTTTCTTCCCTTTTGAAGGAGTATCCTTAATGACCTCCAGAGTATTATTGTCGGATATCTCAATCCGGTAATGATCATATTTGTCAGTCATGCCAAATACCAGCGCACCCGTTCCGCTGTTGACCTTGATCGCAGCTTCGATCTCATAATCAGTGCCTTCAGTCAGGGGAACTGCCTTGAATGAAAGTCCTGTTGAGCCTTCAAAATTCTTGCAGGTGATTGTATAGTAACCAGCTTCAACCATACCTCTCACCCACTGGTTGTTTGTTATCCACTGGTTTGAATTGTCGTCAAAACCGTCTGTGAATAATCCTGTCTTGGACCCGACATTATATGCTAAATAGCTCTGCTGTCCCAGCAATATATTGAGATTTAAAAACATAAGGCTGATCAGCAGCAGCAAACTTTTATATGCCATATACCTTTTCATCTTTTGACATTTTAATTTCCGCCAGACATTATGTATTGTAAAGTATTGCAAAATAAATTATTTTCTGAAATAAAAATGACCTACCAGCCTGTTGTCCTCAGTCGGGACCTGCACGTTACTGCTGAGCTTCTTTACCT
>CAZGGZ010000154.1:0-2385 GCA_964525415.1 uncultured Rikenellaceae bacterium | reverse complement strand
AATTTTTCCGAATTTTTCCTTTGTGATACTTAGTGCCTTGGTGTCTTAGTGGCATTTTTTTCTTGCCACAAAGGCACAAAGACACAAAGCTTCACCAAGAGTTTTAATGATGAATAATATGTGGATTAGAGATCTTTTAAGACGTATTGTTATTTATTTAACAATACTCATGTTAATTCTTGCCTTGAATATTACTGGTTGTTCTGATCAGAAAGCGGGAAGTGAATTTAATCCTGTTGAACTGGCAAATCCGTTAATGGGAACCGACTCGGAGTATCAGTTATCAAACGGTAACACATATCCTGCAATTGCACTTCCCTGGGGTATGAATTTCTGGACTCCCCAGACCCGTGTCATGGGTAACGGTTGGTCATACACCTATGACGATTACAAAATTATGGGTATCAAGCAGACTCATCAGCCCAGCCCCTGGATAAACGATTATGCTGCTTTTTCTCTTATGGCAGTCACCGGGTCACCCAAATATGATGAAAAAGAAAGGGCATCCTGGTTCTCCCACAAGGCCGAGATTGTTAAGCCCTATTATTACAGTGTATATCTGGCTGATTATGATGTTACTGCGGAAGTAACACCAACTGAAAGATCGGCATTATTCAGGTTCACTTTTCCTGAAAGTGATTCATCATTTATTCTGGTCGATGCCTTCAATGAAGGTTCCATGGTAAAGATAATCCCTTCGGAACGACTTGTGACAGGATATTGCAGGAACAACCAGGGCGGTGTTCCGGAGAATTTCCACAATTATTTTGCTGTCAGATTCGACAAGGATTTTAATTCAGTTTATACCTGGAACGGGGATAAGCTGAATTCTGGAGAGCTTGAGGCAGAAGGCGGTCATACAGGTGCTATCGTCGGTTTCCGGACCAGGAGAGGTGAGCAGATAAATATAAAAGTAGCTTCATCTTTTATCAGCCAGGAACAGGCCATGTTAAACCTGTCCGGTGAAACTGATGCCAAAGACTTTGAACAGATTAAAAACGAGGCAAAAGAAGCCTGGAACGATCAGCTCAGCCGTATAAAGATTGAAGGAGGAACAGCTGACCAGCAGAGAACATTTTATTCATGCCTTTACAGAATGTTGCTGTTCCCCAGGAGTTTTTATGAGATCAGCAAGGAAAATGAAATTATTCATTACAGTCCCTATAATGGAGAAGTATTGCCGGGTTATATGTTTACTGATAATGGTTTCTGGGATACCTTCAGGGCGCTTTTCCCTTTTACGACATTAATGTATCCGGAGCTTAACAGCAGGATAATGGAAGGGCTCGTCAATACATATAAGGAGAGCGGGTGGCTGCCGGAATGGGCAAGCCCTGGTCACCGCGACTGCATGATAGGATCGAATTCGGCTTCGCTCATTGCTGACTCTTATTTGAAGGGCATCCGCGGATATGATATCGAAACGCTGTATAACGCAATATTGAAGAATACAGACGGTGTGGGACCTGTATCCTCGGTTGGCAGGCTCGGTGCCGCATATTACAACCGGCTGGGCTATGTCCCTTATAATGTTGGTATTAATGAAAACGCTGCACGCACTCTCGAATATGCATATGCTGATTTCTGCATATGGAAACTGGCAAGGGAACTTAACCGTCCCCCGGAAGAGATTGCTCTGTTTGCAAAGAGAGCAATGAATTATAAAAACGTATTTGATCCTGGTCGTAAGCTGATGCGCGGAAGAAACGAAGACGGGACCTTTCAGTCACCATTCAGTCCATATAAATGGGGAGATGCCTTTACGGAAGGCAACAGCTGGCATTACACCTGGAGTGTTTTCCAGGATATTGATGGTTTTATTAACCTTATGGGAGGAAAGGAACAATTCATTGCAAAACTCGATTCAGTCTTCGAAGTACCTCCTGTTTTCGATTATTCCTATTACGGCCTGGTGATCCATGAAATTCGCGAAATGCAGATCATGAATATGGGCAACTATGCACATGGCAACCAGCCGATCCAGCATATGATATACCTTTATAATTATGCAGGTGAGCCATGGAAAGCGCAATATCGGGTCCGTCAGGTGCTCGATAAACTCTATAATTACACACCTGACGGCTACTGCGGAGATGAGGACAACGGCCAGACTTCAGCATGGTATGTGCTTTCAGCTCTTGGCTTTTATCCGGTAACTCCAGGCACAGATGAATATGTATTCGGATCTCCGTTGTTCGACAAAGCCATCCTTTATTTCGAAAATGGTAATAAGCTTGTGATTGAAGCACCCGGGAACAACAGGCAAAATGTATATATTCAGGAAATTAAACTTAACAACAGGATAATTGATCGGAATTTTATAAGGCATAATGAATTGCTGAAAGGAGGGAAGCTCATATTCAGAATGGGACCGGAACCGGAAAT
>CAZGGZ010000153.1:0-2466 GCA_964525415.1 uncultured Rikenellaceae bacterium | reverse complement strand
ATAGGCATCCGGTCGGCATTATATTCAGAAAGCTCACCGCTGCGGATAAGATAAAGGTTATTATAAGCTCCGGAATATTGTATTGAATTCTTTATCCGGTCAATGACACACAGGGCAATGTCCATACCATCCCTCGCTTCTTCCCTTTCGCCTTTCTGGTGAAGTGCTTTTTGAACCTCCTTCCTGAGTTCGCCAAGTATTTTTCCTGATTCTATGATTTCACGATTATTCACGATCTCTTCAAGGAAAGAAATCCCAAGCATGCTCATCAGAGAACCCGGGACTCCATGACCTGTGCAGTCTCCGGCAACAATGATGAGTTTCTCTTTGATCTCCGTGAACCAGTAGAAATCGCCGCTGACGATATCCCTGGGGAGATAAAGGATAAAGCTTTTTTCCGGTAAACCGCTGATTTCATGCGGATTAGGAAGCATGGCTCTCTGGATGCGGCTTGCATAATTTATACTTGCAGTAATATCCCTGTTTTTCTCATCAATAATATCGTATGCAGCTTTCAGTTCAACATGGCGCAGCCGGAATATCTCCTTTTCCTGTTCGGATTTCTCAACTGCATGTACAACCTCTATGTTGCTGAGCTTGCTCTGGACCTCGTTGCTCTGGAACACCTCTTTTGCCTTGAGGTATTGCTTGAAACTAAGCAGAGCCTTGTCAGGTTTCTTAAATAATTCATAATGAGCGGCTAGTGCAGCGTGTGCTTCCGAAATTAGAGCCATTGAATTAAGCTCCTGAGCCATCTTAAGGGATTGTTCCAGACGTTCCTCAGCCTGACCGGCATCACCTGTCTGGCTGTAAACACGTCCAGCACCCAGCATGCATTGCATGTTGCAACGCTTATCGCCGCCTGTCATTCCCTCTTCATAATAACCAAGTGATTCAGGGAACTTCTGCATCTCCTCATAGGTGCTGGCAATGCCGAGCAGGGTCCATGGAATGGCGGAAAATTGCTTATTCTTTTTACGGATATCAAGACTCCGGAAATAGTATTCCAGTGACTCATCATTTTTTTTCATCTGCCGGAGTACCATACCTATCCTGTTGAGTGATGATGCCGCACCGTTTTCATCCCTGAGCTCTTCCCTGATTTTCAGTCCCTTGTTGAAGTATTCCAGTGATTTGGGAAAGTTGCACAGCCTTGAATATATCAGTCCGAGCTGACTGCAGGATTCTCCTTCGGATTCTTTATCATGAATCTCTACAGAAGCTTTGTATGCTTCCAGCCAGAGATGAAGGGTCTTTTCATAATCACCGAAACTCTCAAATATATTACCCTTCAGCAGGAGTGCCCTTACATATCCTTTCTCCTGTTTATTTTCTTCAAACCAGTGGAAGATATCTGACAGGTATTTCAGGGCCTGTTCATTTTTAGATTGAAGGAAGTATGCAGCTGCAGCTGTAAGTTTAGCATATGCAATTCCCCTTTGATATTTTGCCTTTTCGGCTTTCTTGAGATTCTTTAAAGCATCGTCGGCCACTCCGGCAGAATCGCCAAACCTTGACTGCCAGAGTGATTCGTTGCTTATATCAATGGGATTTACTTTCATGCTCATACTTCCTTTTCTGCTGATAGCCTGATGATATAAAATATCTTTTTTATGCTATGCGACGCTTGTTCTCCACCAGATATAGATTGAAATAGCCGTCATTAATGAAAGGATGATCGCAGAGTTGTTAAGATGAATTTTCTTGACATTATCGGCTTCTTTTGATCCCTGGACATAAAGCACGATGATCATTAATACCAGAAATATATGGGCTGCCCAGATTCCAATACCTGCTCCGGACCAGTGCATAGCTTTGAATAGGAACGATACCGAAACAATTATCATGGTCAGCATTACCATGACATTGGCAAATTTGTCTATACCGGTCTGCGTTGTTTTGCTCTTATCCATAAAGAGAAGAACAGAATAGCCCAGTGCAAAGGATACTAAGGCAACGGTCATAATGGCTCCTGCCAGAGGCCAGTGCTGAGTTTTGAAAAAAATACCGATAAGCAAAAGGACTGTTGAGATGACACCGATGAGAAAAGTACTTTTTTTCATAGTGAAGGAATTAAATGAGCCTACTCTGTTTAAGGAATTTTCGGCATCTTTCCTTTTATAAAGGTTTTAATTAGCAATCTCTTTTCTAATTCTTGATTGTACAGGATCAGGAGCTGCACAATTAAGTAAATATAATAAAAATATGCGTAATATCTAAAGAGTTTGAATATCAAATAATTAGAATTTTCTTGGTGCTTCTTTGTGTCTTAGTGCCTGGTGGCTAATATTTTTGCCACAAAGACACCAGGACACCAAGTTACACCAAGGAGATATAGTTTGAATTCTATTATGCTTCAATAATAATTGCTAATTGTATGAAATTGGTTTAACTTTAATTTCATAAAATCGGGTTATATGGCAGATCAGGATACCGAAATCAATAACCACAAACACAGGAAGCTGA
>CAZGGZ010000152.1:0-2506 GCA_964525415.1 uncultured Rikenellaceae bacterium | reverse complement strand
CTGTCAGTCCAAGAGATATTTCAAAGCCGGTCTTCGCATTTGTAAAAACAGCATTGACCAGGTCGTTGAATATCTGTGTATTACCAGTGAAAAGAAGCTTGCCGAGAGCAACAATGAATCCGATTATGAAGAAGGCGATCCAGATGTAGTTAAGGGCCATAAGCTAAATTTGGTTGACTAAGATAGATAATTAAGACGAAAGACGAAAGACACAAGATAAAAGACAAAAGGCGCAGGGCGCAGGGCGGAGGGCACAGGTTGAGGAGCGTAGCGACGAAATCCCGCTTCGCGGGAGCGGAGAGCAAGAAGAGGAGATGGCGAGAGGGTGTGAGGGCGCAGAGTGAAATTATCCGTGGTAATCCGTGAAATCCGTGGTGAAGCAGGGAGATTGCCCAGTCCTTTCTGCGTCAGGACTCGCAATGACAGCGTTTTCAGGCAATTTTATCTATACCTGTAACAAAATCCTTCCACGCAGTTATATGGATGTCTTGTAAAACAAGGGACTGGTCTCCAGAGTAAATGACTATCTTTTTTATCCGTTTATTAGTGTCTTTTTCCGGAAACCGAAGCAGATTCCTTAAATAATCCTGATTGAATGTGTGACCAGCCTTTATTTCAATGGCATTCACCTCTCCATTCTCTTTTTCAACAATGCAATCTATTTCCGCTCCGTTACTTTCACGCCAGTAATATACTGAAGGGCGTTTTCCGTTATGCATCCGGGTTTTAATAATCTCACTTATCACAAGATTCTCGAACAGCGCTCCAAATAAATAATGGCTCAACAAAGCTTCCCTGCCTGTGATACGCAACAGGGATGTAACTATACCGGTATCAAAGAAATATATCTTCGGCGACTTGATAATTCTCTTATTAAAGTTCCGGTGATATGGCTGAAGAAGAAAGATAACATAACTGGCCTCAAGGAGTGAAAGCCATGCTTTTGCCGTGTTTACAGCTACACCGGCATCGTTTGCCAGTGATGATATGTTCAGTATCTGCCCTGTCCGTCCTGCACATAAGCCCAGGAACCTGCTGAATGTCTGCAGATTTTCAATAGATCTTAATGTCCTTATATCCCTTTCGATATATGTTTGCAGGTATGAAGGATAAAAGTCGGACGGTTTTATTTTCTTATCATGTACCCGCGGGTAAAAACCTGATAAAATGAGCCTTAGGGGATCAATACTGAAATGATCATGGATCTCGGTTATATCAAACGGAAGTAAGACATTGACACTTACCCTTCCTGCCAGAGACTGGCTGATCTGTTCATTCAGAAGGAAACTTTGAGATCCGGATAGAATATATTGTCCGTTGTACTTACGTTCATCTGAAATAACCTGAATATAACTGAATAATTCAGGCAGGTTCTGTGCTTCATCAAATACAACACCCGGTCCGGATTCCTTCAGGAAACCGATTGGATCAGACATCAGCATCTCCCTGATATCCAGTCTTTCAAGATTATAGTATTTGTAATTACTGAATACATTCTGAAGTAGAGTTGTCTTTCCCGATTGCCTCGGACCTGTAAGCGAAACAACGGGAAACTTCCTCATCATTTTTTTTAAATGTCCGCTGATGTGACGCTCAATAATCATTTTATGTTATTTTGCATTATGATTGCAAATTTACATACTTTCAATATAAATTCAAAATGCATATATCGAAACGTAGTGCAGATCCTGAACGGAGCTAAGAAGCAAAGGGCGCAGGTTGAGGAGCGTAGCGACGAACCGAAGCGAAGCGGAGCTCGGCGAAGCCAAATCCCGCTTCACGGGAGCTAAGGGCAAGAAGATGAGAGGGCGAGAGGGCGAGAGGGTGCAGGCTTTGCATGATTGCTTGATTGCACGATTGCATGATATAATATTTGGATTCACATCTTTTTTAGATAAATTTGTTTAAATAAAGAAACGACTATGGCACGATTCAGCAGAATTGATGTAATAATCAAAATCCGGGAGGCAGGAATAATTCCACTGTTTTTCCACAAGGATCCCGAAATATGCAGGAACGTAATAGAAGCCTGCTATAAGGGAGGATCCAGGGTTTTTGAATTCACCAACAGGGGCGATTTTGCTCACGAAATCTTCAGTGACCTGAACAAGTGGGCTGAAAAGGAGGTGCCTGATATGATAATGGGTGTAGGATCCGTTGTTGATGCAGGAACTGCTTCATTGTATATCCAGCTGGGAACAAATTTCATAGTATCTCCTATCCTCAATCCTGACATGGCTAAGGTATGCAACAGGCGAAAAATACTCTGGATGCCGGGCTGCGGATCAGCTTCGGAAATAAATTATGCTGAAGAACTTGGCGCCGAGATAATCAAGATCTTCCCGGGTAAATCAGTCGGAGGACCCGATTTCATCAAAAACATTAAAGGTCCATGCCCATGGAGCAGCCTGATGCCAACAGGAGGTGTCGAACCCACTGTTGAAAACCTGCAGGAGTGGTTTGAAGCCGGGGCAATATGCGTCGGAATGGGAAGCAAATTGATCAC
>CAZGGZ010000151.1:0-2514 GCA_964525415.1 uncultured Rikenellaceae bacterium | reverse complement strand
AGGAATATTTCTTCTATCCATGGGATGAAAGCAAGTCGGAATACAGGCTGATGACCAGCTGGGATACTATGAAGGAGGATATAGATGAGTTTGTAAAGTTGCTTGAGAAAGAACTAAAAATGAAATGACCACCGGCCACGCTGGGGAGGTGGGTACCAAATAAAAAAGGGGCTCTTAATAAAGGCCCCTTTTAATATAATCAACAATCGATTTTATTTAAGTGTAAAGGTAATTGGTACCATGTACCATACAGGAACCGGTTTTCCGCCCTGTTTACCCGGCTTAAATGCAGGAAGTGAGTTAACCACCCTGACAGCTTCAGTATCAAGTTCAGGGTCAACACCTTTAAGAACGCTGACCTGGTTGACACCACCTTTGGAAGTAACGCAGAATCTTACAATTACTCTTCCCTGGATGTTGTTTTCCTTTGCAACTTCCGGGTAGTTGGTATGTTCTGCAATATACAGCAGAAGTGCAGCATCACCGCCCGGGAACATTGGCATCTCTTCAACAACCACGAATGGTTCCGGTTCGGCTTCTTCCTCCTGTACCTCTTCCCTGACAGGCTCAACATATTCAACAACCTCTTCGTTCTGAACCTCAATCTGTGCATCATCTGCCGTCATAAGCTGTACTGCCTCTTCCGGTCTTACGGAGTCAACAACCACCGGCGGTACGTATTTTGCCTGCTGTACAATATCCTGAGGAGGAGGAGGAGGGGGAGGCGGAGGAGCAACTACATCAGTAGGCTGATCCAGGTTCTCCATCTTAATTTCCACCTGTCTTTCAGTTCGCTTGGTTCTGCTTTCAAGAGCTTTCGCATTCAGGTACGGGGTAATTATAGCAGTAGCTAATATGATAATCCCGATCAGTGTTGAAATGAGAACATTACGACTGTATTTCTTACGTAATCTGTAAGCTCCGTACTCCTTGTTCCTGATCTCAAAGACTATATCGTCGAAGGCAGGTACTCTTATCTTTTCTTTTGCCATTTTCTTATATGTTTACGGGTTAATTTGATGAAGTTGTCCCGGTGGAAGATATGCCAGCGGCAATTTCTATCATTGTATCTTCATACCAGGCAATATCAACAAACATATAATGAGCAACTCCGCAGATATTCATCTCATCGAGTATATCAACGAAATTCCCATATGTAGCTTCCTTATATGCTTTTATAAGCACGATAGGACCTGTATCATCGTCAGATTTTAGTTTTCTTATTGCACTCTGAACTGAATCCTGGCTGATAACAATCTTCCCTGATATGACCTGCTGATTAAAATCATCTATCTTTTTGAACAATGTTCTGTTCCATCCCAGAAGGATCTGACGGATACCTGTAGCGCTGAAATCAGTTTCTCTGAGCGGTGGCAGGCTGTTATAATCTTCCGGTTTCACATTTCCGGGGTATGTATAAACTTTGTTATCAGGACCAAGGAGGATATTCTGAGTACGGCTCGCAGATATTCTCGGAGCTTCCTGATTCGGATCCTTCAGCTTATCGGGAAGAACGATCTCCATAATCTTAGCTTTGCTGAAAGCAGTTGTAAGCATGAAGAATGTGATCAGAAGACACATCAGGTCGACCATCGGTGTCATGTCAATATGCGGCGGATGCTTCTTGGTTTTCTTTTTTCCGTCTTTTCCTTTTTCCTCTTGAATTATCTCTGCCATATCACTGTTGTATTTCTTCTAGATTAATTTTAGCTGCTTCAAGACTCGTAATCAGGTTAAACTTTTTTACATTCTTATCCTGAAGTATATCAAGGACTTTCTTGACAACCGGGAAAGGCGTCTTGGCATCTCCCTTTATACATGCCTGGATGTTCGGGTTTACCTGACGTGCATAGAGCACCCACATAGCCAGCTGATTGTCAGCTGAATCCAGCGGGATACCCGCCTGGAATGCTTTTCGGGAAGTATTATCCTTTGCATTCAGGAAATCCTGCATCTGCATTATCGGAACACCAATTGATGAAGGAAATTTTTCAAATTCTCTCAGCTGTTTTTCAGTGAATTCAATTCCGTATCTTTTGCCCATTTCAGTGAGAATTTTAGGCCTGTATTTAAGCAATGTATCAGGTCCGTTATCGAAATTCATGAATACCTGACCTTCAGGCGAGAGCAGGAAAGACATCGTATTGAAATCAGGTGTTGGTGTTTCTGATATTGAGAAGGGAGTATCAACAGTGGCCGGTTCAGGCTGCCTCATCTGCGTTGTGAGCATGAGGAATGTCAAAACCACACAGAATGTATCAACCATCGGCGTCATGTCGATACGGGGTTGCTTGGTTGGTAATTTAATCTTTGGCATTATAGTTTTCTTTTATATGATTAAACCAAAAGACAAATTCAATTAACCTTTCAGCGATGCTGCAAAACTCTGTGTCAGACTGAAACCTGATTCATCAATTTTAAATGTATATGCATCAATGGTTGATGAGAAATAGTTGAATGCAAGTATTGCCAGGGTTGATCCTGTGATACCGAAAGCTGTATTAACAAGAGCTT
>CAZGGZ010000150.1:0-2641 GCA_964525415.1 uncultured Rikenellaceae bacterium | reverse complement strand
AAGCTCTTGTTAATACAGCTTTCGGTATCACAGGATCAACCCTGGCAATACTTGCGTTCAACTATTTCTCATCAACAATTGACGGATACACATTTAAAATTGATGAATCTGGTTTCAGTCTGACACAGAGTTTTGCAGCATCACTGAAGGGTTAATTGGATTTATCTTTTGGTTTAATAATGTAAAAAGAGAAAAGAATGCCAAAGATTAAACTACCAACCAAGCAACCCCGTATCGACATGACGCCGATGGTTGATACATTCTGCGTGGTACTGACATTCCTGATGCTTACCACACAGATGAGACAGCCTGAACCTGCGACTGTTGATACTCCATTCTCAATATCAGAAACACCTACTCCTGATTTTAATACTATGACTTTCCTTCTTTCCCCGGAAGGGCAGGTATTTATGAATTTCGATAACGGACCTGATACTCTTCTTAAATTCAGGCCAAAAATCCTGGCAGAAATGGGTAGAAGGTACGGGATCGAGTTCAATGAAAAACAGCTGAGGGAGTTTGAAAAATTTCCCTCCTCAATAGGTGTTCCGATAATGCAGATGCAGGATTTCCTTAATGCCAAGGATAATACCTCAAGAAAAGCATTTCAGACGGGCATCCCCCTGGATTCGGCTGACAATCAGCTGGCTATGTGGATACAGTATGCCCGTACAGTGAATCCGAATATCAATGCATTAATAAAGGGCGATTCAAAGACACCATTCCCGGTTGTCAAGAAAGTGCTGGATATTCTGCAGGATTTGAACGTAAACAGGTTCAATCTGATTACAAGCCTTGAAGCAGCTAAAATAAACCTAGAAGAAATACAGCAGTGATATGGCAGAGATAATTCAAGAGGAAAAAGGAAAAGGCGGGAAACGCAAAACCAAAAAGCATCCTCCGCATATAGATATGACACCGATGGTCGACCTGATGTGTCTGCTGATCACATTCTTCATGCTTACAACTGCTTTCAGCAAATCAAAGATTATGGAGATTGTCCTTCCCGAGAAGCTGAAGGATCCGAATCAGGAGGCGCCAAGGATATCAGCAAGCCGTACTCAGAACATCATCCTTGGTCCGGAAAACAAAGTTTTTACATACCCGGGAAATGTGAAGCCGGAAAACTATAATAACCTGCCGCCGCTCAGAGAAACTGATTTCAGCGCTACAGGTATCCGTCAGATCCTTCTGGGATGGAACAGAACACTGTTCAAAAAGATAGATGATTTCAAACAGCAGGTCACCGCAGGGAAAATTTTTATTGACCAGGATTCTGTTCTGAGTGCAATAAGAAAACTCAAATCTGACGATGATACAGGTCCTATTGTGCTCATAAAAGCGTACAGGGGAGCAAATTACGGAAACTTTGTAGATATCCTTGATGAAATGAATATCTGCGGTATTGCCCGTTATACGTTCGTTCCAATTGCATGGTATGAAGAGAAAATGGTGGAAATTGCTGCAGGCATTTCTTCCACCGTAGCAACTTCATCAAATTAACCGTAAACCTTAAAAAAATGGCAAATGAAAAGATCAGAGTTCCTGCCTTCGATGATATAGTATTTGAGATCAGGAACAAGGAGTACGGAGCCTACAGGTTACGTAAGAAATACAAACGCAATGTTCTTATTGCAACATTGATTGGAGTAATCATTATTGCCACAGCAATAATCACTCCATACCTGAATGCCAAAGCACTCGAGAGCAGAACGAAAAGAGCTGAAAGACAGGTGGAAATAAAAATGGAGAACCTTGATCAGCCTACTGATGTTGTTGCTCCTCCGCCTCCCCCTCCGCCTCCGTCTCAGGACGTGGTGCAGCAGGCAAAATATGTGCCGCCGGTGGTTGTTGACTCCATAAGACCTGAAGAGGCAGTACAGCTTATGACGGCAGATGATGCACAGATTGAGGTTCAGAATGAAGAGGTTGTTGAATATGTTGAACCTGTAAAAGAAGAGGTACAGGAGGTAGAAACTGAACCGGAACCATTCGTGGTTGTTGAAGAGATGCCAATGTTCCCGGGCGGTGATGCTGCACTTCTGCTGTATATTGCAGAACATACCAACTACCCGGAAGTTGCAAAGGAAAACAACATCCAGGGAAGAGTAATTGTAAGATTCTGCGTTACTTCCAAAGGTGGTGTCAACCAGGTCAGCGTTCTTAAAGGTGTTGACCCTGAACTTGATACTGAAGCTGTCAGGGTGGTTAACTCACTTCCTGCATTTAAGCCGGGTAAACAGGGCGGAAAACCGGTTCCTGTATGGTACATGGTACCAATTACCTTTACGCTTAAGTAAAATCGATTGTTGATTATATTAAAAGGGGCCTTTATTAAGAGCCCCTTTTTTTATTTGATACCGACCCCCCACCCCCCCTAAACGGGGGCTGTAAACCATCATAACAAAATAATAATCAGGCTATTGGGGATTTAAATCCCCTTCAGGGGGTGGCGCGAAGCGCCGGGGGTCATTTACCTTCATGGGGCTGGTCACGCTTCAGCGTGGCCGGGGTCATTTCATTTTTAGTTCTTTCTCCAGCAACTTTACAAACTCATCTATATCCTCCTCTGTTGTATCCCAGCTTGTCATCAGCCTGTATTCCGACTTGCTTTCATCCCATGGATAGAAGAAATATTCCT
>CAZGGZ010000149.1:0-2708 GCA_964525415.1 uncultured Rikenellaceae bacterium | reverse complement strand
AATCCCCTTGCAGGTAAAGTGGCAATTGCAGCGCTCGAAGTAATTAAAGATGAAAAACTTGCTGAAAATGCTGAACGCCTTGGAAATATATTCCGCGAGGAGTTCAGAAGCATCAAATCAGATATGATAGAACTCGTTCGCGGAAAAGGATTACTTAATGCAGTGGTAATCAGGCCCAAGGGAGGGAAGACCGCGTGGGATGTATGTCTTGCAATGAAAGATAATGGTGTCATCGCAAAACCGACACATGAACATATCATAAGGTTTGCTCCTCCGCTTGTAATCACGGAGTCACAACTAAGAGAAGCAATAACTCTTATAAAGGAAACGTTTAAATTGTTTGAATAGACCCCCGTCCTGCTTACGCGGGACTGCCCGCTAAAGGCAGGGGGCTTGGGGGGTAACCAGCAACTGGTAACTTTAAAATCAGAAACAAAATCATTGTCAAGTGAAGAAGCTTCTCGTCTGGATACTTGCTATTATCATTACCCTGGCTGCTGCATATTACCAGAGGAAGACCGGTCCTACCTACCCTAAAAGGATCAGTGTGACACTAAATGATACTTTGTACGAGCTGAAGCTTGTCCGGAGCATAGGGCTTGATGAGAGGCCTGAGATAAAACTTCATGTCAGGGACACATCAGTAAAAGCTGTTCTTTATTATAAAAGGTTCAAGACTGGTGATGATTACCGGAAGATTGCCTTTTCGTATAAAGTGTATCCCGTACACTCATTAATTATGAATAAGATCTTTAAAATGACTGAGGAGAAGGGATTTTATGCTGATATCCCTCCTCAGCCTCCGGCCGGGAAACTGCAATATTATATTGAGATATCCGATCAGAAAGGGACACAGGCTATCATGAAAGAATCACCGGTGGTAATACGGTTCAAGGGCAGTGTACCCGGATACATACTTGTTCCTCATATTATCCTTATATTCATTGCCATGCTGTTTTCAACGGTAACCGGATTAATGAGTGTATTCAGGGTCCCAGGATTCAGAATATATGGTATATGGACGCTGGTGCTTCTTGCTGCAGGAGGGATCATTCTGGGTCCTCTTGTCCAGAAATTCGCATTCGGGGAATTATGGACAGGTGTTCCATTCGGCTGGGATCTGACAGACAACAAGACACTTATTGCATTCCTTTTCTGGCTGCTGGCAGTGATCATGAATAATAAGAAAGAGAGACCTATATATATGGTACTGGCTGCAGCAGTGCTACTGCTTGTATATTCAATCCCTCATAGTCTTTTCGGATCGGAGCTTGATTATGGCAGCGGACAGGTTATTCAGGGCGTACTCCCCACTTTTTTCCTGGTAAATAAAAAAAATCTTAAATTGAGTGCATCATTAATAAAATACCCACGTCTTTTATTCAGAAAACTGAAAGAAGAAGAAAGTGGGTGCAGCATCTCAAATTAAACCTAGTCTTTTATACATAAAGATGGCAAAAGTAGAAGCGGCATTCAGAAACTTGCACCAGGATCTTCTGGACGGGTGCAAGCTCGGCGACCAGAAGGCACAGTTTCAGATTTACAAGTTATACTATAAAGCAATGTATAACACAAGTTTAAGGATCGTGAACGACACGATGGAAGCCGAAGATATAATGCAGGAATCGTTCCTGTCGGCCTTTGAAAAAATTGATACTTACTCAGGAACGGTGAGCTTCGGGGCCTGGCTGAAAAAAATAGTGATAAACAGGTCACTTGATGCTCTGGGAAAAAGAAAAGCGGTCTTTGAAGATATTGAGTCTCATGTCGGGATAAGGGATGAAAGCCCTGAAGAAGAGGTCCGTTACCAGGAAATGGACGTAAAGGTAGAAGAGGTAAAGGAAGCTATCGAAAGACTTCCGGACGGTTACAGGGTCATTCTTTCACTTTATCTTCTTGAAGGCTATGATCATGATGAAATTGCGGATATTTTATCAATATCGAGCAGCACATCGCGGTCACAACTTTCAAGAGCGAAACAGAAACTCATAAGTGAATTAAGAAAATGAAAACTTACAGGAAATGAAAACTATAGAAGAAATAACCAGGAGCAACAGGGATTTTTTCGAAGACGGGGAACCTTCGGAAGGTCACTTTGAGCGGTTCGAAAGGAAGCTCGGAATAAGGTTTGGAACAGCCACCGTTAAGCGGAGCATAGTTCCTTACCTTCTTAAGGCTGCAGTTGTCACACTGCTGGTAACACTCTCCTCACTGTGGACATGGGACCATTTTATCAGGTCTGGCAGGAACAGGATGACGCTTAGCGATGTCTCATCCGAGTACAGAGAGGTTGAAAACTATTATATCCACCAGGTAAATCTTATGGAGAGTGAGATCATCACAGTTGAATTTGCAAGCAACACCGAACAGAGAGTAATGCTTATGAATGAGATAGAAAGCATGGATTCTGTGTATGTTCAGCTTCAGAAAGAGCTCAAAGCTAATCCCGATGATGAAAGAATAATCAATGCAATGATAGAACACTACCAGACAAAGCTGGAAGTCATGACCTTCATTATCAATCAGTTGAAAACCATTAGGAATGAAAATCTAAATACCAACGAAGATGAAAAAGTCAGTATATAAACCAGGGGCACTCCTATTAGCCGGGCTATTCCTCCTGTACTCCGGACTATCTGCACAGGAAGAGGTCTCAAAGGAGTTTCATAAGGAGTACACCGCGAAAAAAGGCGTTACCCTTGATCTCA
>CAZGGZ010000148.1:0-2713 GCA_964525415.1 uncultured Rikenellaceae bacterium | reverse complement strand
TTCTCAAGTCCCTCCTGAACTCTCTTCAGACTTTGCGTTACTTGAGATAACGCATTATAATGCCTTGTATTAGTGATTATTACATTTTCCGAAATAAGCTTGTCATGATCCATTACTTCACTTAACTTCTCTTTTAATATCTCAATGCCGTCACCGGTTTTTGCGGAAATGAACAGAAGGATTTCATCCTTTTTTAATATCAGCCTGTCAAGGACCTCATTGCGCTTTCCATGCAAATCAATATCGGTTTTATTTACCAGTATTATGAGCTTCTTTTCTTTATCTTCAATCATCGGCCGGACTTTGCTTAGTGCCTCATTCAGAGCCGTATATCCTTCATTAACATCAGCAATCAGCAGGATAACAGCTGCAGATCCGATCTTTTCATGAGTCTTCATTATTCCGAGGTTTTCGACAATATCACTGGTATCCCGTAATCCTGCAGTATCAGTAAACCTGTACTGAATACCGTTGATAACTGTAGTGTCCTCAATGGCATCCCTGGTCGTTCCGGGAACCTCTGAAACTATTGCTTTCTCTTCCCTTAACAAACGGTTCAGGAGCGTGGATTTTCCGGTATTTGGATTCCCCGCAATTACCACAGGAACACCATACTTAACAGCATTGCCTAAACTGAAAGAAGATGTGAGCTCTTTTGTTACTGCCAGGACTTTTAAAACGAGCTCGGTCAGCTTTTTTCTGTCTGCAAATTCAACATCCTCCTCTCCAAAATCAAGCTCCAGTTCAATAAGTGATGCGAAATGCAGAAGGTCAGCTCTGAGGATCCTTATTTCATCGGAGAATGCCCCGCGCATCTGGTTAATGGCAATTTTGTGAGCCATTTGTGATTCTGAAGCTATCAGGTCAGCAACAGCTTCGGCCTGGGAAAGGTCCATCTTACCGTTCAGGAAAGCACGCTGTGTAAATTCCCCGGGTTGAGCCGGAACAGCACCATTCTTAATAAGCAGTTCCATGATCTTTTGCTGAACGTATTTTGATGCATGACACGATATCTCAATGGAGTCTTCACCGGTGTAGGAGTGAGGCGCCCTGAAAATGCTCACCAGGACATCATCAATAATATCTTCTCCTGATCTGATCTCGCCGTATACAATCGAATAGCCCTTCTGCTCAGAGAGTTTATTATGGATTTCAGAGGGTATGAAAATTTTCTCACATATACTTATACTCTCCGCACCGCTGATTCTTATGATCGCTATAGCACCTCCGGTTCCGGTAGCCGGAGCACAGATTGTCTCACCTGTTCTTAGCATAATTCAACATATGTCATAAGACAAATGTATGAAACTTATAAGAAACGGCAACCGGCTACAGGCGACAGGCGACAGGCGACAGGCGGCAGGTTACAGGCTCCATATGTGCTTCGGTCTTCGGTCTTCAGTCTTCGGTCTTTTGTCTTTTGTCTTTTGCCTTTAATCTCTTATCTTTATTTGCATATTTTACCAGCCGGAAAACATTCCTTTAAATCAACTTCAAATAATTAAAAAATGAGCAAGTATAACCGCAGGGATTTTCTCAAAGCTTCAGTTGCAGGCACTGTTGGATTCAGCTTGCTGCATTCTGGAAGCTACATTTCTTCATTGATTGGCAGTGAAAGTCCTGGTACGAGAGTATCACTGACAACAGGTGATAACCGGGCTGATATGGTTTTCAGAGCCCTTCAGCCATTTGCTAAGGAAATAAAGATGTCTATCGGAAACCGCCGCATTGTTCTTAAACCGAACAATGTGCTGATTTATGTCCCATTGGCATGCACACATGCAGATACACTTGAGGGTATACTCGAATTCCTCAAATCAATAAATAAGCTTAAGAATGTCATTATTGCTGAATCATCAGCAAGCGCTTCAACTCTTGAAGGATTTGATAATTATGGCTATTTCAGGCTTCTTTCAAAGTATCCTGTCAGACTGGCAGACCTTGATAATGAGCCATATCAGGACATGTATGTCATTGATGAAAAAGACTTTAAGCCGCACCTTATACGTGTTTCATCAATTATTCCTGATCCTGATTCTTTTATAGTATCTGTCGCCAGGATGAAGACGCATAATACCGTCGGAGCGAGTTTGTCATTAAAGAACATAGTCCTGGGTGCACCAATTAAAGATCCCGGATTTACACTGTTTAATGAAGACAAGAGATTTTCATCACTTGCAAAAGAGTCAAAACCCGGGACGGTAAGCTACAAGAGACGTCTGCATGGCAGCGGATTTCATGCAATCAATTACAACATTGCAATGCTTGCCCGGAAGCTGCAACCTGACCTGGCGGTGATTGATGGATTTGAAGGTATGGAGGGAAACGGTCCGACACTTGGAACTCCGGTTGATCATAGAATATGCGTGGCCAGTCAGGACTGGCTGGCAGCTGACCGGATCGGCATTGAACTGATGGGAATAGATTTTGCCAGGATCGGTTACCTGAATTACTGCTGCCAGATGGCACTGGGTGAGTCAGATATGAACAGGATCGAAATTATCGGGGAAGACCTGAAAGAACATATCAGGACTTACAAGCTTCCGGATAATTTTGAAAAGCAACTCGTCTGGATGAATTCCAGGTCATAAGAGTATATATTCATTATAATCTATTAAGGAACAGGCTTATATCAGGTATATTTTAACTAATGCTATAAAAACATCATTATGAACAAGCCAGAAAGAAATTCAGGAATAGACCGGCGAGATGC
>CAZGGZ010000147.1:0-2782 GCA_964525415.1 uncultured Rikenellaceae bacterium | reverse complement strand
TTTCGAGTTCGTGTATCGCATCAAGAATATGATGCAGGCGGGCTTTATTACTAATTCTTCCTTTCATAAATGAGGACTTTTTCTTTTTCAACGAAAGGACGAACATATCTCGAAAGAGCTTTATCCGAAACTAAATCAACATTTGTCTTAAGTAGTTCAGCCAGCTCGATTTGCATCTGAATGAACTCCAGGCCTATCTTCTGCGAATAATCAAGCTCAACCAGGATATCAAAATCACTTTTTATACTGGCATCTCCCCTGGCAAAAGAACCAAATATAAATGCTTTAAAAACAGGTTTATCTTTAAAGTAGTTCTGAAGGATATTAATATTTCTTTGCGATATGTTCATAATTTACAAATTTACAGAAAATAGCTTCTTTAAACTAAATATTCTAAAATATCTCATTTCTGTTTATATTGTGGAATTATGTATTGATTACCCTGGCAAAATCATCTGGGGTAACGTGAATAATATAAATAATATGAAGAAAGACAAACTGAAACACCTGTTCATTCAGGTTTTAATGGCAGCATTAATCAGTATTACCAGTTCTGCTTTCAGCCAGGCATATGAAAGCGGTAATTCAGCTGGCCCGGTGCAGGACTTTGCCTGGCCCGAAGGTAAGAAAATGGCTCTGAGCCTGACATTTGACGATGCCCGCCTTTCCCAGCCTGATACCGGCATTCCCCTTCTTGACAGTTATGGAGTAAAAGCCACATTTTATATTTCACCGGGAAGCTTGATGAAAAAGATAGATAAGTGGAAGATAGCAGTTCAAAATGGTCATGAGATCGGGAATCATTCTATACTGCATCCCTGCTCGGGAAACTTCATCTGGTCAAGAACCAGGGCGCTGGAGGATTACACACTTGACAGGATGAAGACTGAACTGGATTCAGCAAACAGACTGATTAAAGAAACGCTTAATGTTAATCCGGTTTCATTTGCATACCCCTGCGGACAAACTTTCATTGGGAGAGGAATAAATGTTCAGAGCTATGTGCCCCTGGTCGCAATCATGTTTGAAAGCGGAAGAGACTGGCTAAGCGAAGCGCCTAATGATCCGGCTTATTGTGATCTTTCCCAGCTGAATGCCGCTGAACTTGATGGGAAGTCATTTGAACAGGTCCTTAAGCTGATAGAAACTGCAAAAGCAGGCGGATACTGGTTAATTCTGGCCGGACATGAAATGAATACAGAAGGGAACCAGACATCCCGGATAGATACTATTGAAGCTATTTGCAAATATGCAACCGATCCTGCCAATGGTATATGGATCGACAACGTTCACAACATAGCCTCTTTTATTAAGCAAAAACGTAAGTTTTAATCACGATCTGGCAAAATCAATCAACGGCTGAATTATACCCTCATCAGCCTTATAGAGTGCCTCAAGATATTTTTTCCTGATATCTCCTCCTTTTGAGAGGTTTGACCTGCCCCAGCTGAATACCGGTTCATTGAAACAGTTGGAGATAAGAATGTCAGCAATCAGCCTTGAATGTCTACCGTTACCATTAGGGAAGATATGGATTTTTACCAGGCGGTGACTGAACCGGATTGATATATCATCCGGCTGACAGGTTTGATTATCTATCCAATACTTACAATCTTCAAGCAGCTTTTTTATCTCAACAGTTATCTGATGCTTGTCAACCCCGATATTCTTGTTTGTTTTTCTTTTTGTACCTGCCCATTCCCACACCTCACCGAACATTTTCTCATGAACCAGTAGAATAAATTCTTCAGTTAGTATTTCTTCCTTGCTGAATTCTGTTTTCAGCGTCCACTCAACAGCCTGCTGAATATTTGCCTGTTCAAACTCATCCAGCTCTCCTCTCGTTGATATGGTTTTTATCAGGAGCCCTTCTTTTTCATCCTCATCAATGGGAGACTGACCTTCTATGTATTCAAGTTTCAGTCCCATAGGTACTTGGGCATCTCCTGTTTGATCTCAAGGGTTTTTTCCCGGATAGCTTTTTGAATAAGTTTTAAACCTATTTTCTGATCCTCGAGCTCCATATTGACAGAAGTCCGCTTTACAATCTCTTCAGCCAACCTGACAGCACGTTCTTCAACAAGCTTCTCAAGACTTTTCTGTTTCGGGATGAAACCATAAATGAACTTCATATCCATGCTTTTCCCGAATTTCCGGAGAACATTAAGGGAAATGGTTCCTTTCTTTTCCCGCTCTTCCATTTCTTTAACACTCTGGGAGGTAATTCCCATCCTGTTACCAAGCTGCCGCAGAGACATTCCCAGAGCCTGCCTGATGGCAAAGATCCAACCTGAAGGTGGAATAGTAATGGTCTCAATTTTCCCAAGCTGTTTGACCTTCCTGTCAATCTGCTCAAGTATAATATTTTGCTTATTCATAAGGCAATAACCTTAAATCAATTTAACAAATATAAGGTTATTACCTGAGATATGCAAATTTATATTCAGGCAATAGCCTGTCATAATTTTTCTATCCTTGCAGCCCATCCTCCTCCTGGAGCCAGGTTGATTTTCAATTTATCTGCCGATGAAACTTTTATAACTTCTTTTTTGTAATCAGTGGCATCACGGTCGGCGTTGATACCATCCTTAAATATAACAGCTTCATAATTTCCGGTTCCAAGGAACGAAAGATCTATAGTTAACTCCCGCGGAGTCCAGTTTGTCATAGCTGCCACATACCAGTTATCGCCTTTTTTACGGGCAATTACCGCGTATTCACCGACTTTTCCATCGAGAGGTACTGTTTCATCAAATACTGTCGGCACACTTGTAATAAAATC
>CAZGGZ010000146.1:0-2795 GCA_964525415.1 uncultured Rikenellaceae bacterium | reverse complement strand
GTGCGGAGGGCAGGAATTCAGTTTATTTTTCTGAAGGTCAGGATTGATTTTTTGGTGTCGATATATTTGCAGAATTTACCGATACTGATAGTCAGGTCCGGTTCATTATATCTGAAGTGGTAGGTACCGCCTTGCAGTGAACTTGATAATCCGTCGATTACTGTAATACTGCCTTCTGAAATTATGTACGAATAGGGAGCGCTTCCTATTCTTGGCAGCCAGTATCCGTTTCTCATCTCAAAACCTCTTGACAGGTAGAAAAAGCCTGTATCCCGGTCTGAATTGAATACAATAGTATCTTCCAGAGTATGAGTCTCTACCCATGATCCCGTAAGTCCTTTCGGAAGTGTCGCGGGATCAGGAAAATCGCCTTTCTCACATGAAGATAAAAGGAGTAAGAAGACAAATAAAAATGCAACATTTTTCATGGGATCAAACGTTTGGGATTAAAACAATCACTGCAAAAATCGAGCCAGTTAAATCCATCTGATCTCCTGTTAAAATAATAAAGCATAAAATTATTCAATACTTTTATTATATAAATATCTTCTTATGAATAAAACTGTTGTCGTCTTCCTGGTTTTACTGATCGTACCTGTATTCTTCAGCTGCAGCCTCGATCCTGAAAAGATCATAGGGATGAAGATCTATGAGTACAGCGATGACTTTAATGTACTGACAGACAAGTGGAAAGAGATGGGTATCAATACAGCCTTTGTCAGTAAAGAGCTGGCAGCAAATGCAGACTTCAGAAAGTCGCTGAAGGAAAGAGACTTAAAGGTTTATATCATCTTCCCCGTGTTCTATAATCCTGAACTCCTGAAGCACGACAGCACGTTGTATGCAATTACTGATAAGGGTAAAAAAGCAAAAGATGACTGGGTGGAGTTTGTCTGTCCTTCACGCACAGCTTATCGTACACTTAAAATTAACGAAGCAGCTAACCTGGTAAACAAGCTGGAACCGGATGGCCTGAGCATTGATTTCATCCGTCAGTTTGTATTCTGGGAAATGATATATCCGGACAGGACAGCAGAGAGCATTGACGCTGCATGCTTTTGTGACAGCTGTACGGAAGGCTTCTGCAAGCTGAAAAGCATCACCCTGCCGGATACCTGTGGAGCAACTACACAAAAAGCAGCTTATATATTGAATCATTATTCAAAAGAGTGGAACGATTACCGTTGTGATCTTATCACTTCAATGGTGAAGGAGCTTACCGATAAAGTGAATAGCATTAAGCCTGATTTAAAAATAAATGTTCATGCTGTGCCATGGAGGGACGGGGATTTTGGCGGTGCAAATATCAGGGTGGCTGCACAGGATCTGCAAAAGATAGCACCCTATACCGATTTCATATCCCCCATGTGTTATTCGCAAATGCTCAAACGTGATGCTGCCTGGATCGGATCGGTAGTGAGCGACATGGATAAAAAAGCTCCGGGGAAAATAGTGCCAAGTATCCAGGTGTTTCCCTATTATATTGATGATCCTTTTAGTGTTGAGGATTTCAGGGATTGTGTTGATGCAGCCCTTAAGACACCCTCAAAGGGAGTAGTCTTTTTCTCGTGGCCGCTGTTTGAGAAGGATCCTGAAAGGATGGAAATCAGCTTATGAAGACTAATATCTGAGGATTCATATTAGTGTACAAAGTACAGGATTTCATTTTATTTTTTTGTTCGAAATTTTCAGCTTATTTTTGATATTACACAGTATTCAATAAACAAAGGGAGAATTCCCTTGCCGGGGGCCCGGACTTTTTCATCATAAGACCGGATTCTAAAACTGTTTAATTGTACATAACTTTCAATCACCAGTGATTAACCTGAGGCTGCTATTAAGATTTATCATTATTGTTTTACCTGTCCTTGTTTCCTTACAGGTAAACGCGCAGACACCTGCAAGACTGAGATCTGTTCTGAGTTCCGGCGGATCCTCAACGGTCATAACTTCTGAAGGACACCGTTATTATCTTCAGCAGAGCATCGGCCAGCCCGGGATAACCGGCCTCTCTCAAAACAATAATTTACAACTGCGGCAGGGATTCATTCAGCCTCTTGCCGTATCGCTGAAAGTCAATTCAAAAGGAACATTGCAGGCGACCATCTTCCCGAATCCATTTTCCAGCAACATAATTATCTCCTTTGCGGAAGAGATCACGGAACCTCTTTATGTCACCCTGTATGATCTGAACGGGAAAATAATCCGGTTCGAAAAACAGGGAGCTTCCCCGGAACTGTTCCTCATTGCCGGCAACCTGGCTGCCGGAGCATACTTCCTGAGAGTAAGCACAACCACAAAATACTTCTATACAAAAATCCTCAAATACTGATATAAAACTTATAACTCATGTTTATGAGAAAACTGGTTTTCTGTTTGTTATTTGCCTCTGCTGCGCTGACACTTGGCGGTCAGCAGATATATCTCAGAACAGGCAAGGTTATTTCATCGTTCGACTATAAGAATTCTGAAGGGAATGAGATGAGCGACCTTTCAGGTTCCTTCCTCAACAGTCTCGGACTTGGAGCCCGGACGCCCGTCTTTAAATTACCGTGCAACATTTCATTTGAAATACTGAATGATAAGTTCGCCGCTTCAAGAAGTGACACTCTGCTGGGTAACTTTTCGGAATGGGATGTATCATTCCTCGACCTGAACCTCGGTGTGGACTATGAATTCCTGAGGCCGCTGTATAACAAGAATGATCCTGAAGGATTCTCTTTCTGCCTGAAAGCGGTTGTCGCCACCGACTTCCTGATAAAAGGAAAGCAGCGGCTGAACAACCAGGTCTATGA
>CAZGGZ010000145.1:0-2835 GCA_964525415.1 uncultured Rikenellaceae bacterium | reverse complement strand
CACTCGGAATGACAGTGTCTTTTTTTAGAGGGAAGGAGCGGCGGCAATTTGCTTGGCAGATTGTCGCCGCTCCTTCATGTCTCCCCTAATTTGCCCTGTCATTCCGAGTCCTCGGGACGAGGAATCTCCCCGTTGTTTTCAGTAGAATAAGGATTAAAAAAATGGATGGTCGCGGACCATCGAATTATTATGTTTAATTAATTATGAAGCCGAGGGCAGTTTAATTGTGACAGTTGTCCCCTTGCCTACCTTTGAGGTGATCTCAATTTCTCCGTTATGGTTCCTTATAATCTGCCGGACAAGCTGAAGCCCTATCCCGCTTCCCCGGACAGCAAGCGCATTGGAGCCCCGGTAAAAAGGCTCAAAAACCTTATGTATTTCCTCTTCAGGGATGCCGATACCGCTGTCCTCAAATAAAACCTCAATCATAGTCTCTTTGTACAGCATATTTATACTTACCCTGTTATCAGGGGAGTACTTGCATGCATTGTCAATGATGTTTGATATTGCTGTTTTTAACAGGTACTCGTCTCCTGAGACTGTCATCTGGTCGGGATCTGTAAATGATTCATCCACAAAAATATTGATCCTGTACTTGTCATTGAACCTTGTCATTTCGTCGCGCGACAGCAACAGGATTTCATCAAGCTGGATCTTCTTGCTGAAATTCACCGGACCCTCGGAATTTGTCCGGGCTATGAGCAACAGTCTGTTTGAAAGATAAATCAGGGATCTTATGTCGTCAAGTACTGAAGCCAGTTCACGTTTGTATTCCTCTGTTGACCGGTCTTTCATCATCAGGACCTCTATCTGTCCGTTTATGGCTGTAAGCGGTGTCCTGAGCTCATGTGAAGCATTTGAAATGAAATTCTTCTGCACAGAGAACGAAGCTTCAAGACGTTCAAGCATCCTGTTGAAAGTCTTTGCAAGCCTGCCTATCTCATCAGTCCCGTTGCCCTCGGGAATCCTCAGATTAAGGCTTGTTATTGAAATATCCTCAACCTTATTCACTATATCAGAAATAGGTTTGAGAGCTCTTCCTGAATAGAACCATCCGGCAATGAATATGAAGATGAGGCTGACAAGGAAGACTATTGCCATTATCAGTCTCAGCTTGTTGAGATGTGAAAAACCCTCTGTATCGGTTGCTGCAGCAATAACAGCATACCTGTTATATTCTGAAGTATATAACACGCCCACCACTTCATATAATCCCTGCCTGTACCTGACTCTTTCAATTAATCTCACACGTTCAATCACATCATTCCTGATCTCTACTTCATTCTTTTCGTCAGTGGTATAAATTATTTCATTGAGGTAATTTATTATTATTATTTTTTCATTCTGAAGCCTGGCGGGATTATTCCTTTCAATCCTTCTGACAATATCTTCGTCGAATTTATAAGTATCAATGAAAAGCTTTGTGGTGCTCCAGGCTTTGTTTGTAAGCCGTTCATAGAAGTTTTCCTTACGGTATTTGGCTGAAGAATAATAAATTGCAATGAATGCAATTATCATTATCATTGCTCCCCAGAAAAGAAACCGTAATGTCAGGTTTGTTCGTATCTGCATGTAAAATCAATTTCGGATTGCGGATTGTCGATTGCGGATTGCTTGTCAGCAAATCCGAAATCCAAAATCCGAAATCCGCAATTTAAGTCTCTCCAAATATATAGCCAAATCCTACTTTAGTATGGATCAGCTTTTTGTCAAAGTTTTTATCAATTTTTTTACGGAGGAAGTTGACATAGACATCGACGACATTTGTGCCAAAATCAAAGTTCACATCCCAGACCTTTTCAGCGATATCGTTCCGTGAGAGTACCCTTCCGCTGTTCCTCATGAAGTACTCAAGCAGGCTGAACTCCCTGGCAGTAAGTTCAATGGGTGCGCCGCCCCTGCGGGCGACCTTTTTATCAAGGTCAAGCTCCAGGTCGCCTGCAACCAGGTTATTTGCCATTTCAGCCGGCTGGCCGGTTTTCTTCAGGAGGACTTTAACCCTGGCAAGCAGTTCCCTGAACTCAAACGGCTTGACAAGGTAATCATCTGCCCCTGCATCAAAACCTGATAGTTTATCGTCAGTGCTCCCCAGGGCAGTAAGCATCAGCACCGGTACATTTGAATTCATTTTTTTGAGTTTCATGCACAGGTCCAGACCATTTATCACAGGGATAATAATATCGAGTATATACAGGTCGTATCTGTATTGCTGTGCAAGCTTTTCAGCTTGTAATCCATCATAAGCTACATCTGCCTCCAAATGGTTTTCCTCAAATCCCTTTTTTATGAATGAGGCTACCTTTGGTTCATCTTCGACTATCAATATTCTCATGACAGGTTAATGCAATCAATAATGTTTCAAAAGTAATAAATTTATCAAGTTGGGAGTTTATAATTTAAAAGTTCCGGGCTAAAGCCCTCGTGACAAGGTACCTACTAACCCCAGGCTTAAGCCTGGGGTTAATGAAAATGAGACACTTACGGACTTTAGTCCGGGATATTCCAGGTTAAAGACTCATGACCTACACCCCAACTCCGTGAAGATATGCAAGTTCGTCTATTTTGGTAATTCAGGTGGTGGACATTAAATTATAAAACCGGCATTAAATGGGAGGGAAGTGATTTTTTTCAACTGTTTAAACTCTTTATATGCAACATATTGCAACAAATGCGGGGCTATCAGAGGAATTTTAACGTAAAAAATTTTGTTTTCTCTTGCTTGTAAGAATTATAATTTTATACCTTTGATAGAATTTTAGCGTAAATTCGTTAAAATTAATAATAGAACCTAACTAACCTTAAAAAATTTGACTATGCAAATTTCTACCAATGTGC
>CAZGGZ010000144.1:0-2985 GCA_964525415.1 uncultured Rikenellaceae bacterium | reverse complement strand
AAAACGGACTGCAATATTAATTATTTGTTGGTAATTATGCAAGAACCAAATTAAGAAAGCAAAACACGCTATTCAATGCTTTTAATGACCTCCAGTAACAGCTTAATGACATTATTCACATTCCTGTTGAAGACAGCAAGAACCTCTTCCCATGAAACCGGAACCTCATCATCCTTCCAGCTGTCATAATCAGTGCTCATGGCAATTACAGCATAAGGAATCCCGACCTCCCTTGCAAGAATTGCTTCGGGTGCAATTGACATATTGATTATATCAGCGCCCCATATACGAAACATCCTTGATTCAGCCCTCGTTGAAAAGCGCGGACCTTCAATAGTAATTACCGTCCCTTTGGGATGTACTTTTATTCCGGCATTTTGAGCTGAATGAATAATCAGATCGCGCAGCTTGTCATCAAAGGGATCTGCCAGCGATGTATGTTTCATTTTGCCGGGTTCAAACTCTTCGAAAAAAGTATGAATCCTGTGATGCGTGAAGTCAATAAGCTGATCAGGTATTACCAGGTCGCCGCGGCCAATCTCCTGTTTCAGGCTTCCGCATGCGGTTGTAGCAATAATATGTGTGCACCCTGCCTGCTTAAGCGCGCAGATGTTTGCCCTGTTATTTACCTGCGATGGAGGCACGGTATGATCCCGCCCGTGCCTGGAAAGTAATAAAACACTTTTATTGCTGATGATACCTGAAGCCAATGGAGATATCAGGGAACCATAAGGTGTGTCCACATTATATTTTTCCGGATTTTTCAGGATATCCGGGTTCTCAAGACCTGATCCGCCTATGATTCCGATCTTTATCATTTATCTTTCCTGAGATATGACATAAGCACATTTGCGGCTTCATCCATATCGTGGCCGAAAGCAAGAATACCAGCCCTGTCGCCGGCCATAATGATTATTCTCTTTTCAATCACATCCGAATCGCTGAAGAGACGGAAAATATCCTTTGCCAGGCCAATAGTTCCGTATTCCATCGAAGGATTTGTTGTCGGCATATTGTAAATCAGCTCATTCCACAGGTCAATGCTATGCACGTGAACCACTGCATTTGCCCCGGGATCGGCCAGGTATATAGCTGCGTGTGTCAGGGATTCTGAAGAAGCCTTTAAAGGACCAGCACACTGCACTGCGTTATCGTCAATATTGAATGAATTGACTTTTACGTAATGTCCGGGTTCCAGCTCCGGTATTTCGCCTGTAGCAGAACCAGTAATGATAAACTGGTTTCCTCCTTTTATTCTCATGCTTATGTTGCCGAAGCCCACTCCGTTCTCATAAGCGCCAATGAGATCCATGTTATACAGGATTTCCCTCCAGTAATTGATTATTTCGTACTGTTCATCCGAAATAACGGGCCCCGACTGGCTCCAGTGACAATTGAATTTTACTACCCCTTCCATCTTATCTGAATTTATCTGAAAACATCTGTTTAATATCTTTTTCTGAAGGTTTGCAAATACCTTTTTCCGTAATCAGTCCGGTTATGTATTTTGCCGGTGTAACGTCAAATCCGTAATTTGCGGCAGCTGTATTTTCAGGACATATACGAACTGTTTCAATCTTTCCTGAGGCAAAGCCGGATACAGTCATCACTTCTTCAGGATCGCGCTCCTCGATCGGTATCTCCGTCATGCCATTTCTTATTCCGGCATCAAGAGACGATGACGGGAAAACAGAGTAAAAAGGGATCCTGTTAGCGAAGGCAGCCAGCGCTTTAAGATATGTTCCGATCTTATTTGCCACATCACCCCTGCTGGTGGTTCTGTCACTGCCTACCATTACAATATCCACCAGGCCGTGCTGCATGAGATGCCCTCCCGTATTGTCGGTTATAAGTGTATGAGGAACACCTGCCTGTCCGAGCTCCCATGCCGTAAGTCTTGCTCCCTGGTTCAGTGGCCTTGTCTCATCAACCCATACATGAACCGGGATGCCTTTCCCGTGGGCAAGATAAACCGGAGAAGTAACAGTCCCGTAATCAATGCAGGCAAGCCATCCGGCATTGCAGTGAGTAAGGATATTTACCGGTTTTTCTTTCTTCTTTTTACTGATGGATTCAATAACCCTGAGCCCGTGGATTCCTATCCGTCTGCAGTTTTCCTCTTCTTTTTTGCAGATTTCAAGCGCTGCGTTACAGGCTGCTGAAGACAATGATGCAGTATTCGTTTTTCTTACTGTTTTATTCAAAACAAAATTAATTGCCCAGGAGAGATTAACCGCTGTAGGGCGGCATGATACAAGATATCTTGCAGCATTTTCAAGATGAAGCCTTGGATTTGTGGCAGCGGTCATTTCAAGCGTTGCCAGGTACATGCCAAAAGCTCCGGCAGCACCAATAACAGGTGCACCCCTGACAGTCATGTCTTTAATGGCATTATACATATCATCGACAGTACGCAGCCCGGCTATCTCGAAAAAAAACGGCAGCTTTTTCTGATCGATCGCCCTCACAATGGAATGATCAGATTCATCAAGCCAGATGCTTTTATAGTTTTTACTGCCTACCAGCATTAATAAATGATTTCTGTCATCAAAATTACTTAAAAAAAGATTTAAATCATTTTTAGACTTCTCGACCGGTTTATTCGAAAATTTTGATGGCAATTTTTTATATTTTAAATTTGTATCAGATACTGGAATCTTTTCTAATAGCTTAATATATGATTAATAAAGAGGAATTTAGAAGCAAGGTCATTATTACGGCCGGAGCTATCTTCAGCCGCTATGGATTCAGAAAAACGACAATGGACGAAATCGCAAACGCATTGAAAATGGGTAAAAGTTCTATATACTACTATTTTGAAAGCAAGGAGGAGATATTTGAAGCAGTAGTTCTACATGAAGCTAATATACTTAGAAATGAACTTACTACAGCGATAAAGTCGGTTGAATCACCCGTTGAAAAGATGAAAAATTATGTTTTTGTCAGGATGAAATCGTTCGAAAAACTGTCGAATTATTACAATGC
>CAZGGZ010000143.1:0-3111 GCA_964525415.1 uncultured Rikenellaceae bacterium | reverse complement strand
ATCCTCTGGCAGTAAATAATCCGGATTTAGCTGATTATATATTCATTACTCATCCGCATCTGGATCATTTTTCTATAAAGGATATAAAGAAAATATCAAAACCGGAAACGACCATAATTTGTCCAAAAAAAGTTGCAGGGAAGCTTGGTAAGTATAATTATAAAATCAGAGAGGTTAAACCAGGTGATTCTTTCTGTTTGGATAATAATTTAAAAGTTGAAGCCGTGGATGCTTATAATCTCAAACCGGCTTTTTTATGGCTTAAAGCTCATCCAAAATCAAAGCAAAACGTTGGATATGTTTTAAATATAGATAGTGTCCGCATTTACCATACAGGGGATACTGATTATATACCTGAAATGGAAAACATCAGGGATATAAACCTAATCTTGGTTCCGATAGGAGGTGATAACCTCACAATGACTGTGGAAGATGCAGTCAGGTTGATCAATACAATTAAACCGAAAATTGGGATACCTATGCATTATGATACAAAAGAAAAAAGTAATGTGGAAAGATTCATGAATTTAATAGATAAAAGTATAGAAGTCAGAGTTTTAGAATAATAAAAAATAAGGGAATTGTCGGACAAAATTATGCCATTACTTCTACTAAAACAAATTTATTTTTGAGTATCTAAATATTACTAATATTGGCCGGATGCTCAGGATGGACGAAGTTAAAAGAGGCCTTTTCTTATTTTAGCCTTTTAAAACTATCTGTCATGTACCGAATCTCTTTCCGCTTCGTTGTGATGTCAATTGAACAATTTTCTTCAGGTAGTAAACTGAAGCTCCGTGAGAGTCTTATAGAGCCCGCTGCCGTTAGAGATCAGCTCATTATGTGTCCCTTGTTCAACGATCATCCCGTCATTCAGAACAATGATCCTGTCCGCATTCCGAACCGTCGAAAGCCTGTGTGCTATGACCAGTGAAGTCCGTCCGTGCATAAGCTTATCCAGGGCTTCCTGAACAAGCTTTTCAGATTCAGAATCGAGTGCGGAAGTAGCTTCGTCAAGGATAAGTATCCTCGGATCCCTTAATACCGCACGCGCAATTGCAATACGCTGACGCTGTCCTCCGGAGAGCTGAACACCACGCTCACCAACAACCGTTTCAAGCTTATCAGGAAATGACTGGATAAAATCCCATGCATTTGCCTGGATTGCAGCATCAATAATCTCATTTTCGTCAGCGCCAGGCTTGCCGTAAGCAATATTCTCTCTTATGGTACCTCCAAAAAGGAATACATCCTGCATTACAATTGCCATCTGTGAGCGAAGTGCTGTAGCAGGAAAATCCGCACTGTTCCTGCCATCAAATAGGATTCTTCCGCTTGTTACTTCATAGAACTTTAGAAGGAGTGCTGCAACAGTTGTTTTTCCTGCACCGCTGGGACCGACAAGAGCTATCTCCTGACCCGGATTTATGCTGAAGTTTACATCCTTCAGTACAACCACATCCTTCCTTGAAGGATACCTGAACTCAACATGATCAAAAGTGATCTGTCCGTGCAGAATATATTCCGGATCAGGGATATAATCATCCTCAATTTTTTCGACCGGCTCGTCAAACAGCAGAAGAAGGTTCTCAGCAGCACCGATAGTCTTCTGCAGGCGGGTATAGACACCTGCCATACCTGCCACATTTCCTGCAATGAAACCTGAATATATTACAAATGAAAAAAGCTGACCAGCCTCCATTAATCCGTTTGAGATCATTACCGCACCACGCCAGATTACGAGCGCCATCGACATAAAGATACCCATTCCTATAAATGACATTGATGCCTGGTATTTACCTCCTTTAATACCTGTCCTGGCAACATGCTCGGTCTTTTCACGATAACGGCTGCTCTCAAATGCCTCATTGGTAAATGCTTTTACATTCTGGATTCCCTGAAGAGTCTCTTCTACAATGGTATTTGATTCAGCTACGTACGACTGTGCCTTTTTTGAGTATCTGCGTATAGCCCGGCCGGAAAAAAATGCCAGAAGCGCCATTGCCGGCACTATTGCAAGAGTAAAGAGGGTAAGTTTGTACGATGTGACCATCATCAATGTTATACCGCCGATTATTACAAGCAGCTGTGAGATAAAATCTGCAAGTGTACTGGTTATAGTATCATGAAGAAGTGAAATATCAGATGATATACGGCTGTTGAGCTCACCCACCCTTCGTTCGGAGAAGAACGACATGGGAAGTCTTATCAGGTGGTTGTAAAGACTTTGCCGGATGGAAGCCAGTGTCCTTTCTGTAACCTGTACAAAAAGCCTGGTGCGGAAGAACGAAAAAATCGCCTGGACGATAAGGATAATGATCAACAATAGACCTATCCTGGTTATTTCCTCCAGCATCTTTCCCTTATTCCCCATATCGACCATATCTCCGAGGAGCTTCGGGAACATCAGGCTTGCTCCCGATGATACAAGAAGAAAAAGAAGACCCAAAGCAAATTTCCAGAGATAAGGCCTGAAGAATTTGTACAACTTCGCAAGTTGTCTCAGACCGCTGCCGGGATTAATCTTTGATTTGTCTGACATGAATTTCTTATCCCAGGAGCTGCTTTACTTTAGTTGATATTTCCTTGCCATCTGCCCTCCCTGCAAGCTCTTTTGTGGCAACACCCATTACCTTACCCATGTCAGCCGGAGTTTTAGCTCCAACTCTGGCAATAATTTCTTTCAATACTGTCTCAAGTTCTGTCTCACTTATTTTTGCAGGAAGGTATTTTTCGAGTACATCTGCTTCGGCAACCTCTTTCTCATACAGGTCCATCCGGTCATTGGCTTTGTATATGTCAGCAGATTCCCTCCTCTGCTTTACAAGCTTCTGAATGATCCTTAGCTCTTCATCTGAACTCAAAACTGTATCAGGACCTTTTTCAGATTTAGCTAACAGAAAGGCAGTCTTTGCAGCCCTGATTGCCTCCAGGGCAACTTTATCCTTCCCTTTCATGGCATTCATTAAATCGCCGGCAATTTTCTCAGTAAGTGACATAATGAAAGTTTTAAATTATTGTTCAGCAGTTAAGAATAACAATATAAAGATAATAGATAAAAAATAAAAAATAGTCAACAAGGCACTTCCCTTGCAGGCTGAACATTTTTCA
>CAZGGZ010000142.1:0-3130 GCA_964525415.1 uncultured Rikenellaceae bacterium | reverse complement strand
GTACATGTGACAAAAACAGCAGCGGGAGGGAAAGCCTGAGCGAAGCGAAGGAAGGGGGTGAGTACATGTGACAAAAACAGCAGCGGGAGGGAAAGCCTGAGCGAAGCGAAGGAAGGGGGTGAGTACATGTGACAAAAACAGCAGCGGGAGGGAAAGCCTGAGCGAAGCGAAGGAAGGAGGTGAGTACATGTGACAAAAGATCCAGAGAGGGGGAAAGCCTGAGCGGAGCGAAGGTAGACTTGCACTGAGCGGAGCGAAGTGTAGTGAGTACATTTAATCAGAGCAGAGCGAAGGGAGCGGGTAATTATATGTGATATGAGAAGCGCGATACTAATTGTAAAACCAAACTTTTTAAACTAATTTTGCTTTCTTTTAAGACAAACAGAAGTTATTATGGCTCAGGAAGATATTTTTAAAAAGCTGGTATCGCACTGCAAGGAATATGGTTATGTTTTCCAGTCAAGCGAGATTTATGACGGTTTAAGCGCAGTGTATGATTACGGCCAGTACGGCGTGGAGCTGAAGAATAACATTAAGAAATACTGGTGGGACAGCATGGTGCTGCTTCATGAAAATGTCGTGGGTATTGACTCTGCCATTTTCATGCATCCCACTATATGGAAAGCATCGGGACACGTTGATGCTTTCAACGATCCGCTGATAGATAATAAGGATTCCAAAAAAAGGTACCGTGCCGATATGCTCATTGAAGAGCACATTGCAAAGACTGAAGAGAAGGTAAATAAGGAAGTTGAGAAAGCAAGGGAAAGATTCGGAGAGGCTTTTGACGAGAAAAAATTCAGGGAGACAAATCAACGGGTCCTGGCAAACCAGGTAAAGATCGATGAAATAAATGACAGGTATACAAAGGCGATGAATGAGAATGATCTTGCGGGACTGCGTCAGATCATAATTGACAATGAGATTGTATGCCCTGTTTCAGGCACCAGGAACTGGACTGAAGTAAGACAGTTCAACCTCATGTTTGCCACCGAAATGGGTTCAACATCCGAAGGAGCGAGCAAGGTCTACCTCCGCCCTGAAACAGCACAGGGGATCTTTGTCAATTTCCTGAATGTCCAGAAGACAGGCAGGATGAAGATCCCGTTCGGCATTGCCCAGATAGGCAAAGCATTCCGCAATGAGATCGTTGCACGCCAGTTCATATTCAGGATGAGGGAATTTGAACAGATGGAGATGCAGTATTTCGTTCAGCCGGGGACCGAACTTGAGTGGTTCAGCCACTGGAAAGACATAAGGATGAAATGGTTCAGAGCTCTCGGATTCGGGGACGAGAATTACCGTTTTCATGATCATATAAAACTTGCACACTATGCAAATGCCGCAACGGACATAGAATACAGGTTCCCGTTCGGATTCAAGGAGGTCGAAGGGATCCATTCCCGGACTGATTTTGACCTTAAGCAGCACCAGGAATACAGCGGTAAGAAGATGCAGTATTTTGACCCTGAAAAAGGTGAATCATATATTCCGTATGTAATTGAAACGTCCATTGGTGTCGACAGGATGTTCCTTCACATAATTTCAGCCGCATATCTTGAAGAAGAGCTTAAGAAAGAAGACGGGAGCACGGATATACGGGTTGTGTTGAGACTCCCGCCGTTCCTTGCACCGGTGAAGCTTGCTGTGATGCCGCTTGTTAAAAAGGATGGATTGCCGGAGATAGCCGAAAAAATTGTTGACGATCTGAAGTTTGACTTTAACTGCCAGTACGATGATAAGGATTCAATCGGCAGAAGATATCGCAGACAGGATGCGATTGGCACACCCTACTGTATTACCATTGATCATCAGACACTTGAAGATAAGACAGTTACTATCAGGTACCGCGATTCGATGGACCAGGAACGTGTCACCATTGAGAATCTTAAGAATAATATCAGGGAAATGGTTGACATGAGCAATGTGCTAAAGAATATATAATTCAGTTAACGAATAGTTTCTGATAAATGAACTGGTGTAACAAGCCTCCTGAAATTCTGAAGTCGATCAAGAGATTAATTACCAGAAAGAACTTTTCTGAGTTGAATCATATTTATGATTTATTTTCAAAAGTACCTCATAAAAAGGACGACAACAGAATTCTGATTGATGTAGGGGCCCACTACGGATTTACCATGCTTAAATTTGCAAGATCAGGTTGGACAGTATATTGTTTTGAGCCGGACGATACTAACAGAGCTGTGCTGGAAAAAACAATCCGAAACAATAAACTAAATAATGTGGTTGTTGACGGCAGAGCTGTATCAGATGTGGAGGCAACAGCTAAATATTATGCAAGTGAAATATCGACCGGCATCAGTAGTCTGATCAGATTCCATCCAAGTCATAAAGAAGCGAAAGAAGTTGAGATCACCACATTGTCATCATTCACTAAAAAACACCATATCAGCAATATAGATTTTCTTAAAATTGATACTGAAGGCAATGATTTAAAGGTCATTAAAGGTCTTGACCTGAATGATGGCAGGCCAAAGGTAATCTTATGTGAATATGAAGACGCAAAGTCAAAATTAATAGGTTATTCAAAGAAAGATATGATCGACCACCTGGAAGCCAATGGCTACAAATGCATCATCTCGGAATGGTATCCGATAGTCAAATACGGAACCAGACACAAATGGAAGAAGATTACTGATGATATTTCGCTTGTTGATGATAATTCCTGGGGGAATATTATTGCGGCTGAACCTGAGTTTTACACGCCTCTGCTTAATACCATTAATAAGAGTTTAAGGTTCAGAAGAAATGTTCATCTGACCGGGAAATAAAGTATAACTTTATACTGAATTGAAAATATCCGCAATCATATCGACTTACAACAGGGCGCGATTTCTTCCCGGGTTGTTTGATTCTTTAAAGGACCAGACTATACATCCTGAAGACTTTGAGGTGATAATCATTAACAACAACTCAACTGATGAAACTGAACTGTTGTCCCGGGAATTCCTGAACAACATCAAAGGGGTAAAAGTCCGTTATTTTACTGAAACAAGCCAGGGCTTATCCTTTGCCAGGAACAGAGGCATTACAGAAGCCTCAGGTGAGCTGGTTACATTCATAGATGATGATGCCCTGCCTGCAAAGGATTTCCTCGAAAAGACAGTCA
>CAZGGZ010000141.1:0-3166 GCA_964525415.1 uncultured Rikenellaceae bacterium | reverse complement strand
AGTAAAGTTAAATATCGTTAAATCATTCTTCTTTGAATGGATAATGGTATTCTATTTTATTTACATTTGATTCTTTCAAAAACTAAATTACCAGAATTATGAAAATGAGAAGAATCAGCATCAGCTTTTGCCTGTTGCTTGCTATTCCTTTCTGGCTCTCTGCACAGACCGAGAAAGTTGACCTGGAAATGATCTACAAGATCAAGCAGGAAGGAACGAATAATTCAAAAGTTGAGGACCTTGCTTTCTGGATGACCGACTTCGCAGGGCCAAGACTCACAGGCTCAACGGGCGGCACAAAAGCCAATGAATGGGCTAAACAGAAAATGGAAGAGCTTGGATTTCAGAACGTGAAGATAGAAGCCGCCAGGGACTTTAACCGGGGAGGATGGGATAACCTGAAAACCTATGCAGCAATGACTGCACCCTATTATAATAATTTCGCCTGCAATCCTGTGGCATGGACCGGAAGCACCAACGGACTGATTAAAGGCTCAGTTGTGATAGTGGATATAAAGACAGAAGCTGACCTGGATAAATATAAGGGCACTCTGGCCGGGAAAATAGTTCTTCTGCCATCCGCTACAACATATGAAATAAGATATGAACCGCTCGCAAGCAGGCTTACTGACGAACAGCTGAAAACTCTTACGACAGAATCAGGCCAACCCTCAGGAAGAAGAATGGGACCGCCTGCCGACATGGCTGTACTTATGGCACAGAGACTGCTCAGAACAAAAGTAACGGATATGCTTAAAAGTGAAGAAGTCGCTGTAATACTCAATAATTCGGGAACATATAATATTCCAAGGTCAAATGGTGCAGGCTATAATTCCGGTGATCCTGAACCAATAGCCGAACTGAACCTGCCTATGGAAGATGCCGGAAGAATGGAAAGGCTTCTTCGTAAAGATATACCGGTGGAGATGGAAATAGAGATCCGGAATAAATTCATTCCTGCACCGACGGTTTATAATGTTGTAGGAGAAATACCTGGTACAGATAAGATCCTGAAAAATGAAGTTGTCCTTATAGGAGCCCACTATGACTCATGGCACGGAGGAACAGGCGCTGCCGATAATGCATCCGGATGTATCGTCATGATGGAAGCGCTGAGGATTCTTAAGGCTCTTAACGTCGCACCAAAAAGAACAATCAGAGTTGCCCTGTGGGGTGGCGAGGAACAAGGATTGATCGGTTCAAGAGGATACGTTGATAAGTACCTGGTTGATCCTGAAACCTTCACGAATAAGCCTGACTTCGACAGGTTTGCAGCATATTTCAATATGGATAACGGTACAGGTCGCTACAGGGGAATACACCTGCAGCAGAACGAAATGGTACGGCCGATATTTGAAGAGTGGCTCAAACCATTCGCTTCGCTCGGGTGCTCAACAATTGCAATCAGAAATACAGGCGGAACAGACCATCAGTCATTTGACAGGTACGGACTGCCGGCTTTCCAGTTCATCCAGGATGAGGTTGAATACGGAAGAGGCTACCATTCAGTGATGGATACTTACGAGAGGCTGGTGATGGCTGACCTGAGGATCAATGCAATAATAACGGCATCATTTGCATACAATGCAGCAATGAGAGATCAGAAGCTGCCGAGAAAACCTGAGATGAGGCCAAGAGGCCAGGAACAGAGACCTATGTTCTGAAAATTATTGTTGTTGTTTCAGCCCCCTTCTCTCCCGGGAGAAGGGGGTTGGGGGATGAGGTCAGTTTCATTTACCTGCCAGATCAATAATAAATGCATATTGCATGGCAGTGACCTTATACCGCTCAAACCTGCCGGAGGCACCGCCGTGACCAACATCCATGTTACAGTAGAGCACCAGCCTGTTCTTATCTGTTTTCATATCCCTCAGTTTAGCGACCCATTTTGCAGGCTCCCAGTACTGAACCTGTGAATCCCAGTATCCCGTGGTTACGATCAGGTTCGGATACTTCGTTGCTTTAACCTGATCATAGGGTGAATATGATAACATATAATCGTAATATTCTTTTTTTCTCGGATCGCCCCATTCATCCCATTCCGATGTCGTGAGAGGAATAGTTTCATCAAGCATGGTTGTAACAACATCCACAAACGGGACAGCGGCTATCACTCCTTTATACAGATCAGGTCTCATATTGACAACAGCGCCTACTAATAATCCTCCTGCGCTTCCGCCCTGGGCAAACAATTTCTTGGTTGATGTATATTTCTCATTTACAAGAAATTGTGCGCAGTCGTTGAAATCCGTGAATGTATTTATCTTATTGAAAAGCTTTCCGTCCTCATACCAGTAACGGCCCATTTCGCTTCCGCCACGTATATGGGCAATTGCATATGCAAAACCTCTGTCGAGCAGGCTTAAAACAGCACTGTTGAATGATGCATTCATAGATGCACCGTAGGATCCATAACCATAAAGCAGCAGCGGAGCTTTTCCATCCCGGACAAATCCTTTCCGGTAAACAAGTGAAACCGGGATCATTGATCCGTCACCTGCAGGCGCCCAGAGACGTTTTGATTCATAATTGTTTTTATCGAATCCACCCAGCACTTCCTCCTGCTTGAGCACCTTCTTCTCCCTGGATATCATATTGTAATCGATAACCGAATTGGGTGTTGTAAGCGATGAAAAATTATATCTGAGCACATCTGTATCAGAATTCCTGTTTACATTTATACCTGCTGTATATGTCTCCTCACCAAAATCCAGGTAATGTTCGCTGTTATCCTTTAAATTGATTATCCTGAGATTATTAAGACCTTTGATCCTTTCATTGGTCACCAGGAAATCATCAAACAGCTCAAAGCCTTGCAGTAAAACATCATTCCTGTGAGGGATAACCTCGGTCCAGTTTTCAAAGGTTGTTTTACTGTCAGGAGTCTTCATGAGCTTAAAATTCTTTGCACTGTCGGCATTGGTAATAATGTAAAAGGTGCTCCCCAGGTGATCAGCGCTGTATTCATGGTTCATCCTCCTTGGCTCGAGGATCCTGAATTCCCCTTCAGGTTTTGATGCATCAATGAATCTCACTTCAGATGCCAGCGTATGTGAAGAATTTATAAGAATGTATTTACGGCTTTTGGTCTGCCCGAGATATACACTGAAGGTCTCATCAGCTTCGAAGAATACTTCTTTATCACTTGTGACACCGGTACCCAGTT
>CAZGGZ010000140.1:0-3288 GCA_964525415.1 uncultured Rikenellaceae bacterium | reverse complement strand
AACTATCTATTGAACCCGGAGCAAAATTTACCGGCAATTGTAAAATGAGCGATAACGACGAAAATGGAGGAGCAGCAAGACCAAAAGAACCAGAAAGACCCGGAAAATAAAGGTTTTTCGGAATTTGCAAAATATTCCGGAATAGTGGTCCAGATGGGAGTAATCATCTTCCTTGCAACATGGGGAGGTATAAAGCTTGATAAGGTTGCCGGATTCAGTAAACCTGTATTTACTATAATACTTTCGCTTCTCGGAGTTTTTGCGGCAATCTGGGTCGCTATTAAAGATTTCATAATAAAAAAATAATCCCGCTTTTGAAACTGCTGGCCAAATCAGTCTTTTTACTCGCACTGCTTGAAGTGGTGGTGCTCGCTGCGGGATCCCTTGTTATTTCAAGTTTTAATATAAGCCTGACTTACAACGAAATAGGTACAGCGTCAGCTGTCTTTACACTTATTTCACTTCTGATCCTGATAATATTTTTCAGAGGCCAGGGCAGGGAACCGGCCAGTCAGACCATGCACAGCCTTGTTGCTGTAAGTATTAAATTTCTCGCCGAGCTTATATTCGCATTCCTGTGGTTCTTTATAGCTAAAAAAACAGGATTATCATCTGTAATATTATTTTTTGTTTTATATTTAACATTCACTTTGTTTTCAGTAATGATTTTATTGAAAACACTGAAAAGCAAATCTTTAGAATAATTTCAGATTTGAAAACGCGATTAACGACAGGTTTTTTCTTAATTCTCTTTCTCCTTGCATTTTCTTTCCCGGTTGCCGGACAGGAAGAACACGGAACTCAGAAAGAGAAATTTGACGCAAGCACATTCATTATTGAACACGTCAGCAACTCACATGAATGGCATCTTATGACGATAAAGAAAAGGGACGGAACGGAGAAAGAAGTTGCCATTCCTCTGCCGATCATACTGTACTACAGGTCAACAGGGCTTCATTTCTTTTTCTCAAACAAGCTTGCTCATGGGCATGAATACAAGGGTTTCAAAATGGGGGAAGGAGAATATGAAGGCCGGATAGTGGCGGTTAACGAAGCAGGGGAGGTTGATACAGAGAATTTACTGCTTGACTTTTCAATGACCAAAATGGTTGTAGGGATGCTGGCTGCAGCTCTTATTGGCCTGTGGCTTTTCATTTCCCTCTCGCGCTCATATAAAAAGTCAGGCATAAGCCATCCGAAGGGAATTCAGAGTTTTCTTGAACCGGTGATCCTTTTCATACGCGATGATGTTGTCATTCCCAATATCGGATACAAGCATTATGAACGGTTTATGCCATATCTTTTATCAGTATTCTTCTTTATCCTGATAAACAACATTATGGGGCTCATCCCGTTCCCTCCTCCTTTCGGAGCAAATGTGACAGGGAACCTGGCGCTGACCATGACCCTTGCATTATTTACTTTTTTAATAATACAGATAAGCGGAACAAAAGGCTACTGGAGGCACATCTTTGCAACACCCGGCGTACCGGTATGGCTCCTGCCGATAATGATACCGGTCGAACTAATAGGAATGATATCAAAGCCATTTGCCCTGATGATCCGTTTGTTCGCGAATATTACAGCTGGTCACGTTATTGTCATAAGCCTGCTGGCTCTGATATTTATTTTTGATACAATCTGGGTTTCACCGGTATCAATTTTCTTTGTGATTTTCATGGATTGCCTCGAGTTACTGGTGGCATTCCTCCAGGCATATGTTTTCACACTATTGTCGGCATTGTTCATCAGTCTGGCATTAGTTGAAGAGCATCATTAATTTTTTATTGTTAATAAAAATTTTCATTATGGAAACACAAGCAGCAATTTCGCTGGCATCAATCGGAGCAGGCCTTGCAGTTATTGGTGCAGGTCTTGGCATTGGAAGAATCGGCGGATCAGCCATGGACGCAATTGCAAGGCAGCCTGAAGCTGCAGGTAAGGTTCAGCTGGCAATGATCATTTCAGCAGCCCTTATTGAAGGGGTCGCCCTGTTTGCCGTTGTTGTAGCAATGATCAAGTAAAAGAAAATGAGATCCTGCAATGGTTGATTGCAGGATCTTTTATCAGTAAATTCTTAATTCAGAAAATATGACATTCTTAGCAGGTAATAGTCTGACATCTGTAGGTATCGGAACACTTTTCTGGTCAGTATTGATCTTCTCCCTGTTTTTTGCACTGCTTGCAAAATTCGCATGGAAACCGATTCTTGCAGCGATAAAACAGAGAGATGAAATGATAAAGGGATCACTTGAATCAGCTGAAAGCGCCCGGAAAGAGATGCAAAGACTGCAGGCCGATAATGAAGCAATCCTGAGAAAAGCCAGGGAAGAACGCGAAATAATCCTTAAGGAAGCACGGGATGTGCGTGATAAACTTATAGCCGAAGCCAAGGGAAAAGCCACCGAGGAGGCTGAAAAAATAGTTGAGAAAGCCATGACCGGAATTGAAAGGGAAAAAACTAAAGCTCTCTCTGAGATCCATGAACAGGTAGCCACACTCTCTGTTGAAATAGCCTCAAAACTGCTGGGTGAAAAGCTGAGCAAAACCGGAGAACAGGAGAAACTGATTGACAAGTATCTGAAAGATATTGACTTAAAAAAGAATTAACCATCTGCCTTACAAATGAACGACAGTAAAATATCTGTAAGATACTCGCGGGCATTGTTCCGGTCGGCCCTTGAAAAGAAAATGCTTGAAAGGGTTTACCAGGACATGAATTATGTAGGGCAGGTATGTACTGTTCCGGAGGTCAGGGAACTTCTCAAAAGCCCAATAATTGTACCTTCAAAAAAGACCAGGATATTTCATGAAGTGTTTGGGAAAGATCTCAGCAGCCTCACTTATGCACTTATTGATATGGTAATAAAAAACGGCAGGGAAAGCTTTATTCCTGCCATTGCCAGGGTATTCAGGAGCGAAATCCTTAAATATAAAGGCATTAGTGAAACTGTGCTGACTACAGCCATTAAAGCAGATGATAAAGTGAAAAAGCAGGTATCTGAGCTTATTTCATCCGCATTTAAAACAAAAGTTGAGCTTAAGGAAATAATTGATGAAGACATTATCGGGGGCTTTATCCTGAGAATTGATGACAAATATATCGATGCAAGCATCAGGAACAAACTCCGCAAAATAGCAAAAGAGCTGAAAAGAAGGACGCTGACAGCCTGAAAAAATAGATTTAGCATATAAGAAAAAACAATATGGCAAGCATTAAACCCGCAGAAATCTCAAAGATCCTCCAGCAGCAACTCGAGGGAATTCAGACAGGAACAGATCTGGAAG
>CAZGGZ010000139.1:0-3327 GCA_964525415.1 uncultured Rikenellaceae bacterium | reverse complement strand
CCGAACGAAGTGAGGACGTAATCCCCCCTCCATATTAAGACCCCTCTCACCACACCCCCGGTATCAGCCTGTACCTCACCTTCTTCACATACTCATCATATCCCGGTAGTTCTTTTTGCAGCGTATTGTCCTCAAGGTAAGTACGGATGAACAGTGTTATGACAATAAAAATAGCCGGAATGAATATCCACCAGGAATCCAGAAGAAATGGAATGAAGGGATATGTTATCAGTGATCCGGCATAACCAGGATGACGTACCCACCGGTAAGGACCTCCTGTTACTACATGATGTCCGCGATCGGTCTAAGTTAATAACCATGCTTCCCACCAGTCCCAGCGTCCCGAAATGATCAGAGGAGTGAGAGGAATGATAACAATAAAAATAAGCATGAGGGAAACTGCACCTGCTGTAATACTCTTTTTCCGGTTACTCATCGCTGGGAGTTGTTTATCAATTGAAAATAAATCATTTAAATCCTGAAAGTACCTGTTCATCAAAATCTGCCCAAAATATACTTAAAAAATGCGTTTTTTTTCATAACTTTCCTGATTATGATGTTATTAATTTACGTTATGAACAGACACTTTCCGAAAAAACTCATTTTCTTGCTGTCAGGATTGATATATTTCCTGATTTCTTCAGGAAATGCTTTTGCGGCTGATCCGCCGAAAATAACATGGATAAGTCCGTCAAAAGAGTACAGTATTCTTAAAACGTCAAAAGCCAATGTAAGGGCAACTATCAAATCGACTTCCGGAATAAGTTCAGCATTGCTTTACATCAATGATGTTCCCTATGGGGAGCCTGAGATGAATCCCTCTGATATTGAGCCTGGAGCATTTATACTAAGCAAAACAATCAACCTTGTTCCGGGTGATAACAGCATCTATTTTGTTGCGACAAACAGCGATGGTACAACGACATCCGAAAAAAGGTATTTCACGGTTTCAATCACTTTCAAATCAAACGATTCAACAACCCTGTATGCGACAAGCGGACCGATAATCCTGTGGACCAATCCGTTGAAGATCAGAACAAATACTACTTCCGCCAAAGCCAATATCGAAGCAAAGATAAGATCAGGTTCAGGTCTCAGCTCAGTTGTGCTGTACCTGAACGATATCTTATACGGAGAACCTGCAATGATTCCTTCGACTATAGAACCGGAAACATTTATAGTAAGCAAGACAGTCAATTTTGAAGCAGGGGAGAATAATATACACCTGGTAGCTACAACCGGGGAGGGTACCACAACATCGGAAAAAAGGTACTTCACGGTTGAAACTGCCGACAGAACGATAACTGCAGCAGTATTATCCATGACAGGCGCTCCGCTGATCAGCTGGGCTTCACCATCATCCCGGAATTCGACACTTAAATCCACAAAGACCAATGTAAGTGCAAAAGTCAAATCTGCGTCGGGAATCAGTTCGGTAATGCTGTACCTGAACGACGTACAATACGGTGAGCCGGAGATGAATCCTTCAGAAACAGAGATCGGGACTTTCAATGTGACCAAGACCATGAATTTTGAACCAGGGGAGAACAGCATTTACCTGGTTGCTTCAAACAGCATGGGAACGACAACCTCAGAAAAAAGATTCTTCACTGTTGAAGCCTCCATGGAAGAATACAAAGCGACAGTGACGAGCTTATTCCCTCTGGCAACAATTACATGGTCTGTTCCGGTAGTTAAAAGTTCAACGCTCAGATCGCCTTCAGCAAGTATCAAAGCGACAATTAAATCGGCTTCTGATATCACCTCATTAGCTGTTTATATCAATAATACCCCCCTTGATGCAACTGAATTGACACCTGTTCAGAATGAACCGGGCAGCTATACAATTGAAAAGCTTGTGAATTTCAGGCAGGTTGAGAATAATATTTATATAGAGGTTAAGAATTCGGGCGGTACAGCCAGGTCGGAAATCAGGAACTTCATATGTCCTCCTTCAAGTCTCATGGCGAGCCAGTCTGCAGTACAGACAACACCCAAAACAACAACTACGGTACCGGCGAATGTGCCGCCGGTTCAGGAAAAACCAGCTTCAGTACAAAGTGTTTCGAAGGTTGCTGCACCGGTTATAAGCTGGACAAGTCCTTCAGGATCGCATACAACTCTTGAAGCATTCAATGCTACCGTTAAAGCAAGCATTAAATCCGGTGAAGGGCTGACCTCTGTTCTTCTGTATCTTAATGGTGTTTCAAAGGGAGAAGCGGACATTAGACCTTCACCTGATGATCCATCAACCTTTCTGGTTCAGAAGAACATTAACTTTGGTCCGGGTGAAAATACAATTTACCTGGTGGCATCCAGCAGCCAGGGAGCTACAAAATCGGAAGTCCGTTATTTCACAAATCCTTCTGCTGTTGTTCCGGTTATAATATGGTCTAATCCTTCCTCACCAAACACACAGGTGAACACTGAAGCTTTTGATATCAATGCATGCATAAATTCTCCTACAGAGCTGAGTTCGGTTAAGCTCCTGGTAAACGGCAGTATTCTGAGTGAGGGCAAGGCATTCCAGGCTTCATCAGCCACCGACAACTGCAATTACACCTGGCAGGGAACCGTTGTTCTGAAAGAGGGTGATAACAGCATCTTTCTTGTTGCAACCAATGTTGCTGGAAGCGCCACATCAGAAAAGCGCACCATAAAATTATCGCCTGAAGCAGCTGAAAAGCGTCTTGCCCTGGTATTCGGAAATTCCAGGTATAACGACAAGGCTCCATTGAAAAATCCGGTTAATGATGCCAATCTGATGGAGGGTACTCTTAAGGAACTCGGATTTGAAGTCATCAAAAGGCTTGACGCCACAAAGGACCAGATGACAAATGCTATCAGGGAATTTAACGAGAAGCTGTCTGATTACACCGTTGCGCTCTTTTATTATGCAGGTCACGGAAACCAGGTTGATGGCAAGAACTACCTGATACCTGTGGATGCAAAACTTGAAAAACCCAGTGACTGCAAGTATGAAGCGATAGACGTGAATTTTATTGTTGAGGAATTTGAAAGCTATCCTGATAACACCAACATAGTCATACTTGATGCCTGCAGGGATAATCCTTATGCAAGCTGGACAAGGGGAGGAGAGATGGGATTCAGGGCAATGAATTTTACCAGCGGCACGGTTGTTGCGTATGCTACATCGATCGGGGCTACAGCAGCTGACGGCAAGGGGGCAAACGGATTGTACACACAGGAGCTTGTGAAACAGATGATGATACCTCAATCGATAAATGATGTTTTCATGAATACACGGATGCAGGTAAAGAAGCTCAGCAGTAACGTGCAGGTCCCGACTGAGGACAACAGGCTGGT
>CAZGGZ010000138.1:2305-3539 GCA_964525415.1 uncultured Rikenellaceae bacterium | reverse complement strand
TTATACGGAATGTTGCCGATGAGTCGGGTGCAGAAATAATCCTTGCATTTAAAGGTTTTGCCATGTGGGGTGTCTTTGATGTCCTCAGGGAATATGTCACCGGAGCAGCTGCAAGCTCACCCGATGAAGCAAGATTATGTTTTGAGGAGATCGGCGCTTGGGCTCATACCTATTCGCCTGTATATAAGGAAAGTGATTTTAACGCAGTTCTGAAATACAGTTCGCACATCACATTCAATTCGCTTGCACAATATAAAAAGTTCTGCCCCCTGTTGAAGAAGAGCAGGAAGAAGATATCAGCCGGACTGAGGATCAATCCCGGGTTCTCCGAAATAAGCCATGGATTATACAATCCCTGCTCTCCCGGATCAAGACTTGGAATCACAGCAGAAGATATTGAAAAGGGATTGCCTCAAGGCATTGAAGGGCTTCATTTTCATGTTCTGTTTGAGTCTGATTCATTTGCACTCGAAAAAGTTCTTAAGGTTGTCGAAACTAAATTCGGTAAACACTTCCCCGCGCTCAAATGGATAAACATGGGTGGCGGACATCTTATAACGGGAAAGAATTATGACACGGACCATCTGATAAAAATCCTTCAGGATTTCAGGAAAAGAACCGGACTTCATATTATACTTGAGCCCGGAAGCGCTTTTGCATGGGAGACGGGAGAGCTGGTTTCAACAGTAGAGGATATTGTTGAAAACCAGGGTATTAAAACAGCTATCCTTGATGTCTCGTTTACTGCACACATGCCCGATTGTCTCGAGATGCCTTATAAACCAGGGATTCTCGGAGCCACCGACCCTGTTGAAGGCAAGCCTACATACAGGATGGGAGGGAACTCCTGCCTGTCAGGTGATTTCATTGGTGACTGGTCGTTCGAGAAGGAACTGAAATCAGGCGACCGGATAATCTTCCTCGACATGATCCACTACACTATGGTGAAGACCACCACCTTCAACGGGGTTCATCATCCTTCAATAGGCATATGGACTAAAGAAGGCAAATTCAGGCTCATCAGGGAGTTCGGGTATGAGGATTATAAGAACAGGTTGTCTTAATGTCTGATTGTCTGATTGTCTGATTGTCTGGTGCCCGACGCCTGTCACCTGGTGTTCGTCAAATAAAATTGACTTGGTATTTATTTTTTTTTACCTTTCAGTAAATTTTCTTCATTTTCAAATTTTCAAATTGGTAAATTTTCAAATTGATATTCCTATGAAAACAAAAC
>CAZGGZ010000138.1:0-2205 GCA_964525415.1 uncultured Rikenellaceae bacterium | reverse complement strand
CGCCCCTCGCCCTGAGCCAGGTTCCCCAGGGCTTTAACTACCAGGCTGTTGCAAAGAGCGGTACTACAGGCGGTGTCATTACCAACACCACGCTCCAGGTAAAGATCAGCTTCCTTTCTGATACCATCACACCGGTGATTGTTTATGAGGAGCTTCATTCAACAGTCAAAACAAACATGTCAGGTGTCTTTAATATTGTTATCGGAGCAGGTGTCAGGCAGGCGGGTTCTGCAGCAAAATTCAACGATATCAACTGGGCTGCAAAACCATTATATCTCAAGACACAGGTTTATTACAACAATGCCTGGAAATACATGGGGACATCAAAGCTGTGGTCAGTTCCATATTCAATGGTTACTGCCAATATGCTCGGGGCCGTTACTAAAATGAATATAAGAGGAACGGAAACCTCGCCAGACTCGGCAATATTTGTTGTTAAGAACAAGAACGGGCAGATTGTGTTTGCTGTATACAATGAAGGAGTAAGGGTATATGTTGATGACGGGGTTGCAAAAGGTCCCAAAGGCGGTTTTGCAATCGGAGGTTTTGGAACTGATAAAGGTACCTCCCAGAATTACATGACTGTTACCAGCGACAGCGTGAGGGTTTATGTTGACGAAAATCCTCCTAAAGGTCCCAAGGGAGGCTTTGCCATTGGAGGATTCGGCACCGTCAAGGAATCTGCGGAAAGCTTCCTCCAGCTTACCCCAAAGAACTACTTCATCGGACATAACAGCGGAAAAAACATAACAACAGGCTTGTATAACTTATTTCTGGGCTATATGTCGGGATTTAGTAACACTGAAGGCCAGGCAAATACATTCTTAGGCGATTCAACAGGTTTCAAGAATACCGAGGGAAGCTGGAACGTATTCCTGGGAAAGAATGCAGGCTTATCAAATGAAACAAGTGTATCCAATGTTTTCATAGGAAACGGGGCCGGAGAGCTGGCCAAGCATACTGCCGAAAGTTCAGGATCATATAATGTAGCCATAGGCACTCTGGCAGGATATACAAACAATGGAAAATTCAATGTTTTCCTTGGTCAGGAAGCAGGATTTTCCAATATGAAGGGGAAACAGAATATTTTTATCGGGATGGGAGCAGGATACTACAATGATACTGCAAGCTTCAATGTCGCGATCGGAACAGATGCAGGGTATAACAATATGGGAAAGGCAGGCGTATTCATGGGCAATTTTGCCGGATTTGATAATCTGGGCGATTATAATGTACTTATCGGTAACAACGCAGGACAGGCAACAACAACAGGAGAAAAAAATGTGATAGTCGGAAGCGATGCCGGGTATGACAATACAACAGGAACCTATAATACTTTCCTCGGCAACCTTTCCGGCAGCTCAAATATTTCAGGAAGTTATAATCTGTATGCCGGATCAGAAGCCGGTTATGCAAATACAGCAGGCAGTTATAATATCTTCCTTGGAAATTACTCAGGTGCCAGCGCAACGGGATCAAACAACACCGTGGCTGGCAATGCTGCGGGAAAAGTAATCACTGGCGATTACAATACTATGATGGGATTTCAGACAGGTTACAGTACCACCTCAGGAGGGCGCAATGCGTTTTTCGGACATGAGGCCGGACATCAGAATATTTCAGGCAGCTACAATACATACCTCGGTCCGTTTGCCGGGCATAATGCCACGGGTTCCAATAACGTGATGATAGGAAGCGAAGCCGGATGGAATGAATATGGAAGCAACAAACTGGTTATTGACAACAACTCCTCATTCACACCCGGTTCATCTTCTTTAATATATGGAGATTTTTCTACCGACCAGTTGCGTTTCAATGCATATGTTGGAATAAATAATGCTCCGGATTCGTACTACAGACTCTATCTTACAGGGGCAGCCTATGCGACAGTCGGCTGGTATTATCCCTCGGATATCCGCCTGAAACAAAATGTAAGATCGCTCGATGGGGACGGAGTTGCTGATAAGGTAAGGGATATGGCGGTCATCAGCTATAATTATAAGGAAGAAGTAACAAAGGGAGAAGTTGATCCCGGAACCAGGTTTATCGGCGTTGTGGCACAAGACATTGAAAAAGCATTTCCGGAAGCGGTCAGAACCGATGAGAACGGTTATAAGGCAGTAAGCCTCAATGCATTAACCGCAATCCTTCTCCAGGCTGTCAAGGATCAGCAGAAACAGATAGATGAGATGAAGAAGGAGATTG
>CAZGGZ010000137.1:0-3623 GCA_964525415.1 uncultured Rikenellaceae bacterium | reverse complement strand
ATGGTCAGAATAAGCTTTGATCAGAAACCTTACAGGAAACTTATGATGCAAACCTGGGGTGCTACATGTGTGGCAAGTCCGAGTAACGAAACCCAGGCCGGAAGAACCATTCTGGAAAAAATCCCCGATACTCCCGGTAGTCTTGGCATTGCGATCAGTGAAGCAATTGAAGCAGCAGTCACTGATCCCACAGGAAGCACCAGATATTCACTTGGCAGTGTGCTAAATCACGTGATGATGCACCAAACTATTATAGGCCTTGAAGCCAAGAAACAACTCAAAATAGCTGGTGAAAAGAAAGTTGATGTCATAATCGGTTGTGCAGGAGGTGGCAGCAATTTTGCCGGACTTGCATTCCCGTTTGTATATGATAAGATTAATGGAGAAAAGATTGATATTATACCCGTAGAACCTGCATCCTGCCCAACGTTAACCAAAGGCCCCTATGTTTACGATCATGGTGATACAGCTAAAATGACACCACTTGTTGCCATGTATTCATTAGGCCACAGCTTTGTGCCAGCTCCCATTCATGCTGGTGGATTGCGCTATCATGGCATGTCACCGCTTGTCAGCAAAGCAACCCAGGAAGGTCTTCTTTCACCTATGGCTCTGCACCAACTTGAAAGTTATGAAGCCGGAATACTTTTTGCAAAAACCGAAGGAATAATTCCTGCACCTGAAACAACTCATGCTATTGCCGCTGTAATCCGCGAAGCCAAAAAAGCAAAAGAGGAAGCAAAAGAGAAAGTAATCCTGTTTAACTTTTCTGGTCATGGTTTGTTGGATTTAACAGGATATGATAAATTCCTTAACGGACAGTTGGAAAATTATGAGCTGCCTGATGATGTCATTACCGAGAACCTGAAAGAAATTGAAGGTTATCCAAAACCATAGCCCGGAGAACAAAGTTTTAGAAATCAGAATAGTCTGTCGGGTGAAGGAGGTATGCATTCGGTTTTATAACCGTATTTGCATATTCTTCCTTTGCCCGAAGATTTAACCAGTCGGGATGAGCGCCGAAAGCAGCCCAGTGTTCCTTTTGTGAATTCATATCAGAATAGGTAGTCATATACATCAGCCTGGGCTTCAGGCTACCAAATAATACCTGACCATAGAATACGGCGTTAGCTCCTATTTCTTCAAAAATTGCCATCTCGCCACCTTCATTGAACATATGGATTTTTTTTGTCGCTTTTGCCTCTGTCCAACTCTCATAACTCCTTAACTCATAAATCCTTTCTCCACGAGGTGTAGTAAATGAAGGCGCCCTGAATTGCGGCATGAATGAGAAGGCCTTCATGAATATACTTTCATATCTGGTAAAGGGAGGATCATTATAGGGAGCATCGAGAAATTCCTTGCCTGCCTGCTGGTGAACAGGATCGTTCTCAAGTGCTGTCAGGCCTTTAAGATATTGATCCATATCCTTATACGGAATGAAAACATAGACCATTTTGCCAAATGCCGTATCAGTTTCAACCGGTTTAAAAACGCCAATGGCGGTTATCCCGGCACGATGCATTGCCGGAATAAAAGCATCTTTAAGATACTTGTCAATAACAGCACCTTTTCCCGGATCTTTTAACCGGTAAATTCTTAATTCATAGTACATCTGTTTTGCAGGAGCTGCGCTCAGGTTGATTACAGGCGCAGATAATATACAAATTATTATTCCTGCGATAAATAATCTGATCAGGTTTCTTGTTTTCATAGGTTTAAGTTAATTTCTGGCTTTTGTACTTCTTTCTATTTAGTTTTTGAAAATTCCTCGAAAATCCTGTTTGCATTTTCTGGTTTCAGTTCAGAACCTGACTGAACATAAAATCTGTGATACAGATTCATGGATTCTCCTTTGTCAAGGTTAAAGTTTTTAGCTTCCTGTTTTGGATCATACGATTTCTGTCCAAGATTATTTACAGAAAAGAGACCATAGCCACGGGCATGTGCATAAGCCGGATAACCGGGATTATCAGGATGATCAAAGATACCAAAAGTGATCAGTGTATTATCTTTGGTTCCCGCAAGAATGACCCAGTTGTTCCGGGTACCCCAGACAGCATCCCCTTTAAGACCCTGGCTTGAGGTATACATGCCTGTAACACCAGTATTGTCAATTGCCTCAACAGTTGTTGGATTGCCTTTGTCATCAGTAAAAATTAAAGGCTGGTCTGATGGCATTTCAAATGCCCTGTCTACCCTTATCGCAAAGAGGCCTTCCTTATTATCCATGATAGTTACAGGACCGTTTTCAGCAGTGAGAGTTGTCAAATGATCAACTGTCCAGGCATTCTCTGTTCCTGAAAATATGTATTTCGTATTTTCAACAAGCACTGTATTCCCGTCATTATCATCCCAGTTTGCGATCACCTCCAGAATACCTTTTTTACCGCTTTCGGTCTTTACTATCTCTTTCACAACAATATGTCCATATGATCCTTTCCTGTCAGCCGGGATCGCTGATGAGTTATTCCAGAAATCAAAGCCGTTAACATTTCCATGGTTGAACCATAGCCCTACCTGGTGAGGATGATCAACCCGTTCACCTTTCCTGGGTTCAAGAGGGAATCCCCTGGTTATTACTGAGCCGTTGGGAGCATTTACCGGGTAGAGGAATGGTTTTTCATAATTTTTCGAATACTGGTATGATGCAAACAACCTGCCATCAATAAGAACATCAACCCTGTCCTTATTCTCGATCTTCACCAGCTTCACATCCTTTGTATCAGATGACTGGCAGCTTAAAGTAATCCCTGCGGCTAAAATAAATGCCGGCACAAACAACACGATTAAGCCTAACCTGCTGTTCTTTAAATATTTATGAAATATTTCCATTAAGATCTCTTTTAATATTGAAATACTTTTCCCCCTGCCATCACCTCCTGTGTCTTTTCATCGAAGGTTGCCTTTTCTCCTGTTCTCAGGCTTGCTGTACACATGATATTGGCAATTGAATGGTTATACCCTGCAACTACGTCGGCATTTGGTTTTCTGCGGTCACGGACACATTCCATCCAGTTTCGCATATGTGCCGTGGTCATCGGATCGCCGCCGGTGTCGGCCGCCGTCTCAATGGTCACGCTCGGGAGATCAAAAGGCTCAAGAAGGTTTGCCTTCATGTTCATGGCTCTGGCTTCCCTCTCGATAAGTCCGCCTTCCGGCGTTACTTTGTTGGTATCAAGGTTCAGCATTCCGCCGTTTGAATAGTAAAGCTCTTTAGTGCCACCGGCCGAATTTGTAAATCTTGAAGAATAAACAACCTGGAATCCTATATCAGGATTATTCGGATCGCCGTAATCCATTACAGCGGTCATGGTGTCAAAGTTGGTCCTGCCATCCTTCCAGAGGTAGATACCTCCGTTTGCTGATATGCTGCGCGGGTGGGCAAGCCTGGTGAACCAGTGAACAGTATCGATCTGGTGTGCCATCCACTGACCCGGTATACCCGAGGAATAAGGCCAGAACAGTCTGAATTCAAGGTATTTCCTCGTATCAAACGCATCCGCGGGACGGTTCATCAGGTATCTTTTCCAGTCTGTATCGGCTTCCTTCAGAAGGGGTACAACATTCGGCCTTCTCCATCTTCCCGGCTGGTTGACGTTCCATGTCATTTCAACCATCAC
>CAZGGZ010000136.1:0-3652 GCA_964525415.1 uncultured Rikenellaceae bacterium | reverse complement strand
CCTGATTTAAGCTCACATATTGCTTTCCCGGATTCAAATTTAATAAAAGTGACTCTCTTTGATTTTGTTACCGGCTTGCCGTTCTCCCTGACTGTTATCTCTGAGGAAGCGGGAAGATAAAGGGTAGCGGTTGTATTTGCAGGAACTACAGCTTCGTATGTAAGAACATTATTTTCAACCTTCCATCCGCTGGAGATCCTTCCGTACATGGAATCATAATATCCTTTTGCCCATGTCATCTTTCCTGTCGGATCCGGTTCAGGCTGAAGGATGAATTTCCTGAAACCCGGTTCATCGCGCTGAATACCGAGTGAATATGCCATCATCCACTGTCCGACTGCTCCGAATGAATAGTGATTGAAGGAATTCATGCTGTTGTTGCCTCCGAAGCCGTTCTCGATTGTATAACCGTTCAACCGCTCCCAGATAGATGTAGCACCCTGGTCTATTGCATAAAGCCAGGAAGGATATTTGTTATTCTGAAGTATCATGTAAGCAAGGTCGCTGCGACCATTGTCGGAAAGCGCTTTGCTTATCCAGGCAGTTCCGATGAAGCCTGTCATGAGTGAATATGGAGGACGGACCACTCCTCCGTCATCTTTGTTCTCACGTGCCACGGTTTCAGCAAGATTGGCTGCCATCACTGGTTTATTTTCATCATTAAAGGCGCCAAAAGCAAGACCAACAGCATAGGAAGTCTGGGTGTCAGAAATCTTTCCATTCGGTCCCTGCAAGGTTTTCTTCTCTGCATTGACAAAGGTCCGGTTGAAGAATTCTTTACGTTCTTCGTACATCTTGCGGTATTTCTCAGCGTCGGCTTTCTTGTTCAGGATCTCAGCCGTTTTCATCATTATTTCGAGGTCGAAAATATGATAGGCAGTAACTATAAGCTGTGTTCCAACCTGGTTGGTCTGAGGACCGAGCCAGTCGCCCAGCTGGCTTTCAGAGCTGAGTCCGGTGCTTTTATTGATAGTAGTTGCCAGAAAATTCATATAGGCGGTCATGGCTTTATAATGCTCTTCAAGCAGACCGGTATCACCATATTGCAGATATACCTCCCAGGGAACGGTCATGCCTGCACTGCCCCACAGCAGACCACCGAAAGCGCCGATAACAGGAGCTGTATCGGTGAATTTCCCTGAAGGCAGCTGAAGGTCACGCATGGCTATCATGTGGCGGGTAAGGAACCTGTCAGTATTTGTTACATATGTGGATGTACGCGAAAAAACAGACAGGTCGCCCGACCATCCCATCCGTTCATTGCGCTGCGGGCAGTCTGTGGGGATTGACAGGAAGTTGCCAAGTGTAGACCATACGATATTCTCCCATAGCCTGTTGACTTTAGGATCAGATGTCTTATAGTCTGATGTTACCTCATGAACAGAGCTGATCACCAGTCCTTTGACAGATTCAACCGGTAAAGGCTTCTCTATTCCTGTTATCTCAATAAAGCGGTATCCGTGAAAAGTGAACCCGGGCTCGAAAATATCATTACCCCCCTTTGTAATATAGATGTCCTGTACCAGTGCTGCACGAAGGTTTTCGATCATGATCATTCCCACATTCTTGCCGGATTCAGGAAGATCGGGGTACAGCACTTCTGAATAACGGAAAGTGATTTTTTTGCCTGGTTCAGCCTCCGGAATTGTTACCCTGGGCACGCCAACCATATTCTGTCCCATATCATAAACGAAGACTCCCGGGCGGACCTCATCAACCTTCACTGCTGTTAATTCCTTAACAATACCTGCATTCTCGCCGATCTGACCGATGAGGGACATTTTATCAAAAGTGAAGCTGGTTTTTGTTCCGGTAAAGTCAGTTGTTGTGCCGGCATATGTGGTACCACTCAGGGGGATTTCAACTGCTGATGTCCATTTACTGTCATCAAAGCCAGCTGTATTCCAGCCATTTACGGCAGATTCTTTTGTGGCGTCATATAATTCTCCCTGGAAGAAGCTCCCGTAAAGGACCGGACCGTCATTATAGAATTTCCAGTCACGGTCATTGGTTGTTACTACCATTTCTGATCCGTCGTTATATGTGATGACCAGCTTTGCACGCAATGACTGGCGGTCGCCGAAGAAGTTCCAGTTGCTGCCTGTAAATGATATATGACCGCTCCACCAGCCTTCGCCAAGCCATGCACCCATTGCATTTTTGCTACCCGGGATGATCATGTAGGTCACATCATAAGTCTGGTACAAATGAGTTATATTATACTGGGTAAGTCCGGGATTGAACCAGTCTTCCCCTACCCTTTTACCGTTCAGGTACATTTCATAAATACCTCTTGCAGTAACATAAAGCCTGGCAGCTTTTATTTCTTTTCCTGAGGCTGAAAATTCTGTTCTCAGCATGGGCATGGAATTCCGGCTTGGATTTGCTGTTATCAAAGTCCCGTGACCACCTCCATCCAGGAAATAACCCCGGCTGTCTGCATGAAATCCCAGTTCTCCGTCAGTTTTAAAAATTCCTTCATAAACAGGTTTATTAAGGTTTTCGCTGAAAAGCACATTTGATGGTTCACGATAGTTCATTACTGCAACTTCTGAAAAGGTTGCCATATTGCCGCCATCAACTGAAAAACCAATATCAGCCAGCAGGGGGAAAGCAATAAAATCACCGCCGGAACCGACAGGATTGATATTGAATCCTCCCCGTCTGCCAGGCATCTGTTCTGATGATGATGGAGGGGAGAGTCTGTTATTGGCATCCCTGCTGTCAATAAAAAGAGTCAGCGCTCCGAAGACATTATCAATATAGACAGTGTGGGACTCATATTTATTTTCAACATTTATTATTCTCTGGGGAATTGCCACGCTTATCAAAGGCTTGTCTGCATCATCATCAGGACGATAACCGGCACGGTAAATATTTAATTTTGCCTGTCCTGCTCCCGAACCATCAACAGCCGATATTTCAAGTTCAAATTTGATATAGCTCTCATCGTGCTTTGATTCAATATTAAATATGTTCTTGTTTTTATCAAGCAGGCGGCTGTCGTTTGCGCCAAGAATGAAAGATGCTTTAGTGCTTTTTGACTGACGGTCGAGCCGGAGGGTATACTTTACCTTGAAGACTGACAGGAAGTGCGACTGGAACACAAGGTCGTCCGGACTTCCTCCTATCCATTGTGCGCCTTCCCATGCTGATGATCCAGGATCGGGATTCATCAGTCCGGTTTCGAACCATGATGAATTCGAAGCAGGCTTATCTGTCTGGTCCCATATAGTAACACTCCAGCTATAGCGGGTGCATGCCTTTAAAGGATCACCGGAATAGGAAATATTGACTGATTTACTGCCAGGCACTTTCCGGCTGTCCCAGACTACAGCTCCATCCGGATCTTTTACAATGACCTGGTAAGCGGTTTGCATATATCCGCGCTCATTCGGCTTAGCTGTCATCTGCCAGCTGAAACGGGGATTTTTGACATCGATACCAATTGGGATTTTGGAATATTCCACCTTTAGGTTATCAACAAGAGCAGTAGTATGGGCAGGTATCATGAGTGCTATAAACACCAAGGAAAAGATAGATGTCTGTAAGAACCGGTAATTAAGGTCCATTGGATTACAGAAGGTCTTTTCCTTGACAGGAGCAGAAGATCCTGTCAGCAATAAAGCCGTAATTGATATTACGATCAATC
>CAZGGZ010000135.1:0-3799 GCA_964525415.1 uncultured Rikenellaceae bacterium | reverse complement strand
GCAGCCTGGTTCGGAGGCACTGCCGAAAGAAATCCTGATGTGGGGATCTGGTTCAGCGTATATAAAAAAGGTATATGGAGTAAACCAGTTGAAGTGGCAAATGGAATTCAGCACAGGGATAAACGTTATCCATGCTGGAATCCTGTGCTTTTCAATACAGGGAAAGAGATACTTCTATTCTACAAAGTCGGACCAAGCCCTTCAGCATGGTGGGGTCAATTGATTTCTTCTGATGACGGGGGAAGAAAATGGTCGCAGCCATCCCGCTTACCTGAAGATATCATGGGACCTGTAAAGAACAAACCTGTTCTGCTGAGCAACGGAGACCTGCTTTGTCCCTCAAGCACGGAAAATGAGGGTTGGAGAGTTCATATGGAATTTACTGCAGACAACGGAAAAACCTGGAAAAGGACTGCTGCCCTTAATGACAGGGATACGGGAGCAATACAACCATCAGTATTGATGCATCCTGGCAACAGGCTGCAGATTCTGTGCCGCAGCAATGTATCCAGGGTGTTATCTTCATGGTCAGAAGACAACGGGCGGACCTGGAGTGCGCTTGTTCCACTCAACCTCCCGAATCCTAACGCAGGGATTGATGCCATTTCTCTCAGGGATGGCAGGCACATTATTGTTTATAACCACCTGGCTAAAGGGCGAAACTGCCTTAATGTTGCTGAATCAGGAGACGGTATTGAATGGGAAGCCGCAATTCTTCTGGAAAATGACATGGAGGGAACTGAGTACTCATATCCTGCTGTAATACAGACAAATGACGGAATGGTTCACGTCACATACACCTGGAACAGGAAACAGATTAAACATGTTGTCATTGATCCGGGGAAAATAATCCCAAAACCTTTTGCTCAGGGCAAATGGCCTGAAGAATAGCCCGTTTCAGATACTGAAAAGAGGAAGTATCAGAAGTGCTGCTGAAAGGCATACCAGGACTACAACAGCGGTCCATCCGATAATATTTGTTGCTCTGCCGTTCACGTGTGTTCCCATGATCTTGTTCTTGTTGATCAGGATCATCATGCAGATTAAAACTACAGGAAGCAAGACGCCGTTTATGACCTGTGACCATAATGAGATAGAAATCAGCGGGGCATTTGGCAGAAGTATTATTATAGCAGAGATTATCAGTATCCCGGTATAAAGTATATAGAATTCCCTGGCTTCATCCCATTTTTTATCCAGCCCTGCTTCAAATCCGAATGCTTCACATACAAAAAATGCTGTTGCGAGAGGGAGGATAGTGGCCGAAAAGATTGATGCGATGAACAGACCAAATGCAAAGACCTGTGATGCCAGGTTACCCGCAAGAGGCTTCAGTGCGAGAGCTGCATCCTTTGCCTCATTTATTTCAATTCCGTTAGGATGAAGAGTAGAGGCGCATGCCACCATTATGAAAAAAGCCACTACTACTGTTATTACGCAGCCGACAATAATATCAGCAAGAGTATATTTATAGTTCTTCATCTTCAATCCCTTCTCTATCACCGAAGATTGCATATAGAACTGCATCCATGGAGCGATGGTGGTACCAACAAGACCGATCACCATTGCCATGCTTCTTGTGCTTATTTCCATTTTCGGGCGGATTATAGCAGATCCGATTGATTCCCAGTCGGGCTTGCCCATGATGGCCGACACAACGTATGTCAGCAAAGACACACTGAATACCAGGAAGATACGTTCAGCAATCTTATAAGTTCCCTTTACCACAAGCACCCATACAAGAACTGCTACAACCGGAACAGATATATATTTGCTTACTCCAAAGACTTCCATACTGCCGGCCACTCCGGCAAATTCTGTTGTTGTGTTCCCGATACCTGAAAAAAGAAGTCCCAGGAATATCAGAACCGTGATCTTTATGCCTGCATTTTCCCTTATCAGATCAGCCAGTCCTTTACCGGTTACTATTCCCATCCGCGCATTCATCTCCTGGATGACTACCAGCACAATGAATGATGGTATCAGGGTCCAGATCAGACCGTATCCGTAGAGGGCTCCTGCGACCGAATAGGTGGTTATTCCGCCGGCATCGTTATCCACGCTTCCAGTAATGATACCGGGGCCCAGGATCATAAAGAATATTGCCAGCCGCCTGAATATATTCCTTCTGTTAATTCCGATTCTTATGCCGGCCATGATACTTTATTTTCTTTTCCTTGTTCTCCTTTCACTTATCAGGTCCTCCACAACATCATCCACGACCACCATACCCTGCAATTGTTCATTCTGGTCGATAACCGGGACTGCAAGAAGATTATACTTGGAGACGATTTCTGCTATTGCAGTGGTCTTCTGGTCATCAAGCAATGAAACAGGTTCCGATTTCATTATGGAGCTTATTTTTATATCAGGCTCTGCCACAACAAGATCGCGAAGGTTAAAGGTGCCAATAAGCCTGTTATCCTTTTCAGTGACGAACATATTATACAACTCAGCAGATTCAGGTTTCTTTATCCTGAGCTCACGGAGCACCTCATCAACAGTCTTTGCGGCACTGAAAGAAAGGTAGTCGGTTGTCATAATGCTTCCCACAAGATCATCATCGTACTCGAGCAGTTCCCTTACCTCCTGGGATGACTCAGCTTCCATTTCCTTCAGCAGAAGTTCGGCTTTGTCATCCTCAAGTTCATCAAGGATATCTGCAACCTCATCGGCAGGCATCTTTTCAAACACATCAGCAACTTTACCGACAGGCAGGCTCTCAACAATATGTATCTGGGCATCAGTTTCGAGCTCTTCGAGAACATCCGCAGCTTTCTCCTCATCAAGAGCGGAGAAAACAGAAGTACTCGACTTCTTACCCAGATCCTCAAGAATATCTGCAAGGTCAGAAGGGTGAAGCGTTTGGAGTTTTGCATAGCTTTTTGAAAGCTTGATGTTGAAGTTTGAGAAATCAATTGCCTGAACATCATCCCACAGGATGAACTTTGCAGGTATATTTATCCTGAAGAGTGAGAGTAATTTCTTCATCGGTTCTGATATGCCGATCCGCCGCAATAATCCCTCTATTCCAATATCTACAGCAACTGCGAATGTACCGGTGGGAAGCGTTGCAAGCCGCACATCATTGACTCTTACAAGCTTGCGCCCGTTAAGATCGACTATCTGCTTATCGAGGATATTTTCATCGAGCAGCAGGCCGTTATCAACCTCCTCTTTGCTTAGCTCAATGAGATCCGTGCATGTTACATTGATCAGCTCTCTGGCTTTCGAAACCCTGAAAGCATTGAAGGAATAGAATTTTGCTTCCTTCCCGATCTTCAGTTTTACACCTGTTATTATTTGCTGGTTGGGATCATTCTGTCCTGAAGGAACAGCACTGACAAGCAAGTCCCTGATCCTGCCAATGGCATCGCCATCAGAACCAAAAGCTTCCTTTCCCAGTATTCCGCTTAAATAAAATGTTGTGAGTGAAGTCATAGTCACCTCCTTTCTGTCAGTGATACAGGAGGAAGTGACCGGGAGAACCGGCTGCCCTGCTGTACCAGGATTCAGTTTAATATATCCGCCGGATAGTCGTCCATTAAGTTTTTAAAAATTGATTGCGGGCGTAAAAATATGCTGAGCAGAAAAAATATCCAAATAAAAAGATAAAAAAGTTTTGAGTAACTGGAGTTGTCTTTATGTGATCTCATGTACTCATCCCCCCGGACCTCGGCAACATGTACCCACCCCCAACCCTTCGCTCCGCTCAGGATTTGCCCCCTTCCCTGCTTCGTAAGGAGGGGATTCCTCATTACGCCTCCTTCGTCGGCTTCATTCGGAATGACATAATTAT
>CAZGGZ010000134.1:0-3872 GCA_964525415.1 uncultured Rikenellaceae bacterium | reverse complement strand
CAGCACTTCGATGGATACAGAATGGGAAACACAACTGATACAAAATACAAACCTTTGGAACGTATTCCCAATATGGCTGTTGGCGGATGGTTCGATGCCGGCGATTTCGATATACAGACCGGTTCTCATAACAGTGTTGTTTCAAGGTTTGTTGAAGCCTGGGAAGTACTTAAGCTCGACAGAGACCAAACATTTATAGACCAGAAAACACGATATGTAGATATCCATCGTCCTGACGGAAAGCCGGATATTCTTCAGCAGATTGAGCACGGGACACTGAACCTTGTGGCTCAGTGTGAAAATATCGGTCACCCGGTACAGGGAATCATAGTTCCCAACCTGCACCAGTACCATCACCTGGGAGATGCAATGACAGAAACCGACAATCTTCCATATAATTCTGCCCTGAAACCTTTTGAAACAGACGGTAAGTCAAGCGGCACCATGGATGATCGGTGGGCTTTCACCACCCGTCAGCCATTTTTAGATTATTCAACAGCTGCAACATTGGCCGCTGCTAGTCGTGTCCTTAGAGGTTTCGATGACAATCTCGCAGACAGGAGCCTGGTTTGCGCTAAAAGATTATTAGAGGAGGCTAATGAAGCATCTAAAAACGCTAATGCTAACAGTAATAACCCAATGACGATGATGCGCAGGGGCTCTGATATGGATGCTGTTCTTCAGTTATTTATCACCACGAAAGAAAAGAAATATGCCGACAGGTTCCTGGAACAGATATGGACCTCCCTTGAGCCACAGAGTGGTCCGGCAGGCGGCCCTCAGAGAGCTTTTGCAGGGAGAGGCCTTCTTTCCGCACTTAAGGCTTTGCCATATATGGACGATACCTATAAAGCTAAACTGAAAGACTATGTTGTCAAGTACAAAGAATCACTGGCTGAAATTGAAAAACAGAATCCATACGGTGTGCCGATATCACTGGGAACCTGGGGCGGAAGCGGAACTGTTGTCTCCTGGGCAATTACAAACTATTACGCTTACAAGGCTTTCCCTGATGTTATGAACAAGGAATTTGTCCTTCGCGGTATGAATTACGTCCTGGGTTGTCATCCTTATTCAAATATCTCATTTGTTGAAGCAGTAGGAACAAGGTCGAAGAAGGTCGCTTACGGGAATAACAGGGCTGATTTCACAATAATTGCCGGAGGTATTGTCCCAGGATTGATCTTTCTGAGGCCTGACTTCCTCGAAAACAAGGATGACTGGCCTTTCCTGTGGGGTGAAAATGAAGTTACGATCGGTGGCAGTGCTGACTATATCTTCCTTGCAAAAGCTGCAGGCGAAATTGCCAACAAATAAAACCAGTGTTAAATAATTAACAATAAAAATCCAAAAACAATGAAATACTTAAAATCATTGCTGCTCGCAGGAATAGTATTAATGAGTACCTTCTCCTATTCACAAAATCCGGTCATCCGCGATCAGTTCAGCGCTGATCCGACTGCCCGGGTTTTCAATGGTAAGGTATATCTGTTCCCGTCACACGATATTCCTGCTCCCGCAAGTTTCCCGCGTAAGGACTGGTTCTGCATGGAAGATTATCACGTCTTTTCATCATCAAACCTGACAGAATGGATCGATCATGGGGTTATTGTGAGCCAGGAAAAAGTCGATTGGGTTAATCCAACCTCGTTCAGCATGTGGGCTCCTGACTGCGTTGAAAGAAATGGTAAGTATTATTTCTACTTTCCTGCAAATATCAAAACAGGCAGGGGATTCGGCATAGGAGTCGCCATTGCAGATAAGCCCGAAGGATCATATGTTCCGCATAAAGAACCGATAACAAATGTCAGGGGTATTGATCCCTGTGTGTTCATTGATAAGGATGGTCAGGCTTATATCTATTACTCCCTTAACAGAATATTTGCCGCCAGGCTGAAGGACAATATGACAGAACTCGCATCCGAACCTGTTGTCCTCGGAGATCTGCCGACAAAGGGATTAGTGGAGGGGCCTTTTTTCTTCGAAAGAAATGGCAAATATTATTTAACATATCCTCATGTTGAAAATAAAATTGAAAGGCTGGAATATGCAATGGGTGATAATCCTCTGGGACCCTTTAAAGTAACAGGAGTTATTATGGATGAGACTCCCATGGGGACCTGGACAAATCATCACTCACTTGTACAATACAAAAACCAGTGGTATCTGTTTTATCATCAGAGCGCCTACTCACCTAAGTTTGACAAGAACAGGTCTGTCTGTATTGATAGTCTCTTCTTTAACGAAGACGGAACCATCAGGAAAGTAGTTCCCACCAATCGTGGTGTTGGCATCACAAACGCCCTTGGAAAAATAGAAATAGATCGATATAGTCACATTAGTCCGGACGGAGTTTCTATAGCATTCATCGATACCACCAACACGTTTAAAGGCTGGAAAGCAATATTAGGCAAACAGAGGAGCTGGATAATTTATAATACTGTCGATTTCGGAACCAGGAAGCTTAAGTCTGTCCAGGTCAATGCCTCATCACAGACGGGAGGTGTCATTCAGATCCGGCTCGATAAACCTGATGGCCTCCTCATCGCTGAAGTTAATGTCCCAAAGAATGCCTCTTTGAATATTATGAATACCAGATTGTCAAAATATAAGAAAGGGATACACAATCTTGTATTAGTGCTCAAAGATTATGGTATCGTTGATGTAGATTGGGTACAGTTTACCAATTAAGATTTACTGTTTCAAAGGATCATTAGTATTAACCTGTGTTAATAATATTATGAAGATGCTTTTCTTTCCTCTTCTCACATGCCTGATAATGTTGGCATCATGTTCGATTTCCACAAACAAACAACTGGAATCGAAAGAGATGGTTCTCTGGTATAATAAACCCGCCGACAAAGTCTGGCTCGACGGACTTTTCATCGGTAACGGTTACATGGGAGCCAATGTCTTCGGCAAAGTAATTAATGAAAGGATTGCCCTGAATGAATCTACATTCTGGTCAGGAAGACCTCATGATTACAACGATTCTGATGCAAACAAGTATTTTGAGAAAATCAAAAACCTTGTTTTTGATGATAAGTACAAAGAGGCTGAAAAGCTGGCTGATGAACATTTCTATGGAATACCAGCTGCACAGCAGGCCTATCAGCCGGTTGGCGACCTTCTTCTTGACTTTAAGGAAACAGGAGACTCAATAAAAGATTACTATCGTGAGCTGGATATGGAAACCGGAATTGTGAAGGTAAGCTATACCGACGGAGATGTGAAGATGACCAGGGAGGTATTCATGTCATATCCCGACCATGCAATGGTGATGAAGATCTCGGCAAATAAACCGGGAAAGGTCTCTCTGGAGGCAAAGCTAAGAAGCCCTTTTCTTGAAGAAACAATAGCCAGGGATAATAAACTGACCATGAATGGCTCCTGGAAATACCTACCCGCAAGGGACAGCTGGCTTATAGCAAAGGTTGAAGGCCCTGGTATGAAATTTCAAACTTCACTTGTGGCAACACCCGATAAAGGGAAACTTGAAACAACAGATTCAAGCCTTGTGATTACAAATGCCAATTCTGCGACATTTGTACTCGCAATTGCAACAAGCTTTATAAATTATAAAGATATAAGCGGAGATCCTGCCGCCGCATGTGAAAAGATCCTATCAGGAATTTCAGGTAAGGATTTTAAAATCCTGAAAAGCACACATCTGAGTGATTTTTCTGGATTGATGGGTCGTGTGCATCTAAAAATTGGTGATCCCCTGATGAATGAAAAACCTATAGATGTGAGAATTGCTGACCTTAAAAAAGGTCTCCCCGATCCGGAACTCCTATCCAAAGTATTCCAGTTTGGACGTTACATTCTTGTTTCAAGCAGCAGGACCGGAAGTGAACCGGCTAATTTACAGG
>CAZGGZ010000133.1:0-4062 GCA_964525415.1 uncultured Rikenellaceae bacterium | reverse complement strand
AGTGAAGGATCTTTATCTATTATCCACCAATTAAAAAGAAACTTGTCATTAGTAGTAATGAACCTGAGCATGAGCAGGAGCGATGGAAAAAAGGAAATGAGGAATCTCCATCTGATGTATGAAATTGTCCTCCGGGAAGATGGACTCATAGAGTTGTTTTCATGAAAGAGACGAGAGACAATAATGATTTGTATTTCGGATCAGAATCCCTTAGTACCATCACGCCTTAACACCTTCATGCCTTCAAGCCGTCACACCTAAATGCCTTTCCGCCTTTTTTTCACCGAAAATCCAAATTTCCCGATGAACTTTCCAGTCTCATAGTACCTGCCATGCGAATAACATATCGGTTCAGCATCATAAAGCCTGAAAACGCCTGTTTTTTCATCAAACAGTGTCTTGTCAGCATTGACCGCGACCACTTCTGAAATGAACATATGATGCGATCCCAGTTCCTTTATTTCTTTTACGATGCACTCAATGTTAACCGGCGATTCCTTTATTAATGGAGCATTTACTATTTCCCCTTTAACAGGTGTAAGACCCATTTCAGCAAACTTGTCATGATCGGCTCCTGATTTAACTCCGCACCAGTCTGTAGCAAACGCCAGGGCTTTGGTTGTGAGGTTTATTACGTACTCACCATGCTTCTTTATTATTCCATAAGAATAACGTGACGGCCTTACCGATATGTAGCACATTGGAGGATCGGTACAAATCGTTCCTGTCCATGCAATTGTCATAATATTGTATTCTTCAGGCACTGCCCCGCAGCTTACCATAACAGCCGGCAGAGGATAGATCATTGTCCCCGGCTTCCAGAGAATTTTATCCATCATATTAATTTTTATTCAAATATACTTCTATAAATAGTCAATATGAGCATGTCTTTCTTATTATATCAGGAGTTGGTATAAGACTAATTCCATAGGATCCCCTCCTGGGAGGGGCAGGGGTGGGTTCTCAATTGTCATATTGTCATATTGTCATAACCGCTTCATTAGCAATGTCAAAAAGTCAAATTAATCAAATGGCAAACAAATTGCTGAATGTCTTAGTTGCTTGTTGCTGGTTATAAACCCAGGACCCAGGACCCCGCCCTGTGAAATAGCACCAGGCCTAGGTTTTGGCCATATTTCACAGGGCCAGTACCCAGTAACTATTATTAAATATGTATAAACATGAACTTAAACAACTTCACCTTAAAAGCTCAGGAATCTGTCCAGCAGGCTTTTAATATCGCTGATGCAAAAGGACAGCAGGCTGTTGAATGTGCCCATCTGCTTCACGGAGTGATAAGCCAGGCAGAGAGCATAATTAACTGGCTCTTCGGAAAGATCGGCATCAGCAGTGCCTCAGTCTTAAAAGACATTGAAAAGCTGATCGATATATACCCGCGGGTTTCAGGAGGTGAAACATATTTGTCATCCGGAGCGGCAGAAGCTCTCAGAAAAGCAAATGATCATGCTTCAAAGATGCAGGATAAATTTGTCACTACCGAGCATATCCTTATGGGAATAATCGATACCTCCGATAAAGCATCCCAGATACTTAAGGATTACGGCGTTACAATGAAGGATCTTAAATCGGCTGTCAGTGAGCTCCGTAAAGGTGCAACTGTCGAGAATCCGACATCTGAGGAGACGTTTAATTCTCTGAACAGGTATGCTATAAACCTTAATGAAAGAGCAAGGACAGGTAAGCTTGATCCTGTGATAGGACGTGATGAGGAGATCAGAAGGATCCTTCAGATCCTTAGCCGGAGAACAAAAAACAATCCTGTAATGATCGGGGAACCGGGAGTCGGAAAAACCGCTATCGCCGAAGGTATAGCCCACAGGATCACAAGAGGCGATGTCCCTCAGGACCTGAAATCCAAGACCATCTATTCCCTCGATATGGGTGCCCTTATCGCCGGTGCCAAATACAAAGGTGAATTTGAAGAGAGACTGAAATCGGTAGTCAATGAGGTTATTGCTTCGAACGGAGAGATAGTTCTTTTCATTGATGAAATACATACACTTGTTGGTGCAGGCAAATCCGAAGGTGCAATGGATGCCGCCAATATTCTCAAACCTGCCCTGGCAAGAGGAGAACTCAGGGCTATTGGTGCAACAACCCTGAATGAATATCAGAAATACTTTGAAAAAGATAAAGCCCTTGAGAGACGGTTTCAGGTTGTAATGGTAGATGAGCCCGGAAGGGAGGATTCAATATCCATCCTGCGCGGGATCAGGGAGAAATATGAAACTCATCATAAGGTGATCATCAGGGACGAAGCAATTATTTCAGCTGTTGACCTCTCCACAAGATACATAACCGACCGGTTTCTTCCCGATAAGGCTATTGACCTTATCGATGAGGCAGCTTCAGGATTGCGTCTTGAGATGAATTCAGTACCTTATGAAATTGATGAAGTCACAAGGGCAATAACACGTCTTGAAATTGAAAAGGAAGCCATCAGGAGGGACGGCGATAAAGTGAAGGAACAGGAGATCTCTTCAGAACTTGCTGAATTACAGTCTAAAAAAGACGGATTAATGGCGGCATGGAAAGGTGAAAAGGAGATGATTGAGAAAGTGCAGGAGAAAAAAGAAGCAGTTGAATCACTCCGGTTTGAAGCAGATGAGGCAGAACGGAAGGGAGATTATGGAAGGGTTGCCGAGATCCGCTATGGAAAGATCATTGGAATGGAGAAGGAAATTGCCGGGCTGAAGAACCAGATCGAACAGAAAAGGAGCAAGGGATCACTTGTTCAGGAAGAGGTGAGGTCGGAAGATATTGCCGAAGTTGTTGCAAAATGGACAGGAATACCGGTGTCGCGCATGCTTGAAAGCGAAAAGGAAAAGCTTTTAAGGCTTGAGGACGAATTGCATAAAAGGGTAGTAGGGCAGGATGAAGCCATTTCAGCTGTTGCCGATGCTGTCAGGCGATCCAGGGCAGGTCTCCAGGATCAGAAAAGACCCGTGGGATCATTTATCTTCCTCGGTACTACCGGGGTAGGTAAAACTGAGCTTGCCAGGGCTCTGGCTGAATGTCTTTTTAATGATGAGAACCTGCTTACCCGTATCGATATGTCGGAGTATCAGGAACGGCATTCGGTATCCAGACTTATAGGTGCGCCTCCCGGTTACATTGGTTACGATGAGGGCGGTCAGCTGACAGAAGCTGTCAGGCACAAACCTTATTCTGTTGTCCTGCTGGATGAAATTGAAAAAGCCCATCCCGACCTGTTTAATCTTCTGCTTCAGGTACTTGACGATGGCCGGCTTACTGACAACAAGGGAAGAACAGTAAATTTCAGGAATGTCATAGTAATTATGACCTCAAACCTTGGATCCGATATTATAAGGGACAAAATGGATAAATGGAAGAACAATATGCCTGAAAATGAAGCAGAACTACTGAGGAAAGATCTTTTTGCACTGCTGAGGATATCACTCAAGCCCGAATTTCTCAACAGGGTTGATGAGATAGTAATATTCCGTCCTCTCAATCTTAAACAGATCAGGGAAATTGTGCAGATCCAGTTGAACAATGTTAGAAAGATACTGGAAAACAACAATCTTAAACTTGAGGTTTCGGATTCTGCAATCGACTGGCTGGCACAGCACGGTTATGATCCTCAATCCGGAGCACGTCCTGTTAAACGATTGATACAGAAGGAAATAATAAACGAGTTATCAAAAGAAATAATTTCAGGCAGGATTCAGAAGGAAACTACGGTTACAATTGACATCGATAAAGACCATCTTGTGTTCGGAAGCAGAAATCACCCTTAGTTGCCGTCGGCTTCAGCCGACGGATGTTAATTTCTCTTTTCTTCCGGGACTTCAGTCTCTCTTTATTGTTGGGCTAAAGCCCTTATTGTGTGTTGTTTTTTGATTCCGTTGGCTAAAGCCAACGGTAAAGGAAAATAAAAGTTGCTGGATGCATCGCCTTCAGTTACCGTCGGCTTCAGCCGACGGATGTTAATTTCTCTTTTCTTCCGGGACTTCAGTCCATCATTATTGTTGGGCTAAAGCCCTTATTGTGTGTTGTTTTTTGATTCCGTTGGCTAAA
>CAZGGZ010000132.1:0-4100 GCA_964525415.1 uncultured Rikenellaceae bacterium | reverse complement strand
GATGTTTTTATCAGCTTTACATCCCCCTATCCCCCCTCAAGGGGGGAATTAAAAGGCCAGATAAGCTTCTTCCCGAAACCCAGTCTGTTATCTGTGTATTTGATATAAGTGAGCTTCACCACCCACAGATGTGTATCCATCAGCATCGCAACAGGGTATCTTTTCAGATAAGCGCTTCTTGCTTTGACAGCTATTTTTTCTTCCGGTTCTGAAACAGTTCCCTGGAATTGTATCCCTCGGATTTTCCCTATTATCCTGGTTTCAAGCGCAATGGTTCCTGCTACATTTGAATTCTTTAAAAAATCCTGCCCATGCTTTGTTTTCAGATCCGTTGTGAATACCAGAGTGTTTTCTTCTTCCAGGTAAACATAAAAACAGCTGGCACACCATGGCTCATTATTTACAGACGTGGCGATTGTCAGCACATGATGCTTTTTGAAGAACCTGTTTATCCTGCTGTCAATCATTCTTCATCCACGTGAACGTTTCCGCCTCAAATCCGGCAAGAGAGATGATCCTTTCCACAACCGTATTGATGAGATCCTCAATGGTTTTTGGTCTGGAGTAAAAAGAAGGTGTTGCAGGACAAATTATCGCTCCTGCAAGAGTAAGTGTTTCCATGTTCCTGATATGGATGAGATTGTATGGAGTCTCCCTGGGGACAAGGATCAGCTTCTTCCTCTCCTTCAGCATAACATCAGCAGCCCTCGCAATAAGATTTTCAGACGTTCCGCCGGCAATCCGGCCAAGCATTCCCATCGATGCCGGGCAGATAACCATAGTATCATAATCGGAGGATCCGGATGCGAAGGGCGCAAAAAATGAGTTGTTATCAAACTCCTTCGCAGACTTTGCTGCCGTGAATTTCTCTCCAAGTTCATATTCCCAGATCTCTTTTGCATTATCGGAAAAGATAACAGCGATTTCTATTGGCGGTTTTTTCAGTTTTACCAGTCTATCCAGCAGGTTCTTTGCATAAATAGATCCGCTGGCGCCTGTGACGGCCACTATTATCTTACGATCAGCCATTTTATGCGTATTACAATAGGAATGTAAAGGTAACAAAATAATTTGAGGGCGGGAGGGGGTGATGGCGGGAGGGCGAGAAGACTGATTATTGTACCAGTCTTTCAGTTAATATCCTGACACCTTCGGAAGCTTTTGCCTTGATCACTTCTACCTTCCGGTAAGCCGGAATGATAACTTCATTCGGATCGATAAGCCACAACGATGCTTCCTTCGGCGCATATTCAATCAGTCCTGCGGCAGGATAAACATTCAATGACGATCCGATTATAGCAAAAATATCGGCTGTTTCAGTTATCCTTACTGCCTCATCCATCATCGGGACAGCTTCACCGAACCATACTATATGCGGCCGAAGCTGGCTTCCTTTTTCACAACTGTCACCCGGGTTAATATCTTTATAACCAATGTCATAAATAAGTGACGGATCTGCTGTACTTCTTGCTTTGGTCAGTTCGCCATGAAGATGCAGGACTTTTGTGCTCCCTGCCCTTTCATGCAGGTTGTCTATATTCTGTGTTATCACTTCAACATCAAAATATTTCTCCAGGGCTGCCACGCCTTTGTGTCCATTATTGGGCTCACAGTCAGCAAGCTGTCTTCTCCTTTCATTATAAAACCTCAGGACCAGGTCCCTGTTCTTCCACCAGCCCATGGGGGATGCAACCTCCGTGACATCATATTCTTCCCACAATCCGCCTGCTTCCCTGAAGGTGCGTATTCCGCTTTCTGCGCTCATGCCGGCGCCGGTGAGTATGACCAGTTTCTTCATACAGATTGGACTTTGGAAGTAAATTTAGTGAAAATTAGAAGAAGGAGGGGGAGAGAGCGAGATGGCGAGAGTGCGAGACAAGAAGCAAAGCGAAGAAGTTCCGCGAAACGGAAGGGCGAGAAACAGGTATTGAAAAGATTTAATATATTTGTATATCTCGTTGCTTAAAAACAAATTTATGAATGTTATTAAATCCCATAAGGAGTTAATTGTTTATCAATCAGCATTTAAAGTTTCTGTTGTTTTACCATTTCTTCTTTTAGTTTTTCCCGCCATCACGCACTCCCGCCCTCTAAATTTCACTATACATATTATCTAAACGATAAATCCCGAATACACATTTTTCTGAATATCTTTGAGTCATGATTGACCGCCCCACAATAGAGAGAATTCTTGATGCCGCCCAGATCGTTGACGTTATCCAGGAGTTTGTTCCCCTGAAAAAACGCGGTGTCAACTACCTGGGACTCTGTCCTTTCCATAACGAAAAAACTCCTTCATTTACCGTGTCTCCTTCAAAAGAGATATTCAAATGCTTCGGCTGCGGTAAGGTCGGCAATTCGGTCAATTTCATCATGGAGCATGAACATCTTTCCTATCCCGAAGCGCTTAAATACCTTGCACGGAAATATCATATTGAGGTTGTCGAAAAAGAGCTTACTCCTGAGGAGCTTGAAAAGCAGAATGAAAGGGAAAGCCTCCTTGTACTCTCTGCATATGCTGCCAGGCAATTCACTGAAAATCTGTTTCAGACCGATGAAGGAATTACAGTGGGCCTTTCATATTTCAAAGAGAGAGGTTTCCAGCAAAGCACGCTAAAGAAATTTGAAGCAGGTTACAGCTTTGATAAGCGTGATGCCTTTACACAGCGTGCACTTGATGACGGCTACAGGCAGGACTTTCTTATAAAGACCGGACTGTCAATCCAGCATGAGGAGCATCTCTTTGACAGGTTCAGCGGAAGAGTTATGTTTCCCATCCATTCATTATCCGGACAGGTTCTCGGTTTCGGCGGAAGGATATTGAAATCGGACGTAAAAACCGCAAAATACCTCAACTCACCTGAATCGGAGATATACCATAAGAGCCGGATCGTTTATGGCATTTTCCAGGCGAGGAAGGCGATAACACGGGAGGACAGGTGCTACCTTGTTGAGGGTTATACCGATGTGATGTCGCTGCATGAGGCAGGAATTGAGAATGTCGTTGCCTCATCAGGAACATCACTTACTCAGGAGCAGGTGCGCCTCATCAAGCGGTTCACACCCAATATTACAATACTGTATGACGGTGATCCTGCAGGGATAAAGGCTTCAATCCGCGGAATTGATATAGTGCTTGAAGAAGGAATGAATGTCAGGATTGTACTACTCCCCGACGGAGAGGATCCTGATTCATATTCAAAAAAAGTCAGCAATGCCGAATTCATTGGTTATCTGAAGGAGAAAGAGACTGACTTTATCCGTTTCAAGACAGATCTTCTTCTTGAAGAAGCTGCCGGTGATCCTGTGCGGAAAGCAAATCTCATCCGCGATATTGTCAGATCCATCGCGGTTATACCGGAAACAATAAACAGGACTGTTTATATCAAGGAGTGCAGCACACACCTTGAGATCACGGAAGCTATTCTTTATCATGAAGTCAATAAATTACGCCAGCAGAGGTCGTTCCAGGACAGGAACAAATATCCCGGTCTTGAGGATCTTCCCGTTCCGCCGCCTGTTATTCTGAAACAGGTTAAACAGGATATCGTCACATACTATTCGGAGAAAGAAGTTATAAGGCTGCTGCTGAAATTCGGAAGTGTTGAATTTGAAAGGAAGATACGCAGCGAGGACGGGCAGGAAGATGTGACAACCGTCTCTGATTATATTGTCAGGGAGATAATCTCAGACGATCTTCTTTTTGATGATGATACCTGTGCCAGGATCTTTGAAGAGTTCAGGTTTTACACTCAGCAGGGAATCTTCCCGGGCGACAAGCATTTTGTAAAACACGAGGATCCGGTTATTTCAAGATTATCTGCTGAGCTTCTTTCCGAATCACATGAACTTAGCAGGATCTGGAAAGACAAACAGGCTTTTGTCGAAACCGAAGAGATGAAACTGAAAGATCTTGTCCCCGATGTGGTGCTGAAATTCAAAAGCGACAAGATAAAAGTCAGACTGAAGGAAATTATGTCGCAGCTCGAGGAAGCTGCCAGATCAGGGGATAGCGAAAGAGTGCTGGCGCTCCAGAAAAAGGACCAGAATCTGAAAGTTGCATTGAGGATGATATCGGAGAAGCTGGGGAACAGAATAGT
>CAZGGZ010000131.1:0-4168 GCA_964525415.1 uncultured Rikenellaceae bacterium | reverse complement strand
CGGAACTTGATAAAGCAAAGGGATTTGGACTGCCAGGGCAGGAGAGACCCAATCCGTTTGCAATGTTCGGGAATACCGGCCCGCAACGCAGAGGGCAGGGAAGACGCCGTACAGCAGATCCGTTTGCTGGTTTTTTCGGACCTCCGGATCCTGATGCACCAAGACCATCCTTTACATTCAATTTCAGGATGCCTGAACCGACAAGACTGGTAAGCCAGTCATTTGAATTCAAGGAACCTGTCGCCTTTAATTTCTACAGGATAAGCCTTGCATCTCCATGTGTCAGAAGATGGGTATTCGGAGATCTTGATTTATATGAATGTGTTACACGTCTGAAGGTCGCACCCTCTCATAGCTTTGCCAGCGCATGGATGAGTGAAGGAACAGACGATGAGTGGATTTATATTGACCTGGGCGCACCATCTTCTTTTGACCAGGTAAAGCTTCACTGGATCAGCAAGGCTGAAAGAGGATCGATACAGGTTTCGGATGATGCAAAAAACTGGAATGAAATCGCATCTCTCCCGGGTGGTGATGACCTTCTTGACGATATAAAACTTAAAGATATGGTAAGCGGCCGCTACGTGAGATTGCTTATGAATGAACCCGCATCTGGCAATAATTATATCCTGAGCGAGATGGAAGTATTCGGTACCGGCGGATTGATTCCCAGGCCAAAAGCCTCTCCGGCTGTAACGGATAAATTTATGTATTTAAGCGGGGGTGACTGGAGGATACAGAGAGCATCCGAAGTCTCATCAACAGGCAAGAATATCTCTGAAAACGGCTTTGACTGTGACGACTGGATAGTTGCCACAGTTCCGGGAACAGCGCTTGTATCCTACTGGAATGCTGGTGCACTGCCTGATCCTAATTATAACGACAACCAGCTGATGATCTCCGAATCATTCTTCTGGTCCGACTTCTGGTATCGCAACGAGTTTGATGTGCCTCCGGATTTTACAGGTGAAACAATGTTCCTGAATTTTGACGGCATAAACTGGAAAGCGGATATTTATGTAAATGGTGAAAAGGAGGGAAGAATTGAAGGAGGATTTGTCAGGGGTAAATTTGATGTCTCTGATCTGATTATACCCGGTCAGAAGAACACAATTGCAGTCCTTATTGTCAAAAACGACAATATAGGAGTAATCAAAGAACAAACCGCTCTTAGTCCCGATAAAAACGGCGGAGTTCTTGGAGCGGATAATCCAACATTTCATGCATCAATCGGCTGGGACTGGATACCTACAATAAGAGGCAGGAATATTGGCATATGGAACGATGTTTACCTCAGCGTGAACGGTCCTGTAACCATTGAGGATCCGTTTGTGTTTACTGACCTTGCTCTGCCGGATACAACTTCAGCAGATATTAATATTGAGATTACGCTCAGAAACCACAAACAAGATGCAGTCGCCGGGATTCTTACAGGAAAGTATGGCAATATTGAATTTCAGGAAGAAGTATCACTCGGACCCTCAGAATCAAGAGTATTGAAAATGAATTCAGCTGCGCATCCATCCCTGCTGCTAAAGGATCCAAAGCTTTGGTGGCCAAAAGGTTACGGTGAGCAAAATCTTTATGATGTAGAGTTTTCTTTTAAAGCAGCTGATGGTTCCATATCGGATAAAAAAGCATTTAAATCCGGCGTAAGGGAGTTGACGTTTAATGAAGACAATGACATCCTGAACCTCTATGTAAACGGCAGACGTTTTATCGGCCGTGGCGGAAACTGGGGCTTTCCTGAATCTAACCTGGAATATCGCGGGCGTGAGTACGATATAGCTGTTGCATATCACGCTGATATGAACTTTACAATGATCCGAAACTGGGTCGGGCAGACCGGCGATGATGAGTTCTTTGAAGCCTGTGACCGGCATGGAGTTATGGTATGGCAGGATTTCTGGCTGGCAAATCCGGTTGATGGTCCGAATCCCGGTGATCCGGAAATGTTTATGGAGAATGCGGTAGATCTTGTCAAACGGATCAGGAACCATCCTTCAATTGGGCTATATTGCGGACGTAATGAAGGAAATCCACCTGAAGTTATCGATACAGCATTGCGTTCCATGCTGCCTGTTGTACATCCGGGCATTCAGTATATTTCTCACTCATCTATGGGTGTCGTCAGCGGAGGAGGACCATATAATGCACTTCCGCCAAGAGATTATTTTCTCCTTTATGGGAATAATAAATTCCACAGTGAAAGGGGAATGCCTAATGTCATGACATATGAAAGCCTTGTGCAGACGATTCCTGAGTCACTCCTCTGGCCTCAGAGCAGTCTGTGGGGAATCCATGACTATTGCCTGGAAGGTGCCCAGAGGGCTGCTTCATTTAATGAAATGATTGAGAAAGGATTCGGGAAAGCAAAAGATGCAAAGGAATTTACCGAATTAGCCCAATGGATAAACTACAACGGGTACAGGGGAATATTTGAAGGGCGGAGCACCTATAGGCAGGGGATGCTTTTGTGGATGAGTCATCCCGCATGGCCTTCAATGGTATGGCAGACCTATGATTATTATTTCGACCCGACTGCAGCATATTTTGGCTGCAAGAAAGGTTCAGAACCAATTCATATTCAATGGAATCCGATATGGGATTTCAAAGGCTTCGATTCAGTTGAAGTTGTTAATTACAACGCAAAGAACAGGAAAGGCCTTTTAGCAAAAGCTCAGATTCGTAATATGGACGGATCTGTGAAGTGGGAGAAGGAAACAACTCTTGATTGTAAAGAGGATCAGACAGTTAAATGTTTCAGGCTTGAGTGGCCGGAAGATCTTTCATCTGTTCATTTCATTAAGCTTACATTGAAGGAAGGCGATAAGATTATATCGGAAAACTTCTACTGGCGGGGACTTGAGAACGGCAATTACCAGGCACTGCGTGATCTGCCGAAAATTACTCTTGAAAACAGATCTACAGTAAAGAAATCAGGTGATGAATGGCTGCTTACTACCACCCTGAAGAACAATACATCGACACCTGCACTTATGGTCAGGCTGAAAGTAACCGGAAGTAAAAGTGGTGAAAGAATTCTGCCTGTGTTTTTCAGTGATAACTATGTATCACTGATGCCGGGTGAAGAGAAGGTTATTACGATGAAATTATTCAATCGGGATACGAGAGGTGAGAAGCCCGGAGTTGAGATTTCAGGATTTAACCTTTAGTACAAAATAAACACAGTTACACAGAGTGGCAGCGGTGTTATCCTGTTTTCACTCCGTATTATTCTAACGTTTAAGGAACCCTGCAGGGATTCGATAATTTCTATTCACCAGGTAATGGAATAAAGGCATTAAATGAGAATTTCCAATCATTATTTATCTTCTCCATGAAAGCAATTTGAATATTTTTCGATTCCTGTGGTACATTGTTCAGGTCATACTTCCAAATATTGTCACAAATCAACCATGCTGTTTTTCCCGTCACTTTACAAATAATATTTTCCTTAATATTCTTCGGATTTGCAAATGTTGTATCCTGCTTGTTCCTTTCAGCATAGCTTTCATAAAGGGACCTGATCTCATCCCAGTCTTTGTAGATTTTGTTGCCATCAAACCTTGTGGCCAGTTCGTCCTGCATGTGAAGGGAAAAGACTTTTTCAAGGTCATATTCAATAAAAGCGCTACCTTCGGTATTAAGCACATCAATAATGGCAGCTTTCTCTTTTTCAAAGTCGACCTTTTGCTGGCATGAAATGAATATGACAGCGATCATAGCTAATAATAAATAGAATAACTTCTTCATACCTGTTGTTTATTATTGGTTAATAATGAGATACCCAATTCTGTCTGTATGTGATCTTTAATTCGAAACGATCAGTTGTTACCTGACAGTTATTCGTTTATAATGCAAGTTACACTATAAGTAAGATAAAATCAATTTTCATTAGGAAAATACTAGTGAAACCTATCCGGGTTCTTAATCAATTTAGAATCGCGGAGCGATTCCATAATCACTGGTATTGGTTGATAGATGTTTGATATTTAGAACCCCGGTGGGGTTCCACTTTACTGTAAAAAAGTTTTTGCTATTTGTACTAAAAGAAAAATATCCTACATTTGCAGGCGCAAAAATTGAAAAGAGATTCAGTAGCTCAGCTGGTAGAGCACATCCCTTTTAAGGATGGGGTCCTGGGTTCGAATCCCAGCTGGATCAC
>CAZGGZ010000130.1:0-4187 GCA_964525415.1 uncultured Rikenellaceae bacterium | reverse complement strand
ACAGTAATAATTCAAACGACAGAAATATTATGACTAGTAACCGCTGGTTAAGAATTGGAGGAACCCTGATGGTAGGGTTATTTGTTGCGTATCTGGATAGAATTAATCTTTCGATTGCACTTCCATCCCTTTCCCGGGAATTAGGGTTTACAGGTTCCAGGTTTGCCATTGTCTCAAGCTGGGTTCTTACTACGTTCCTGATTGGTTATGCCGGCGCTAATATCTTTGGCGGTATATTCACCAGGCGGGCTGAACCGAAATGGGTTGTTATATCCTTGCTGGCTGTGTGGTCCATAGCCACACTGCTCACGGGATTTGTTGGATCTTTGTTTTCCCTCCTGGTCATGAGAGCGATCCTGGGTATTGCTGAAGGTGTTTACTGGCCTCAACAGTCGCGTTTTGCCAAAGCCTGGTTCGCACCTCACGAACTGTCCAGGGCAAACACCATGATCCAGTACTATGGACAATATATTGCACTCTCAGTAGGATTTTTCATTTTAACGCCGGTTTATGATGCACTTGGCTGGAGATACATTTTTTATATCACAGCATTTTTAGGGCTGTTTATCACCCTGCCATTGTTCTGGACGATGTTACTAAAAGAATCCGAAGCCCCCTATGCGTCAAAATCACAGGTTTCCAATCCTAAACTTACTCTGAAGGCTCTGGGAGGAAAGCCATTCTTATTCCTGGTATTCAGCAATATAACACAGGCTATGCTTTTTTGGGGTGTAACGTTATGGTTACCAATGGTAGTGAAATCCTTAGGTTACAGCGGTTTTAAACAGGGTCTTGGAAGCGCATTACCTTATATTACAGCTATCATTCTTGCAATTCCAATATCTTATATCAGCGACAAAACGGGACAACGCCTTTTAATTGCGACGCTTGGCCTTATTATACCGGGATCCCTGATGATTTTATTGCCGTTCGTGGATGCCGGATTAACAAAGCTCATTCTTATATCCTTTGCTCTGGGATACGGGGCAAGCAACTATTCAGGTAATTTCTGGACAATCCTGGAGTCAAGTGTTGAACCTGATTCAATAGGTCCAGCAGCTGGAATAATAAATGGTATAGCTGCCGGAGGAGGCGGAACACTTGCCGGATTTATTGTGGGAATATTCCTGAAAAGCACCGGATCATATATGCCGGGCTTTATGGTCCTCGGTCTGCTTATAATACTTGGAGGATTCTCCATGATGTTATACGGAAAATTAACCAGAAAGGCTGCTGAGTAATACCAGTTTTTCATGGATTGCATTAAATACTCTTTCATGAAAGGATCTTTTTTGCTGCCATTATAACAGCCGATTCATTAAGATTATAATGATCGAGAAGCGATTCATAATCAGTAGCTGATTGTCCAAAAACATCATTTATTCCAATGGATTCAATAGGTATAGCCCATCCTCGTAAAATGAATGTGATTATATTTGCAAGCCCTCCGATAACCGTATGTTCTTCCAGGGTAATTATACCTTTTATCCCTTTTAAGAGATCTTTAATGGCTTCCTCATTTACGGGCTTCATCGAACTTACATTAACAACCTTTATTGAAATTCCTTCATTTTCAAGCATTTTAGCCGCTTTCAGGGCTTTCCAGACCATATAGCCATTTGCAAAAACTGCAATATCAGTTCCGTGACGGATAACACCGGGCATTCCTATTGTAAACTTCTCATGCTCATCCGTCATATCAGGCATGTCATTCCTGTTAATCCGGATGTAAACCGGACCTGTATAATCAACTGCCGCTTCAATGATCTTTTTTGTTTCAATGCCATCGGCAGGTGCCAGAACACTCATATTTGGGAGAGCTCTCATGAGTGCCATATCCTCAATACCCTGATGAGTTGCCCCGTCGCTGAAATCAGAAAGCCCGCAGCTTGAACCAATTATTTTTACGTTCACTTTACCCAGGCATACACTCTGACGGATCTGATCATAAACTCTTCCGGTCGAGAACACAGCAAAGGAATTTACAAAAGGGATCTTACCGGATATTGCCAGCCCTGCCGCGGTGGATACCATGTTCTGTTCTGCAATACCCATTTCAAAATATCTTTCCGGGAAGGATTCCTGAAAAAAGCTTGTCATTGTTGATTTGCCCAGATCAGCTTCAAGAACGACAATCCTGTCGTTTTTCTTCCCCAGATCGACCAGTGTCTTGCCATATACAACCCTGCAATTCTGATTTCCCATAGTGATCTTAAGTTAAAATCTGACAGCTTCTAAAGCCTGCCTATATTGTTCCTGGCTCATAATGCCATTGTGAAAAGCTGCGTTGTTTTCTGCAAACGGGATGCCTTTCCCTTTAACTGTATGAGCTATTATTAAGGTGGGCTTGTTTTTATTCTTTTCAGCCTGTCCCAGAGCAAATTCTATTTCAGCAAAATTATGCCCGTCAGCCTCGATAACATACCAACTGTCAGCAAGCCATTTCTCTTTGTGCGGATTTGTATCGAACCTTTCAATAATTGGACCTGTCGCCTGGATCCTGTTTTTATCCAGTATGGCTGTAAGGTTATCGAGTTTATAATGAGATGCCGCCATTGAAGCTTCCCAGATCTGTCCTTCCGCAATTTCTCCATCACCCATCAGACAATATACCCGGTAATTCATTTTATCGAGTTTCCCTGCCAATGCAATTCCGCAGGCAATGCTTAATCCCTGGCCAAGGGATCCTGTATTGGCCTCAATTCCTGGAACTTTCAACATGTCAGGATGTCCCTGCAAAATGGATCCAATCTGTTTTATGGTATTCAGTTCCTCTTCCGGGAAATACCCGCTTTCAGACAGCACTGCATACAGGGCTAAAGCTGCATGACCTTTACTTAAAATAAACCGGTCTCTCTGCGGCCAGTTCGGATCAGAGGGATCATGCTGCATCTTATGGAAATATAATACTGTCAGTAGCTCAGCTATTGAGCATGAACCTCCGAGATGCCCCGCGTTTTCCGGTCCTATCATTTTGACAATTTTGTACCTGAGCTTTCTGGCTGTCTTCTCGAATTCCTTTATCTGTTGATCTGTAAGTGACATATCTCTTTAATTAAGTCAAAATCTGATCATTGCTTTCATCACCCCGTCTTTATATCCTGCTACCAGTTCAAAAGCTTCACTGATCTGATCAAACCTGAACGTATGTGTCTGCATCTTATCCGGCAGTATGCTTCCACTTGATATCAGATCAAGGGTAGTTTCCAGAGATTTGTTCTGTCGCCTGACATTCTGAATTGATAACTCCTTCTTCCTCATTTCATCGGTCCCAAGTATCCAGCTTTCGAAAGTCGGCACACCTACTATCACGAGCTTACCTCCGGGTGCAAGCAGACGAATAGCCTGGTCCAGAGCCTCCTGTTTTCCGCAGCATTCGAATACAACATCCAGCTGAAGTGCCTCTCTTTCAAGTATCTCACTCACAATATCCTCCTTTTCAGGATTTCCCGTCCAGTGTGCTCCCATAGCTGACGCGAGGGATAAACGTTCATCAAGCAGATCGGTCATATACACCTTATTGGCTCCATAATGAACTGCTGACAGCATGACGCTGATTCCGATAGGACCCGATCCAAGAATCCCCACTCTGGCATTTTTAAGCGGGATAGACAACCTGGTAGCGTATAATCCGATTGATAACGGTTCAGACAGGGCAGCCTGATCAAGAGAAACATTTTTCTCCAGCATAAAGCAGCTTGCAGATGGTATTAAAATATATTCAGACATGCAGCCCTCAGCCTGATCAGGACAACCTAAAAACCGGATATTCCTGCATGTATGAAATCTTCCTGCTTTGCACTGGTCGCAGGAAAAGCAGGGCATGGAGGGATCAATTGCAATTCTATCCCCGGGCTTGACATTTTTTACTGCTTTCCCGGTTTTTTCAACAATTCCGGCACCTTCATGACCAAGGGTAAAAGGATATTTAACTACCTGACTTCCAATCCGTCCTTCTTTGTAATAGTGTATATCGGACCCACATATCCCAACTGATTTCATTTTGACAAGCACATCGTCAGGATTTATTATTTCCGGATCAGGCTTTTCAACAATTTCAATCTTTAACAGATCTGTCAGTGCCATTGCTTTCATAGAATATAATGATTTTGTTGTTTGAGAATTGATATAATCTTACTTTCTGTAAATGGTGACTTTTTCATAATAATTGAAAAAATAAATATAAA
>CAZGGZ010000129.1:0-4199 GCA_964525415.1 uncultured Rikenellaceae bacterium | reverse complement strand
GGTGTCCTTATTTCATGGGATATGTTATGAAGGAAAGCTGCTTTGAGCCTCTCCGTCTCATCAGTCCTCACCCTGGTTTCTATTACAGAATCAAGTATCTTCATTCTGTGGCTGTCGTTATACAGAACACCCTGGGAACCGATGATCCTCCCGGTCTCTTCGTCATGGAGAGGAACTGAAGTGTCAAGGATCCATTTTTTAACTCCGCCGGGAGTCCTCATGAGAAGTTCCGCCATATAGGTCTTTATCTCGCCGTTAATGAATTTCCTGCGGCTTTTTGCAGGATCAAGCGGTATATCATCGGAAAGAGGAATTATCTCTTCAATCATGCCATGGAAGAGGCTTTCAGTAAAATCTTCGGGCGAGATACCAAGAAGCTGCGTTATCCCAGCCCCCGTATTGAGATATATTCCTTCTCCTATCTGCGGCCCGAAGATTAACTGAAAAGGCACCCCTTCAGTGTTTTGAATGATCCGATCGAAAAAATCGCCGGTATCAGGAATACTCCCCTCTTCTCCCCTGCTGAAACGGTAACCTTGATTGTATTGAGACTTTGCAATCCTCATGTTTCTCTAAAATAGCTTAAAGCCCTGCCCCTCCCTTTACCAGGGAAAGATAAAGCATTTAATATCAGTCAGATACGAAATCATGTTTTTACTTTTTTAGTAAAAACATGGTTTAATAGCGATGGGTATTGAATTGTTACCTGCTCCGGGATAATTTTATTTTGCTTTTCATTTAAAAAAGACATACATTTGGAATGCGATTTTTTGCCCCCGCAAAAAATTTCGGCATTAGTGAAAGAATTCACCGACAGTGAAATTATTGAATGTCTGCGTAACCGCCAGAGTTACGTGGTTCATTATTTGTCGGACAGGTACCTGCCCATGATCAGGCTTATGGTTACAAACCTTGGCGGAACAGGGGAAGATGCCAGGGATATATTCCAGGAGGGCCTTATGATAATGCTGGAAAAGATCGACAGCAGGGAGTTTACCCTTACATGCAAATTCAAAACATTCCTCTACTGCATCTGCGAAAACCTCTGGAAATCGGTGATCATAAAACGCCGGCGCGCTGCCAGTTACCTTGTCCGGAGGGTTGAAACCGAAGGTGAAAGTGATTTTACAGAGATAATAGACAATAAAATGTACCGGGATATATTCCGGAATGCTTTCGATACTCTTGATCCGGCCGGAAAGTCTATACTGAAACTATACTGGGAAGAATATTCCCCGAAAGAGATAGCCGAAAAGCTGGGATACACCTATGGCTACGTGAGAAAGAAGAAATGCGAGACACAGGCAGAGCTGATTAACAAGGTGAAGATGCACCCGGATTATAAGAAGATCATGGAGTCGGAGAATGTAACTAAAGGAATAATAATATAGGCGCAGGGCGCAGGGCGCAGGGCACAGGGCTCAGGGCGCAGGGCAAAGGGCAAAGGGCACAGGGCTCAGGGCAAGGGGTGCAGGGCAAGGGGCTCAGGGCGCAGGGCAAAGGGCACAGGGCTCAGGGCAAGGGGCGCAGGGCAAGGGGCTCAGGGCTCAGGGCAAGGGGCGCAGGGAGAAGAAACAGGAAAAAATGAGAGAGAGAAATGGAAATATAATAAAGAGACCAGGGATGTGGGATGACAGGGTGTTGTCCGGGGAAGATGCTGTTTTGAACCGCAGGATTGATGAGTTTTTCAGGGCAGAGATGGATATCATGGATGTGAGAAGTGATCCCGGTTATCCGAAGGCTGATGAATCGGCAAGACTGATTGTTGCTGAATATCAGAAGAATACACATAATACAGATAATCAGGAATTCATCCGGGAGAGCCTGGACGGGAGCAGATATGAAGATGCTGCGATAAATGATGAGGTCAGTGAGATGCGGGAAGAGATTAAAAACGCAGGACTGGATGAGATATCTTCTGAATGGGTAAGGCAGTGGCATAAAAAGAAGCAGGCAAACGGCAACGGAACAAAAGAGATAAAAGGGTTCATAACAAGCTCATTTGAGGAAGCTGAAGATAGGTCGCAACGTCAGCCGGATCACAGCAGGAAAACCGTTTTGACCAGGGCGCTGGTCATCAGGTATATTTCAGCTGCAGCCGCAATCCTGGCCGGAGTCATAATCGCGGTGAATGCTCTTATACCATCAGATGATACCGGTAAACTGTTTGAAAAATACTATGAATCAATTTCTGCAGTTTCCCCGGTAACACGGAGCATTAACGGGAATGAAACAGGCATGTGGTCCTCAGCCGTCAGCAGCTATAATAACGGCGATTACCGGACGGCATTGGCCGGATTCTCAGGACTGATGTCTATGGACACCTCTCTGGTCACGCCCCGTTTTTTCCTCGGGATGACGCATCTTGCCCTCGGCAATTACAATCAGGCATTGAACCTTCTTGAAAGCGTGGCTGATAAACAGGGAGAATATTCCAAGGAGGCAAGATGGTATCTCGGGCTTGTTTATCTGAAAGAGGGCGATAAGGATAAAGCCTCGGATTGCTTTAAATATCTGGCAAAATCGTCAGACTATTACTCGGAGCGGGCGGAAAAGATCCTCCGCCGCCTGAAATAGAATGCAATACCGGCGGTGAGCACCACTGCAGCAATTATCAGAATTACTATTCCGGTGTTTTTATCTGTCACCGGAGAATTGTCTCCAAGCACTTCGTATGCAGCCCAGTACCGGGGATCTGAAAGTGCGGGAGTGGATCCTTCAAGATAGTCAAGCTTTGCCTTCCGGAGTGCCTCATTTTTCCTCATCCCCTTTGACAAATAATGATAGAAGCTTATAATGATCCCTGCGCTGGTTTCATCATTAACTTCCCAGGATGTCCTTACAACTGATGATGCACCGGCCAGGACGAAGCTGCGCGCCATACTCATCAGTCCCTCACCATGATACAGAGTACCTGTACCTGAGTTGCAGGCACTCAGTACCACCATCGGTGAAACAATCCGCATCAGGCTGATCTCATAATTATAGAGCCTTCCGTCTTCGATGGTGTCGGGTTTTACATCAAAGGCAAGCCATGAATATTTTGAATTTAAAATGTCAGTCACCGAATGCATTGCCAGGTGAAATAATGCCGGCTGCTGAATTGAAGTCCTGAAATTGTGCTCTGTTGCCCGGGAACCTGTAAATTCATCACCTTTGAACCATTTAAGAACAGACTCTATCTCTTTTCCGGCGCCCTGAAGTTGTCCGGGCACCTGTACATTGAGTGTGTCGCCTGAGTAATCCGGTGCAAAAGCTGACACCTTCTCTCCTTTCCCTTGTTTTCCCGGGATGTCATAAATCAGTGATGATGAATAGGCGTATGATATGGCGTATTTGCGGATAAGGAATAAGAGGCCCTCATAGTCTGACTGATCCGGATCAGGCGGATTCATCAGGAATGCATCAAACGGAAGCCAGGCAATCTCCTCATCGGGAATGATGATCAGCTTATTTCCTGAAAGATATCCTTCAGCAGGTTTTACGAGGGTATCGTACATATAGTAAAGTGCTCCGGTATACTCGCTGAAATCATTATTCCCTTCACTGTGATTCCGGATGATCTCAGCACTTTTCATAAAGAGAGAATCGAGGCCGGTCTGAATGAATTCAATGTTATCCCTTGTTATTATGAAAGCATACAGGTTCCTTTTTCCTTTATTGTATTCATTTGAGAGCAGGTAATCGATAATAGTTTCGTCCCTGCGGAGATTCCTTTGTACCTCAACTGGCGGCAGAGGTTCGGTTTTCCTGAGGAGCTCCATTAACTGCGGAAACTCATTATTGATCGCAGTGCTTATTCTCTCTTTCTCGCGGTTCATTTCAAAGAGGGCATCTTTCCAGAGTGATATTTTGATGCTGTCAGGTTCTTTTTTTTGTGACTCCTCGAGGATAAGATTATTATATGCAGCTATATTGGCGGAGAGAGTGTTTTGTTTTTTACCGAGCGAATCGGGTATACCTGCAGATACAAAGAGCTCGTTTTCGGTGATCTCATTTCGGAGAACTGCTGATTTGGCTTTTGCAGTTATCACATACATCCGGCGGATTAAAGAGGTTTCACCGGTAAGGTCGTACAGGGCTTTCGCTATATGAACGGCAGAAATATAGGTTTCTTTCTCATTCTCAGCCAGGTAGATACGGCTCTCTTCAGTAAGAAAATCATTTCTTATCCTGTCGATCAGCTGAAGAGCAAGCTC
>CAZGGZ010000128.1:0-4243 GCA_964525415.1 uncultured Rikenellaceae bacterium | reverse complement strand
GAATCGCCGCTTCTTCCCCTAATTTTTCCTTCACAATATGTCATTCCGAACGAAGTGAGGAATCTCCTGAATATCATTACTATAGTCTTTTAAGGTACTTGTGTATAACGGGTAGTGCTTTAGCAGAGAGGAGGGATTAAGGGGGTGAGTACGTGTTATATATTATACTATAAAAGGTATTATCGCTTTTCTTTTTGCCGGATATCCGGGAAAGTTTTTCCTGTACCACCTGTGAGAGGCAATAGCTCTCGGGAAAAGGTTTGCAAATGTGAAAACAAAGAACGATAGTCCGGGTAGCGACCAGGTCATGACTGCCCATCCTCCCCATTCAATCAGCTCACCAAAATAGTGAGGGCAGGAGATATAATTGAACATCCAGCCTTTCGGGATCACATACCCTTTCTGGTTCTCAGATCTAAGCATACTGAGTTTTTCATCAGCAGTCTTATTGATCAGATAACCACATATGAACAAGGCTATTCCTGTAATGAACTGCCATGATAACAGCCACCTGGCAGAGTAATGATAAAGATGGAAAACTCCATATCCGTTAATGAAGCCGTTAATGCTGTTGAACACAATTGCCATCAGGACTATAACCTGGGGATATGGCTTATTCCTTCCGGACTGCCGGAATGGATAATAGAATGTCCTGTGAACATAATGAAGCAGCCATACTGTTACAAATATGATCTGGGGTGCTCCTTTTGAAGGTGAGATTATGAAGAACAACAGAATGAATGCAGGAGAAGGGAATTCCATAACCAGCCATGCCCATTTCGATTTTACAGCCGGTCCCCATCCTTTTCTTGAAAACTTGCCATATGGTGCAGATATAAAGAACAGAAGGATAAATACCATTACAGCCAGTCCAAAGACCAGGTATAAGGAATAATTGTACAGGATTGACATAATTTACCCAATTATTAAGCACCTCAGGTACTTAAGTTAATTTGAAGTTCCAAATATGCATAAATAATTAATAGTTATAATCATTAACAGTCCTTTTCTTTTTTATTTATATTTAGCCCGCAATCAAAACTATAAAACCTTGAGAATATTACAGGAAAGACTTTCAAAGTATGATGCCCCTCAGAAAGCAATGGCAGCAGGCATCTATCCCTATTTCAGGGAAATTGAGTCGGATCAGGATACCGTAGTAAAGATCAGTGGAAAAGATGTCCTGATGTTTGGCTCTAACAGTTACCTTGGACTTACAAATCATCCGAAGATCAAGGAAGCCGCAAAGAAAGCTATCGACAAATACGGGACCGGATGTGCAGGATCAAGGTTTCTGAATGGCACTCTTGATATACACATTGAGCTTGAGAACAGGCTTGCAGATCTGGTAGGGAAAGATGCAGCTCTATGCTACAGCACAGGCTTTCAGGTAAACCTGGGAGTGGTTTCAGTCCTGACAAACCGGAGGGATCATATTCTTCTGGATGAACTTGATCATGCTTCAATAATTGAAGGAAGCAGGTTATCTTTTTCAAAAGTGCTCAAATATGCGCACAACGATATGCATGCACTGGAAACCAAATTAAAAAGGTGCGTTCCTGAAACACTGAAACTTATTGTAGTGGATGGCATTTTTTCGATGGAAGGTGACATTGCCAGATTACCTGACCTGGTGAGACTCGCTGAAAAATACAATGCAACAGTAATGGTTGACGATGCTCATGCGATCGGAGTTCTCGGCAAAAACGGTTCCGGGACATCATCGCATTTCGGGCTGACAGATAAGGTGGATCTCATTATGGGGACATTTTCCAAATCACTTGCGTCGCTTGGGGGATTTATTGCAGCAGATAAGGATACTATCAATTTTATAAAACATAATTCACGCTCCCTGATCTTCAGTGCAAGCATGACACCTGCATCAGCAGCTTCGGTGCTGGCAGCCATTGAAATAATGGTCAGTGAACCGGAAAGGATAAGCCGCCTCTGGGAAAACACTCATCAGGCACTGAAGGGATTCAAAGAAGCAGGATTTGACACAGGCAAATCTGAAACTCCGATCATACCATTATTTATACGTGATGATATCAAAGCACTTATTCTTACCAGAAAATTGCTGGAAGACGGAATATTTGTTAATCCCGTTGTATCTCCGGCTGTTCCGAAAGAAAATTGCCTTATAAGGTATTCATTGATGGCTACGCATACCATGGAACAGATTGATAGTTCAGTTGAAAAAATCACTAAAGCAGCCAAAGAGCTTAAAATTCTTGCTTAATTGAAAAAAGTTGTACTGATAACAGGTGTCTCTTCAGGTTTTGGTAAAGTAACGACAAAGCTTCTGGCAGAAGCCGGGTATTCGGTGTACGGAACAGTCAGAAAAGAGACAGAATCTAACGGCCTTGTTCACGTTCTGACAATGGATCTCATTGATATCCAGTCAATCAGAAAAGCTGTTGATACAGTCATATCCATAGAGGGCAGGATTGATATACTTATTAACAATGCAGGGATGCATACCGGAGGGGCAATTGAAACAACACCTCAGGAAAATATCAGGCTGCAGATGGAAACCAATTTTAACGGGATGGTAAGTCTGACCAGGGAGGTTCTTCCACATATGCGTAAACAGGGCGGCGGAACAATCATTAATTTCAGTTCAATAGGAGGAATAATGGGATTGCCTTTCCAGGCATTTTATTCAGCAAGCAAATTTGCAATTGAAGGTTTCAGTGAAGCGCTGCGAATGGAAGTCAGACATCTCAATATCAAAGTCATTGTAATAAATCCGGGTGATTTCTTCACCAGTAATTCTGCCAACCGCCGTAAGTTTCTTGCACCATCCGGACCGGGAGATCCTTATGAAGAACTATTTGAAAAAACGCTGGCAGTGATAGAAAAAGATGAAGCCGGAGGATGGAAACCGGAAGTGCTTGCAGGGAAGCTTGTCAGGATCATTGAATGCAGGCATCCGCGGGAAAGATATATCATTGCCTCCTTTAAGCAGAGACTTGCGGTAATGTTAAAGCATATTTTGCCGGGCCGGTTTTTCAGAAAGATCCTGGAAGATCATTACAGGATCACTCCTCACGCCTGATCCATTGTTCAACAGGTTTTTCCACAGGTGCACGGGATTCAAGTATGTATTCCACAGTATATTTCCTTGCCTGTTTTTTCGAAAGTTGATGGCTCCATGGTACTCGCTTTGAGGTTTCTGATCCGGGACCTGTATTTTCATACTCCGCGTAAAATGCTGTTTTGTCACGTTCAGTTCCTGACCAGTTTGACCATCCTTCAGGCAAAATATGGTTTCCCATTTCGCAATTCTTAAAGACGACTTTTGCATAATCGCGCCACGGGCGACCCAGGAAGACTTTATCAATACCCTCTGCAGCAGTCAGTTTGCACTCCAGAAAAACATATCCGAAAGTTTTGCCTTCCGGTGTGCTTGCTGCAGTGATATATGAATTCTTTTTACTGTGGATTGTGCAATTCCTGAATACAACTGTGGCCGGGCCAAAAATAAAATCAGTTGTCCCCTCAATAAAGCATCCTTCAAAATATTCGCGGCTGTTCAGTCCATCTGTAAAAAGAGTATCCTGGTTACCGCTGATACGGCAATTCCTGAAGACACATCTGTCACCTTTAACATATAAGGCGATAGCCTGTCCTACAGGTCCCGCGCTGTTTTCAATAGTCAGGTTTTCGGCATAGAAGTCATCCGCAATGACGAGCAGGGTATAGGTATAGAAGGTGCTGTTTCTTCCGCGATTGATTTTATCGAAATAATCTCCAAAGGTGATAATGGTATTCTCAACGCTTTCACCAATAAAAGATATTCCTGGATTGCATGAAGGAACAATAACCTTTTCCTTATAAATGCCATTTTTGATATATATAGTAATGCGTTTATCAGGAAATGATTTACAGTTATCGATTGCTTTCTGGATTGAGGTATAGTCACCGCTGCCATCAAGAGCTACTATCATCCTGTTTATTTCCTGAGGGAATAAGTTTGTTTGAATGGAAAATGCTATTAATCCTGATAATATCAGAAACTGTCCTGGTGTTTTCATATATCTTTTGTTTTCATATGATTACATGTTGCTAGCTCCTTCACTGTGCCTTAACAGACATGATATTTTTAGAAGAGAATAAAATTTGTCCTAATTTATAGTAATTTTGGCAATTAAAATTTTTACGGCCTGTAGCTCAGCTGGCAGAGCACGTGACTCTTAATCATGGGGTCGAGGGTTCGATTCCCTCCAGGCCGACGAAGGTG
>CAZGGZ010000127.1:0-4360 GCA_964525415.1 uncultured Rikenellaceae bacterium | reverse complement strand
AGTGCTGATTTTATCAGAGGACAACCCTGTGATACTGTCACTTGCCAGCACGTTGATCCCGTTCCACCATCCTTCCCTTGAATTCTCTCTTTCCCCGGGAGACAAATTCATGGGATGAGCCTGTGTGTATCTTTCAAAGGCAAGCCTGTATGATGAGAAGACGGCAAGAAAATCATCGTTTGCCTGCCTTACGTGCCTGTAATTGCTGTCGTCAACTACTATTACAGCATCCTTGCCCAGGTATGGTACTGATAAGAGCAGACTCATTAACTGGCTCCTGTAATCGTGGGGACCATCAATAAAAAGAAGGCCGATTTTAGAATCACTGATATGATCTTTCAGGTTCTTCAGCGCTTCCTCAAAATCACAGTTGATAAGATTTGCATTTTCAATTCCAAGCCTCCTGCAATGCTCACTGATAAGGTTGTAATTCTTTTTCTCAGGATCAAACTGCGAAAAATTATCAATACCGAAAGTCCTGCCTTCGAAGACCTTTGAAACAGACATTAACGACATCCCCCGGAAGACACCTATTTCGAGATAGATCTCATTGCGGGGATCAAGACAGGTTGAAAGATTCTGCAGAAGAGCAATTATCTTTTTACCCGAAAATCCTGAAAGCAGGGGATCCGTGAACAGGCATTGAAGAGTGTCCGGCGATCTTAAGACAGATCTGGCTTTCTCTGTATTCATTTCGGTTTATTCTCTAATATTTCCTGACAATATCTTCAAAGTCGCCTTCTGCAAAGAGGGCAGAAAGTCTTGATCCGGGGCTGCAAAGAATAATATTTACCTTCTCCTTTTTCATCTTTTTCGCAATAAACTCCCAGCCTCTGAAATGATTCACCTGCTGAGGCTTGCTGTATTCTGTCCCTTTCCCGAAATAATCAGGTCGGAAATGATTGGGATCATCGTCCCCTGATGATCTGTAAACTATCCTCCTGCCGCTTTTGTCATCGGGATTATACTCAATTTCAACATTTTTAATGTTATGTTCAACATAATTGCAGTCGGTCCCCAGAATAATGAAGTTCCTGTAACCAAGGATCTTAAGCACAGGGATCGAGGTGGCGCCTACATTTGCGATCAGGCTGAGCCTGCTGAAGCTTTTCCCCCATATTCTCCTGCCCGGTAACCAGGACCCTCTCAGATTCAGGTAACATATTTTTTCATTGTTCCCGAAATACTCCCCGGACCATTCCGGAAGGAAATATCTTTCAATGGGTGATTTATCAATTAATTCCTTTACGTTCTCCTTTATATTCTCCAGGACAATTTTATCGACCGTCATGTAATACTTCGGATAAAATCCCCAGTCGTTATATGCAATATATGCCCTGTTGAATGATATCGTGTCCTTCCCCCTGAGTTTGCTCAGATCCACCTCGTTCAGGCTCGGTCCATTGCCGATAATATAAACCGTGTCACTTCTGTTTGCCATTGCCTGATTCCTTTTCTGTCGAAATAAGCGCCCTGCTCACCCAGTAGCGGAATTTTATTATCATTATACCTTTCTGAAACCTGAACGTAATAAAATAAAACAACGAGATAAAAACTGTGGCTGCCCATTTCAGATCTTCAGATATCAGGGTTTTCAGAATTGAAAAATCTCCTTCAATCTGTGCCTGTATTCTCTTGCCCCGTCCTGTTCCACGTGCCTGTTTCCTGATAAATTCCACAGTGGTGCGTTCTGCCGGTACAAGGTGGTGTACAACAGCATCTGCATTATACCACAGCTGAATGCCATTCTTTTTAAGCCTGTAGAACAACTCCTTCTCCTCCCCTCCGGTCAGGGTATCACCTGTACGCCCAAGCTTTGTATTGAATGGTTCAAATTTATCAAAGAGCGACTTCCGGAACGTCATGTTTGAACCCCTGAAATAATTGTTTTTAAATTGCCTTGTCCTGTTTCCGTAGTTGAAATATCCCAGAAGAGGAGAGAGGAACCTGTTATACCAGCCGGGTTTACTGCCCATGAACTGAAGAAGGATCCTGCCGCCTGAAGCTCCTGCTTCCGGATGATCATCAAAAAACGATACGCTCTTTTCCAGGAAATCCTTTGCCGGCAGGGCATCATCGTCAATAAATGTGACGAGCTCCCCTGCAGCTTCCCTTATGCCCCTGTTCCTGGCAAATGATAACCCCTGGCTTGACTCTGTAAAGTAACGGACCCTGATGCCCTCCCTGTTTTTCAGGAATTCCCCTGATAACAGTTCAGTATTGTCGGTTGAGTTGTTATTAATGATTATTACCTCAAAAGCATCAGCCGGCAGAGTCTGGTTCTTCAGGGAATCAAATAATCCGGGAAGGAATCCCGCCCTGTTAAAGGTCGATATGATCGCAGAGATTTTCAAATATCCGGATTACTTAATCTTTTTCAAAGCTTCCTGAACCGACACGAGGTCTTTGATGATATTCCTGAGTTTATCAACCGGTACTCTTTCCTGGTCCATTGAATCACGGTACCTTATAGTGACTGTCTTATCTTCAACAGTCTGATGATCAATAGTTATGCAATAAGGAGTTCCTATTGCATCCTGCCTCCGGTATCTTCTGCCTATGGAATCCTTGTCGTCATACTGGCAGTTAAAGTCAAACCTGAGGTCATCAATGATCTTTTCAGCAATCTCAGGTAATCCGTCCTTTTTGACCAGCGGCATCACAGCCAGCTTGACCGGTGCGAGAAATGCCGGAAGTCTCAGCACCACACGTGTATCAGTGCTTCCGTCTTCTTTCTTAAGCTCTTCCTCGAGGTAAGCTGCGGAAATCACATGCAGGAATGTCCTGTCGACGCCAATTGATGTCTCAATAACATAAGGAATATACGATTCGCCTTTTTCAGGATCAAAATACTGCATTTTCTTGCCGCTGTACTGCTGGTGCTGCTTCAGGTCGAAATCAGTTCTCGAATGTATCCCTTCAACTTCCTTAAAGCCAAACGGGAATTTATATTCAATATCCGTTGCGGCATTTGCATAATGCGCAAGCTTGGTGTGGTCGTGGAAGCGGTAATTATCATCGCCGAATCCGAGTGCCCTGAACCATTTGATCCTTATATCTTTCCAGTAGCTGAACCATTCCATCTCGGTACCAGGCTGAATAAAATACTGCATTTCCATCTGTTCAAATTCCCTCATCCTGAAGATGAACTGACGTGCGACTATCTCATTGCGGAATGCTTTGCCTATCTGGGCAATGCCGAACGGCACCTTCATCCTGCCTGTTTTCTGTACATTAAGGAAGTTTACAAAGATCCCCTGTGCTGTTTCAGGACGAAGGTATACCTTGCTTGCTCCTTCTGCAGTTGAACCCATTTCTGTGGCGAACATCAGATTGAATTGTCTTACTTCAGTCCAGTTCCTTGTACCCGAAACCGGGCAAACGATCTCATTGTCAATAATGATCTGCCTCAGTCCTGCAAGATCATTTGCATTCATTGCCTTCGAATACCGGCTGTTGATCTCATCAATCTTTGCCTGGTTTGCCACTACACGGGCATTTGTCTCCCTGAATTTCTTCTCATCAAAAGCATCCCCGAATCTCTCCCCGGCTTTTTCAATCTCCTTATTGATTTTTTCATCAATTTTTGCCATATGCTCCTCAATAAGCATATCGGCGCGGTATCTTTTCTTGGAGTCTTTGTTATCAATAAGCGGATCGTTGAAAGCATCAACATGTCCGGAAGCTTTCCATATTGTGGGATGCATGAAAATCGCGGAGTCAATACCCACGATATTGTCGTGAAGGAGGACCATGCTGTCCCACCAGTATTTTTTTATGTTATTCTTAAGCTCAACGCCGTATTGCCCGTAATCATATACTGCGCTCAGACCGTCATAAATTTCACTTGACTGGAAAACATAACCATATTCCTTGCAGTGTGAAACGAGCTTTTTAAAAACATCTTCCTGAGCCATAATAACTTCTGTTTGTATTAGAAGTAGGCAAAATTAGCTTAAAAAGTTTGGTTTTACAATTAGTGTCGCACCTTATTACGTACTCTATCTTTTGACCCACTCTCCCTGCTTAATTACATGGCCCCCCCACTACCCTTTATACACATATATGTTAATACTTTGCTATTAAGAAGGGGATTCCTCATTGCGCCTCCTTCGTCGGCTTCATTCGGAATGACATTTTAATTGTTGTTATATTGGGGAAGAAGCGGCGATTCGCAGACGAGTAATATAACATATTGCTAAGTAAGTAATGCGAATCGCCGCTTCTTCCCCTAATGGTTCCTTCACATCATGTCATTCCGAACGAAGTGAGGAATCTTATTACTATAGTCTTTTTAAAAATACTTGTGTATAAAGGGTAGTGCGTAAGCAGAGAGAGCCTGTCCCGGAATACCGGATGC
>CAZGGZ010000126.1:2496-4424 GCA_964525415.1 uncultured Rikenellaceae bacterium | reverse complement strand
TCCTGCTTTACACCGATATCTACAAATGCCCCGAATTTTGTCACATTTGTTACAATTCCGGGAACCACCATGCCCGGTTTCACATCTTCCAGGGAATGTATATCAGCAAAACTGAACTCCTTTATTTTTGACCTGGGATCGCGTCCGGGTTTAGCCAGCTCATCCATTATATCCTTTAATGTGGGCAATCCGGAAGAGGGCGTTATATATTGTTCGAGCTTAATTTCCTTCCGTTTGTTTTCATTGATCATCAGTTCTTTAACATCACAGGTCAGATCAGCTGACATTTTCTCGACTATATGGTAGCTTTCAGGATGGACCGCGCTTGAATCAAGGGGATTTTCTGAGTTTCTGATCCTCAGGAAGCCGGCACTCTGCTCGAATGCTTTTGCACCCATTCTTTTAACCTTCATAAACTCAGACCTGGATTTAAATGGACCGTTCTCTGCACGGAAATCAACAATATTCTGTGCAAGCTGGGGACCAAGGCCTGAAACATAAGTAAGCAGATGCCTGCTTGCTGTATTTACTTCCACACCCACTGCATTTACACAACTGGCAACCACATCATCAAGAGTGTTCTGAAGCTTCTGCTGATCAACATCATGCTGGTACTGACCCACGCCAATTGATTTGGGATCGATCTTAACGAGTTCTGCCAGTGGATCCATCAGCCTTCTCCCGATAGAAACTGCTCCCCTGACAGTCACATCATAGTCGGGGAATTCGTCACGGGCAACCTTTGATGCTGAGTATATTGATGCACCTGCTTCGCTCACCACGAACACCTGTATCTCCTTGTCAAACTTGATCCATTTAATGAAATCCTCAGTTTCACGGCTGGCGGTGCCGTTCCCGATAGCTATTGCCTCGATTTTGTAAGCATTAATGAGCGAAAGAATTTTCTTAATAGATACTGCGGTCTCATTTTGAGGCGGATGAGGGTAAATAGTCTCATTATGGAGAAGATTTCCCTGACGGTCGAGGCAGACTATTTTACATCCTGTCCTGTATCCCGGATCAATGGCAAGCACATTTTTTTCTCCGAGAGGCGATGCAAGCAGAAGCTGTTTCAGATTATCTGCGAATACAGTTATAGCTTCTTCATCGGCTTTTTCTTTTGAGATATTTCTGAATTCTGTTTCCATTGATGAAGAGAGCAACCTCTTCCAGCTATCCTTTATTGCATTCTTAACCAAGGCTGATGAATCGTTTGTGCCTTTAACAAATATTGAATTCAGAATATCCAGGGCATTTTTTTCGACTGGTTCAATTATAAGCCGCAAAAAGCCCTCATCCTCTCCCCTTCTCATTGCCAGAAGGCGGTGCGAAGGACATTTTCTTAACAGTTCCGACCAGTCGAAGTAATCACTGAATTTTATCCCTTCCGATTCTTTCCCTTTTATTACTTTGGAACAGATAACTGCTTCCTTCTCAAAAAGATGTCTTAACTGTCTTCTGGCCTTGTCATCCTCATTTACCCATTCAGCAATTATATCCGAAGCTCCTGCCAGAGCTTCGGCAACAGTGGGCACCTCGTCATTAAGAAACTCTTCCGCCCTGTGTCCGGGATCTGGTTCCTTCTGTTCCATGAGGACAAACGCGAGCGGTTCCAGTCCCTTTTCACGTGCAATGGTTGCCCGTGTCCGCCGCTTTGGCCTGAAGGGAAGATAGATATCTTCCAGTTCTGCCATTGTAAGAGCCGACTCAATCTTTGTCAGAACTTCAGGAGTCATTTTTTCCTGTTCCTCAATCGATTTAATTATGCTCTGGCGCCGTGCATCAAGCTCTTTAAGCCGGTTATATTCATCCTTGATATGCAGCAGCTTCACTTCATCAAGACTGCCTGTCATTTCTTTCCGGTACCTGCTGATAAACGGAATGGTTGCACCATCGTCCATAAGGCGGACAGTATTCTCAACCTGCCA
>CAZGGZ010000126.1:1278-2396 GCA_964525415.1 uncultured Rikenellaceae bacterium | reverse complement strand
TCAACATACAGCACTAGCCCCTTCAGGTACTCACTCTCCGGATGATAGATATTAACCGGATGATCAGGGGGCTGGCTCATCTGATGCAGGATCCTGACTTTCCTTCCCGTATTGGCCGCAGCAGCAAAAACCGATTTCCTGAAATTTTCCCTGCTCACAATCTGAGAACAGGAAAAAGTGAAAATAATCCCGCCCGGCTTAATCTGTTCAATTGCCTTCATGTTCAGCCGTTTGTATCCCTGCAGGGCGTTTCCCAGAACATTATTATGCTTTGCAAACGCCGGAGGATCAAGAATAATAAGATCATATTTATCCTTTATATCACTTAGAAATTCAAAGGCATCCGCCTGGAATGACCTGTGTCGCGGATCATCCCCATAATTAAGCCTGACATTCTCGTCAGCCAGGACGCTTGCCGATGCGGAACTGTCTACACTGTGAACCAGATCAGCATCTTTCATTGCATAGACAGAAAATCCTCCCGTATAACCGAACATATTAAGAACCCTCCTGCCTTTAGTATATTCGCATAATAGTTTTCTGTTTTCCCTCTGATCAACGAAAAAACCGGTTTTCTGTCCGGTTATCCAGTCAATTTTAAACTTATATCCGTTCTCAGTAACAACAACAGGTCCTGAATCCCCGTAAAGGAATTCATTTATTCCCGCTATGCCCGACTTGTATGGAATGGTCGATTCGCTCTTATCATAAACAGCTATGATGCGGTTGCCCAGTAATTCTGACAGAATTCCGGCGATCTCTTTCCTTATCCTGTACATTCCCACCGAATGCATCTGCATAACAATCACCCCGTTGTAGAAATCGGCAATAAGTCCCGGAAGATTATCACCCTCAGCATGAATCAGCCTGAAAACGTTATTATTCTGATTATAAGTCAATCCTATTGACTTCCTGAATTCAATGGCATTCCTGATTCTGCTCCTGAAAAACCCGATATCCGGATCAGCATCCTCAAATGAGAGAATCCTGACAGCAATTGAACCGGGCTGGTAATGGCCTACGGCAAGGAAATTATCCTTATTGTCAAATACTCTTACAACATCGCCCTCTGAAGGCTCTCCGTATATCTTCTTAATTGCTCCGGAAAAGATCCAGGG
>CAZGGZ010000126.1:0-1178 GCA_964525415.1 uncultured Rikenellaceae bacterium | reverse complement strand
TGCTGGGCATCCGTAAGCTGTTCCGCTTCCCAGTCGGTAACCTGCTGACGTTTTGATATTTTAAATCCCAGCACAATTGCGGTAAGTTTTTTCAATCCTGAAACATTTATTCCATAATCCCTTACGAATTTCTGGAGATCAACAAAACCGGACGGTTCAAAACCTTTAATTCTTTTCAGGAACCTGATGTCGTCATGAACTGCAACTCCTGCCTTTGTAACATTCTCATTGCCGAGGAGTCCGGCAAGTGCTGGAGGAATGCCTATCCTGTTGATCCTGAAAAGGCAGGCAAGGTTTTTATTTGCCAGCTGGATCAGTGAAACCTTGTTTTTACGTCCCTTTCTGAATGAAGGTCTGGTTTCAGTATCAAATCCCAGAATTTCTGAATTCAGGAGTCTGGGAAAAACCTTATTGAAGGTTTTCATGTCCTCCACCAGGACTATCTCCCCTTTAAACCACGATAATTCAAATTTATTAAGTTCCTCTGCAGTTATTGATTCTGCATACCTGTTATTTACCATCTTCCCTTATATCCTTTTGCCTTCGAGTTATAAACCATTCTGAGGTGCTCCTGTCCTCCCCTGTTTCATCCCCGGATTCAATCTTACCGATCTCATCTCCTGAGTACAGGAACCTGTGAATTGCCCTGAGCGAATTGGTCAGCTTCTGTCCCCAGATATTTTCAAAATTCAGCCTGCATTCCCACACGGCATCATTCATTACCTCATTGGTGCCTGTTTCATAGAGCAAAAGGTAATCTTTAAGATCCTGGTAGATATCTGCCATGTTTTCTGAAATACTTGAAACTACCGGTCCCTCCGCATCATTGACTTTCTCATCAAAGACTTCCAGATAATCATCAGCGGTACCGAATTTATCCCTGAGTGTATCATGTATCCTGAGCCAGTCAGATTCATTAACAAATTTCTCATTGCCGTCCTCAAAATAAGGTTCAAGAGCAGGCAGAAGTGATGCTTTAATATAAAGATAAGGAAGAATGCGCTGCAATATCCTCAGGATTTCGTCGCCTTTCATCTCTGCTGAATGCTCTGCATATTTACAGAATTCAACAGCAGCAGCTGTAAACTCAACAACATTTCTGGAATAAACCGGTTCGGCCCTGGTTGTCATCAGTTAAAATTAATTGACCTGCAAAATTAGGTATTTTGGGACGAAAC
>CAZGGZ010000125.1:0-4555 GCA_964525415.1 uncultured Rikenellaceae bacterium | reverse complement strand
CACTCAATCTGAAGGATGCCATTGCGAATTCATGCAATTCATATTTCTGTCAGACATACAGACGTATACTGGAGAATCCCGCTTACACCTCGGTTGCAGATGCTTATGAAAAATGGAAAAGCTATGTGAATGAATTCGGATTCGGAAGGAAGCTGGGCAGTGATTTTGTAAACGAGCTTCCGGGGCTTGTGCCATCGTCTTCCTATTTTGACAGGTATTATGGAAAAGGTACATGGAAAGCACTGACAGTGATATCAATGGCGATAGGACAGGGGGAAATAGGAACCACACCTATGCAGATGGCTAACATGACGGCTGCAATTGCCAACCGGGGATACTATTATACTCCTCATATTGTGAAATCCCTGGGAGAAGGCAGGAGCATCGATACTGCATTTACAACCAGGCACAGGATAAGCATCGATTCAGTAAATTTTGAAAAGGTCATCCTGGGAATGGAAGCTGCTGTGAATGGTGGTGCCGGAGCAACGGCGAGGATAGCCGCTTTGCAGGATATTGTAGTATGCGGCAAAACAGGAACAGCGGAAAATCCGCATGGCGCGGACCATTCTGTTTTTATTGCCTTTGCGCCAAAGGAAAATCCGAAAATTGCGGTTGCCGTTTATGTTGAGAATGCCGGCTTCGGGGCAACCTATGCTGCGCCGGTGGCAAGCCTGATGATAGAAAAATACCTGAAAGGCGAGATCTCTGTTGCGAACAAATGGCAGGAACTGAGAATACTTGAACTGGACCTTATCACTAATCCACTCCAGGATGAAACGGAACATTAACATATGGCAGGGGATTGATAAGATAACAGTCCTGCTGTTCCTCGTGCTGGCCGTAATGGGATGGTTTAATATTTATGCGGCAGTATATAACGAGGAGAACAAGGGAATCCTTGATCTTTCACAGAGGTATGGAAAACAATTCATATGGATAATAGCCACACTGGTTCTTGCAGTATTTATTTTAATTATCGATGCCAGGTTTTACTTTTTCTTTTCATGGTTTATTTATGGCGGGATAATCCTGCTTCTTATGATGGTCCTTATTTTTGGGAAAGAGATTAACGGGGCAAGGTCGTGGTTCGAATTCGGACAAATAAGCTTTCAGCCTTCAGAGTTTGCCAAATTCGGGACCGCACTGGTTCTTGCAGATTTCCTGAGTAAGAGACGAAAGGAACTGACCAGGTTTAATGTGATAGTCCTGGCAACCGCATTGATCCTTTTTCCTGCATTCCTGGTGGCATTGCAGCCTGATATGGGCTCCACAATAGTATTCTTCTCATTCTTTCTTGTGCTCTTCAGGGAAGGGATGAGCCCGTACATATTTGTTTCAGGATTGCTGATGGTTATCCTGTTCTTTTTTACTCTGGTTTTTAATGACATATACCTTGAAATTGGTCTTATAGCAACGGCTTTTCTTATCACATGGTTTGCTGCCCGGAAACTGAAGCTCTGCCTGACAGGCATCGGGATATTCATATTGATCGCAGGTCCGTTGTATGCACTTGATCATTATGTGATTAATTCACTGGGGAACAAGCTTGTTATTCTGATCTCAGTCATTCTGTCAGGTTTGGCTTTTGCATTTTATATATACCAGAAAAAAGCTGTCTCGGTTCTGATCATTTATCTGTTCCTGCTGGGCAGCATTCTGTATGTCGATTCGGTGGATTATGGTTACAGCCATATTCTGAAGCCTCATCAGAGGGAGAGGGTTGAAATTATGCTGGGTTTCAAGTCGGACCCTCACGGAACAGGATATAATGTAAACCAGTCAATGATCTCAATCGGATCAGGAGGTCTTACAGGCAAAGGTTATCTTCAGGGGACACAGACTAAATTCAAATTTGTGCCTGCCCAGAGCACCGATTTCATTTTCTGCACAATAGGAGAAGAATGGGGATTCCTGGGATCGCTGACCGTGATCGGATTATATGTTTTTCTTCTGATAAGGCTTGTAATCATTGCTGAGCGACAACGATCAGTCTTCTCCAGGATTTATGGTTATGGCGTCGTGGCAATCCTGTTCACCCATTTCTTTATCAATATAGGAATGGCTATTGGACTCGTACCGGTAATAGGCATACCCTTGCCTTTTTTAAGCTATGGAGGAAGCTCCCTCTGGGGATTTACGATATTGCTGTTTATTTTCCTGAGACTTGATGCAAGCAGAACTGAATACCTGATCTGATCAGAACGGAATTGTGATCCTGTGTGAGATCTCTATCCCGAAATCCTTCTCCACATAATCAATAAGCTGCGGAAAGAATTCCATGAAATCATCCTGGAGCGAATAATAATTTTTCTTGAGGGCACGTATGGCAAACCTCGTTTCATTGGGCAGGGTGGTCCGCTTGCTCAATGTCCTGAGGACATGCCTTATTCCGCCTGTTGTCTGGTATGATTCAATCCAGTTATTAATAATAAAGAACGGCATCATATTCCTGACTTCCGCAGGAAGTATATCATAATGATTGACGAGAGCTCTGTAGAAATTATAGGTAACACTTTCAAGAGGCCTTCTGGAAAAAAAATTCCATTCCTTTGTCAGAAAATGGTCGTAAATAATATCTGTGACGACTCCTGAATACCGGTGATACTTCCGTGAGAAGAATATCTTGCTTCTGTGAACAACAGGATGACGGTCAGTAAATCCGTCTATATGACGATGAAGAATAATGCCCTTTCTTATCATATCAGGATAATTCACATAATCCTTCCCTTTCACATAATCTCCTATGTAGTTCCCGATGATTATTTTTTCAGAATCACCTGATAAGTATATGTGAGCGAGCACATTCATATGGTGATATAATAGTACAAAGAATTTGCCATACCACTTATGATATAAAAAACATTTTCATCCAAAGACTTGACCGTTATAAACCGAATTGTATTAATATCCTGAAAAACAGAACATTACATAACAAAAACAGTGTATAAAAAAATCCCTTGAAAAGCTCGGAATTTCAGTATGCAAATTATACATTTGTTGATTCATTATAAAAAGAAACGTCTTTCACTTTAAAAAATTTTCTGAACAGATCATTAAGGTTTTATGGCGAAGAAGAATGTCATCATAATTGGTGCAGCAGGAAGGGATTTTCATAATTTCAACACTTGCTTCAGGGATAATGATTATTACAATGTTGTTGCATTTACGGCAGCCCAGATACCTGATATTGACGACAGGAAATACCCGGCCGGGCTTGCAGGTAAATTATATCCCAAAGGCATCCCTATCTATGCAGAAGAAAATCTTCCTGAGCTTATCCGGAAGCTTAAAGTTGATGATTGTGTCTTTTCGTACAGCGATATAACCTACCAGAAAGTAATGTCGGTAAGTGCGATGGTAAATGCAGCAGGTGCAAATTTCGTTTTGCTTGGACCTGCTGACACAATGATAAAAAGCCACAAACCTGTTATAGCGGTGGGAGCTGTAAGAACAGGATGCGGAAAAAGCCAGACATCGAGGAGAGTCATTGAGATCCTCATGGAAAGGGGATTGAAGGTCGTCGCTGTGCGCCACCCGATGCCTTATGGCAACCTTGCTGCCCAGAAAGTACAAAGATTTGCTGCCGTAAAGGATCTTGAGAAGCATAAGTGCACAGTTGAGGAAATGGAAGAATATGAACCGCACGTGGTAAGAGGCAATGTAATTTACGCGGGAGTGGATTATGAAGCCATAATCCGCAAAGCTGAAAAGGATCCTTCCGGGTGTGATGTGATTGTGTGGGACGGAGGCAACAATGATTTTCCTTTCTACAGGCCCGACCTGATGATAACTGTAACCGATCCTCACAGAGCCGGGCATGAATTAAGATATTATCCTGGCGAGGTCACTTTGCGCCTGGCTGATGTTGTGGTGATCAATAAGATTGACAGCGCCTCGCCTGAAGGTATCCAGATTGTCAGGGAAAGCATTGAGAAAGTAAATCCGAAAGCCATCGTCATTGACGGGGCATCTCCCATCAGGGTTGATAATCCCTCAGTAATAAAAGGCAGGAAAGTGCTTGTTGTTGAGGATGGTCCGACGCTTACTCATGGTGAAATGAAAATAGGAGCCGGGATTATTGCTGCCCGTAAATTCGGTGCTGCTGAACTTGTAGATCCGCGGCCATATGTTGTTGGCAGACTGAAAGAAACATTCAGTACCTATCCTGGCATTGGCACGCTTCTTCCTGCAATGGGTTACGGGGAACAGCAGCTGCACGATCTTGAAACCACTATCAATAAAACAAAATGTGATAGTGTCGTGATTGCAACTCCCATTGACCTGAGCAGAATAATCAATATTAAGAAGCCCAATACCAGGGTCTATTATGATCTTCAGGAAATAGGTGATCCGAACCTGACACAGGTTCTGGATGAGTTCGTAAAGAAATATAAACTGCGTCGTTAAAATGCATGTACTCACCCCCAAACCCCCTCTCTACTTCGTAAAGAGGGGGCTTATGATATTGTATATCAAACAATTCCCCCTCCTTGCTTCAGCACTACCCTTTATACACATATATGTTAATACTTTGCTATTAAGAAGGGGATTC
>CAZGGZ010000124.1:0-4584 GCA_964525415.1 uncultured Rikenellaceae bacterium | reverse complement strand
TACGGTTACCCTTCATTGTTGCACAGCCTGTCTCCCCGTATTTATTGATGGCCACGAACTTTTCACTGGGATAATAATCAGGATTGACATTCCTGTACCGGTTAACGATCATCTGCAGGGCATCTTCACACGCCTGCTGTGGAGTACGGCCTTCCTTCATCCTGAGGACCATATAATACGAGGCACATGATTTTATTACATCTTCTCCGCGGCCTGTTGCTCCGGCAGCTCCAACCTCATTGTCAACATAGAGTCCTGCGCCAATTATTGGTGAATCGCCGACACGGCCATTCAGCTTGAAGCTCAGCCCGCTCGTAGTAGTACAACCTGCAATATCTCCGTTCAGGTCGATGACTAGTACGTTTGTTGTACCGTAATGATGCTCAATATCAGGGAAATCGTGCCAGTATGATTCTTTTTTCTGAAGATTCTGCAGATGTTCCGGAGCGCCCCAGTCATCGGAGGGACTCATTTCCTCTTTCCAGCGGAGCCATATCTTCCTTGCTTTGTCGGTTAGTAAGTTCTCCTCCTGAAATCCCCACGCTTTTGCAAATTCGAGAGCGCCAGCACCCACCAGCAGCACGTGATCGGTATGCTGCATCACAAGCCTTGCCACTGAAGCAGGTGTTTTGATGTTCTCAAGACATGCAACTGCCCCCGCTGAATAGGTTTTCCCGTCCATGAAGGAAGCATCGAGCTGAACCACGCCTCTTTCATTAGGCAAACCTCCGTATCCCACACTGGTATCCTCAGGATCAACTTCAATGACATTTGCAGCCTTTTCAACTGCATCAACAGCAGAACCTCCTTTTATGAGTATCTCCCATCCGCTTTCCATGGCCTTCTGTCCCGTCTCATTTGTGTGACTCGTAATTATCAGCGGTTTTATTCCTTTACCTTTATCCTGGAAAGGAAATCCATTTAGCGACGGAAGCATTAATGCTCCAGCACTTAGTCCAATAGTTCTGTCAAAAAAACTGCGTCGGGTAATGTTCTTTTTCATAGTAACAGATAATTTTAATTATTTTCAGAATGAATCTATTTCACGGTCATGTCAGTGTCAATCTTTATACTGGCATCACCCTTTTTGTCCCGGATATTGATCGTCAGCGTATTTTTGCCTTAATAGATCTGTTCATTCAGCCATCCGGGGCGATTGGTCGTAATGCCTTTTACTCCCATTGAAATAAGCCGTTTTGCCTCTGCCGGATCATCCACAGTCCAGGAATAAACCTCAAGATTCAGATTTTCAGCCTTTTCCATCACCGATTCCGTTATTATAGCATACCCCAGGCTTACTCCTTCAATATTTGCCGCCGGAACTTTGCTTAAGGTTGCCTCAAGCAGCGCAGCATTACTGCATAGCCAGTAACATGGATGCTCCGGAAAGGCCGCTTTGGTATCACAGATTGTCTGAAAATCGAAACATATGAAAGTAAAGTTCCTGTTCTTTTGATGCTTGTCAATTTCTATTCTTAGGAACGGCAGAACTTCACTCTTGCATTTCAGCTCAATTACCAGTTCCTTACCGTCAGGCACTGTTTTTATAAGCTCTTTTAAATAAGGCAGTTTTTCTCCCCTGTATTTTTCGTTCTTGAAGGATCCGGCATCCAGCTTTCTGAGGACTTTGGAACCGGTTTCGCTTATTTTATGATCCTGTCCGGTGGTCCTCTTTGTTGAGGCGTCATGACAGCAGACTATCTTATTGTCTTTTGACAGCCATATATCGCATTCAACAGCGTCTGCACCTGTTTCCCAGGCAAGTTTTGCAGATGCGACGGTATTCTCCGGAGCCAGGTATGATGCACCCCTGTGTGCAATTATTTTTACAAGAACTTTATCCATCTCTTTCCGTATTATCTTTGTCCATATCCTGTAACCCTCAGCGTTCAGATGAAGCTTATCGGGCAGGAATAGAGTGTCATCCGGTTTTCTGCTTTCATCCAGGAAGGCAGAGTCGGTTCTGATAAAATATGTATTATCCTGATTTTTACATGTTTCTTCCAGCAGATCATTGGCAGCTTTGATTTGAGGCCATGCTTTCCAGCGCAGCGAAGTTAGCGTCACGGCTATGTAAAATACTGGTGCATCAGGATGTGTTATGCGGAATGTCTTAAGAACATTGAGAAATAGTTTTTTCACTTCCTCCGGTTTTTTATCATTTTCATCCCCGGTAATGTCGTTTGCTATAAAGAGGACCAATCCACTGCACTTATGAGGTGAGAATATCCTGTCAGCATAAACTGCAAAATCGCTGAACTTAGCCCCGCCATAACCGCGCTGGATGACTTTATACGGAGACATATCCTCAGCAATGGTCGACCACAGTCTTATGCTTGAGCTGCCAGCAAAAACAATGGCATGATCAGGATAGTTTTCGGTTTTGTCAAGGTCCTCAAACCTGGCGATTTCCGGTTGCCACGCTTTTACTTCCGGGAGCTGCTCATATTTTTTCAGAGGTGAGCAGGCAATCAGAGTAAGGAAAAATAGAATGATTATGTTACGGATAATCTGCATACAATTTTCCTTTAAGAGATAAAGGTAAGACTAAAATAACAGCATTTAATTATTTTTTAGTTTTGACAAACTATGTTTTTACCAAAAAAAAGTTAGGTTTGTAAGAATTTTTTTTAATCTATGTCTAAAAGCCGGTTATTTATTACAAAGCCTCTTGATCAGCTGATGAATGAATCAAAAGAGACAGGTGGCTTAAAAAGATCTTTGACAGCACTCAATCTCACAACATTGGGTATCGGTGCCATAATCGGAGCCGGGATATTTGTCCTGTCAGGCCAGGCGGCTGCGCAGTATGCAGGCCCTGCAATTGTATTATCATTCATAATATCAGGATTGGCATGCGGCTTTGCCGGTTTATGCTATGCGGAATTTGCATCCATGATACCGATCGCAGGAAGCGCCTATACTTATTCTTATGCCACTCTTGGTGAATTTTTTGCCTGGATAATCGGCTGGGATCTTATTCTTGAGTATCTGTTTGCGGCTTCTACAGTATCAGTTGGCTGGTCGGGTTATGTTGTAAGTTTTCTGAGGGATTTTAATATTCATATGCCGGCGCAGTTTATAGGCGCTACAGGCACTGTTCTTGTCGATGTGCCCGAAATGGGATGGATGTCTCTTACCAAAGCATATGCGGAAACACTTGCAGCCTCTGGCATAAATGTTAATTCGCTTACCCATGTCACCTGCATCCTGAATTTACCGGCTATGTTCATTGTGGCATTATTGACGACGCTGCTGGTAATAGGGATTAAGGAATCTGCCAACTTTAATAACGTTATGGTAATCACCAAGGTATCAGTTATCATTCTGTTCATTGTCCTGGGTTTCATGTTTGTTAAGGCAGCTAACTGGCATCCATTCATTCCGGCAAATAAAGTTGAAGCGACCCCGATTTCGGAGTACGGGTCTTTTTTGGGATGGCTGAAAGCATACGGCCAGGAATTCGGCAAATATGGCATCAGCGGAATCCTGCGTGGAGCAGGCGTGATTTTCTTTGCATATATCGGATTTGATGCCGTTTCAACAGCAGCCCAGGAAGCAAAGAATCCTCAGAAGGATATGCCGATTGGAATTCTTGGTTCACTGAGCATTTCAACTGTTCTCTATATCCTGGTTGCAATAGTAATGACCGGAATTGTAAGCTATACTGCTTTGAATGTTGCTGATCCTGTTGCTGTTGCCGTCAATGCAATGGGAAAGGGAATGTTCTGGCTCCGTCCTATAGTAAAAATTGCAGCAATCGCGGGACTAAGCTCAGTTATCCTTGTCATGCTCCTCGGGCAGCCCAGGATCTTTTTTACCATGGCCAAGGATGGATTACTTCCTCCGGTATTTTCCAAAGTTCATCCAAAATTCAAGACTCCTTATATCAGTACCATTGTTACAGGAAGTGTTGCCATGATAATTGCCGGTATGTTGCCAATAAGCGTACTTGGTGAACTTGTATCAATAGGCACTCTTTTTGCCTTTATAATTGTCTGTCTGAGTGTTCTTCTCCTGAGGAAGAGAAAGCCTGATATTCACCGTCCGTTCAAAACACCATGGGTGCCTTTTGTCCCTATCGCAGGTGCAGCTATCTGCTTTATTCAGATGGCTGCGCTGCCTCTCGATACATGGCTGAGGCTGATTATCTGGATGGCAGTAGGATTCTGTATTTATTTCTTCTACGGAATAAAGCACTCGAAGGCAAGGCAGAATAATCTATAACTCATCAGAGAACACCACTCCCGGCAGATCCCTCATATTATATCTTGAGGCCATTACTTCGCCGTAGGCACCTGCTGACCTGATAGCAATGATATCTCCTCTGTGTGTTTCAGGAAGCTCAATGAATTTTGCGAATGTGTCAGCCGATTCGCAGACCGGTCCGACAACGTCATACCTGAAAGTACTTCCTTCAGATGTAAGATTTTCTATTTTATGGTGCGCCTGATAGAGGGCAGGACGGATCAGATCGGTCATGCCGGCATCAATGATGGCAAACGTTGTATTGCTGCCATTCTTTATGAAAAGTACTTTTGAAATCAGAGACCCGCATTGTCCGGTCACGGCTCTGCCGGGTTC
>CAZGGZ010000123.1:0-4805 GCA_964525415.1 uncultured Rikenellaceae bacterium | reverse complement strand
TTCCCCAGTATATCAAACTCAATATTCACCACCGTTCCCTTTTTGATCTGGTGAAAGTTTGTAACCTCGTATGTGAAAGGAATGATTGCCACCTGGAACGATTTGGGCTGTGAATTCACAACCGTAAGACTGACGCCGTTCACTGAAACGGATCCCTTTTCCACGGTGATATAATCATCCTGAAGCGGCTCATATTCAAATGTATAGTACCAGCTGCCTCCGGCCTCCTTCACCTCAGTGCATACTGCAGTCTGGTCGACATGTCCCTGCACCATATGTCCGTCAAGACGCCCGTCAAGCTTTGCGCTGCGCTCGAGATTCACTTTGTCGCCAACCTTAAGCAGACCGAGATTGGATTTATCAAGAGTCTCCCTGATGGCAGTAACAGTATAGGTGTCCTTATCTTTTCTGACAACGGTAAGGCAAACACCGTTGTGGGAAATACTCTGATCAATTTTCAGCTCTTTGGTAAAGGAGCACTTCATTGTGATATGAAGATTGTCTTTCTCCTTTTCAATTTTAACTACCGGAGCAGCTTCTTCTACTATTCCTGAAAACATAGCTTAAATTGTTAAATACTGTACAAAAATAATGGTTTATAATACTTAAACCACAAAGAACATAAAGTACACACGAAGGAACACAAAGGAATTTCCATAGATTTTCTATCGCATATAATAAATATTCTATCTCCTTCTCACGCCCTCACGCCCTCTCGCCCTCCCGCACTCCCCCCTCTTCCTGATCCTGGTCCTTTCCACCGGAAACCCATCCTTCCTCCATGCCGTAATCCCTCCCTCCAGGTTATAAAGTTTCCGGAAGCCTTTATCATAGAAAAAGAGAAGAGCTTTTGCGCTTCTACCTCCTGAGTAACAATAACAGAAAAGAGGCAATCCCTTATAAAGCGTATCAGCAACAATATCAAAACCTTTGGACGAAGGGAGAAAAAGAGCTCCGTGAATTCTTGATTTCCGGTATTCAAAAAATTCCCGTACATCAATAAGCAATACAGAATCTGCCCTTAAATACTGAAGATGAAAATCATAAGGCTCAAGTGACTGGTATTTAATCGAATCAGTTTCTTGTGCAAAAACTGAAAAATGAAATAGGAAGTAAATTATGGCAGCCCAAAGATTTTTCATAATCATTTAAATTCCCTTGTAAAAGTAATTTTTTAATTAATCCCTGTACAAGATATAAAGATTGCTTCGTCTTCCGCTTCGCGGAATCCTCGCAATGACTATAAACTTAACTATCAGCACTACAGTATTGACAACCAATTAATCCTGCATATACCGTCATAGCGAGGAGTCCCGCATGAGCGTGACGACGAATCAATCTCTTTATCCATAACCAAAATTATTACAGAAATAGCCCCTCTTCAGAGCTTGTCCCGATAGCTTGAGCGAAGTGAAAGCGTATCGGGAGGGGTTGGGGGGTAAATTTTTTACTATCTTTGCCCGTTTCAATTTAGTTTACAGCATAATACCATGGCAAAACGTTTTCCTGAATACAAAACTCTTGATCTTTCAAAGGTAAACAGGGATATTCTGAAAATCTGGGATGAGAACGACACATTCCGCAAAAGCGTCCGCGAAATTGACGGAAAAGGTGAATTTGTTTTTTATGAAGGACCTCCTTCCGCAAACGGAATCCCGGGCATTCACCATGTTATGGCGCGTACTATCAAGGATGCAATTTGCCGTTACAAAACTCAGTGCGGGTATGAAGTAAAGCGCAAGGCGGGATGGGATACACACGGCTTGCCGATTGAGCTGAGTGTTGAAAAAGCCCTTGGGATAACAAAGGAAGATATAGGGACAGAAAAAATATCAATAATAGATTTCAACAAGGCTTGCAAGACGGATGTCATGAGGTATACCGATCAATGGGAAGACCTGACCCGCAAGATGGGCTACTGGATCAATATGGACCATCCGTATGTGCCATACGATAATCGTTATATAGAGACTCTCTGGTGGCTTTTGAAACAGCTTTATTCTAAAGGTTTTCTTTACAAGGGTTATACCATCCAGCCATATTCACCCGCGGCAGGTACCGGATTAAGCTCACATGAGCTAAACTACGCCGGATGCTACAAGGATATAAAAGATACAACCTGCATCGCCCTCTTCAAAGTGATCCGGGATACAAAATCTGAATTCCTCTTTAACCATATTGATACACCTTCTGTCCACATAATGGCATGGACCACAACCCCGTGGACACTCCCTTCCAACACCGCACTGGCAGTAGGCAGAGATATAAAGTATATCAGGGTGAGAAGCTTCAATCCCTATTCAGGCGATCCGATCACTGTTGTAATTGCTAAAGATCTGCTTCATTCAATGTTCCCCGAAGCTAATGTTGGTCTGCACTTTTCGGAATATAAGCCCGGCGATAAGAAGATACCTTACAAAGTAATTGATGAATTTTCGGGAAGCAAGCTGGAAGACATTAATTATGAACAGCTTATCGACTGGGTGAAACCGGACGAAGGAGCATTCAGAGTGCTTACCGGCGATTTTGTTACAACCGAGGAAGGTACAGGGATCGTACATATTGCTCCTACCTTTGGAGCCGACGACTATAAGATCGCAAAGGAATATAATGTACCTCCGATGATCCTTAAAAGGAAAGACGGCTCAATGGGACCAATGGTCGACAAGAGGGGATACATGATCCCTATTGCTGATCTTGATGAGAAATTTGTGAAAGAGCACGTCAATGTAAATACATATACTGGATTTGAAGGACGGCCGGTTAAGAACGAGTATGGCAACAATATTCCTGAAGACGCTGATACACTTGATGTTGACATAGCTGTGATGCTTAAGCAGAGCGGCAAAGCGTTCAGGATCGAAAAACAGATCCACAGCTATCCCCACTGCTGGCGTACCGACAAACCGGTGCTTTATTATCCTCTCGACGCATGGTTTATACGCACTACAGCCTTCCGTGAAAGGTTGATTGAACTGAACAATACTATTAACTGGAAACCTGCTTCAACAGGTACCGGGAGATTCGGAAAATGGCTCGAAAACCTTGTAGACTGGAACCTCTCCAGGACACGTTTCTGGGGAACCCCGCTGCCGATATGGGTTACGGAAGACAGGAAGGAAGAGATGTGCATCGGTTCGGCTAAAGAGCTCAAAAATGAAATTGAAAAATCAATTAAAGCAGGATTCATGAAGAAGAATCCTCTTGAGAAATTCACTGTCGGGGATAATTCCAAAGAGAACTACGAGAAATTTGACCTGCACCGTCCCTTTGTTGATGAGATAATCCTTGTCAGTCCTTCAGGTAAAAAGATGTACCGCGAGCCTGATCTCATTGATGTATGGTTCGACTCAGGTTCAATGCCTTATGCCCAGGCTCACTATCCCTTTGAGAACAAGGAGAATTTCAGCGACATGTTCCCGGCCGATTTCATAGCTGAGGGTGTCGACCAGACCAGAGGATGGTTCTTCACACTTCATGCAATAGCCGTAATGACATCTGATTCAGTTGCATTCAAAAATATCATATCAAACGGACTGGTCCTCGATAAGACCGGCAACAAGATGTCGAAGCGTCTTGGGAATGCCGCGGATCCGTTCAGCACGATAGAAGAATATGGTTCAGATCCCGTTAGGTGGTATATGCTTACCAATTCACAGCCATGGGATAACCTGAAATTCGACTCGGCAGGAATTGATGAGGTAAGACGTAAATTCTTCGGCACGTTGTATAATACTTATTCTTTCTTCGCCCTCTATGCAAATGTTGACAATTTCAGGTACGCTGAAGAGGATATTCCTGTAAATGAAAGACCTGAAATTGACAGGTGGATCATTTCGCTTCTCAATTCACTGGTGAAAGAGGTCGGCAGGTGCTATGAAGATTATGACCTGACCAGGGCAGGACGTGCGATCCAGGATTTTGTCACGGAAAACCTGAGCAACTGGTATGTAAGACTTAACAGAAAACGTTACTGGGGCGGCGATTACGATCAGGACAAAATTGCAGCTTACCAGACACTCTTCATCTGCCTTGAAACAGTCAGCAGGCTTGCAGCGCCGATAGCCCCGTTCTATATGGATATGCTCTTCCGTGACCTGAATATGCCAACCGGGAAAAACAGTGAAGAATCAGTTCATCTGGCGATGTTTCCTCAATATAATAACAATCTGATAGATAAGGATCTTGAGGAGAGAATGGATATTGCTCAGAAGATATCTTCAATGATCCTTGGCTTAAGGAGAAAAGTAAGCATCAAGGTACGTCAGCCGCTGGCAAAAATAATGATTCCCCTTCCTGATAAAACCTTCAAAAAGAAATTTGAAGCTGTCAGGGACCTGGTTCTTACAGAGGTGAATGTAAAGGAAGTTGAATATATCGACGATACTTCATCCATTCTTGTCAGGAAGATCAAGCCGAACTTCAAGATACTGGGTCCGAAATACGGCAAGCTGATGAAGGAGATAAGCGGTGCTGTTTCGGGTTTGACACAGCAGGAGATTGCATCATTTGAGGCTGCTAAGTCACATTCATTCAATATTAGCGGTCAGCAGGTAACCCTTACAACTGAAGATGTAGAGATCATTTCCGAGGATATTCCCGGCTGGCAGGTCGCCAATGAAGGCAGGCTCACCGTGGCCCTTGATATTACTGTCACTGATGAGCTTCGCTGTGAGGGTATTGCCAGGGAGTTTGTGAACCGGATCCAGAATATCCGCAAGGAGAATGGCTATGATGTTACCGATAAGATAACAGTTCAGATTGAGGATCACGATTTTGTACGTGAAGCCGTTAAGAGACATGCC
>CAZGGZ010000122.1:0-4887 GCA_964525415.1 uncultured Rikenellaceae bacterium | reverse complement strand
CCGGCATATCTGAAATAATAAAATATCTTTTGCTTGCCATATTGATAACCAGCGTCCTGGTTGCTTTTTATTATTACTTTATTGAAAGAAAGAAAAAGAGGGAACTAAGAATTTCTGAAGAAAAATTCTGGCACTATCTGAAATGAACAGTAATTATTACCTGGGCATAGATATAGGAGGTACAAAATGCGCCGTAATAGCCGGTACGGAAAACATGGAGATCCTTGATAAGGTTGTTTTCCCGACCGAAACTCAGAGGGGGCCCGAATATGCAATAAGTCTTCTGCTGAAAAATGCCTCTTCAATTACCGGGAAACTTGGGTTGCAAGGTCTTCAGTCAACGGGTATAAGCTGCGGGGGACCGCTCGACAGCAGAAAAGGCATTGTACAATCCCCTCCTAACCTGCCCGGCTGGGATAATATTCCCATAGTTGAAATGTTCACAGATGCACTCCATATCCCCGCATATCTGCAGAATGATGCTAACGCATGCGCCCTGGCTGAATGGAAGTACGGGGCAGGAAAAGGTTCTGATAATATGATATTCCTGACTTTCGGAACCGGTATGGGCGCAGGAATTATCATCGGCGGAAAATTATATTCCGGCAGCAATGATCTTGCCGGTGAAGTCGGACATATCCGCCTTGCGGATGACGGTCCTGAAGCATACGGCAAAAAAGGTTCATTTGAAGGATTTTGCAGCGGCACAGGGATCGCCCTGACAGCTAAAAGAATTATCACTGAGAAACTTACTGGCGGAGTAACTGTTCCGTTCTGTCCGGATATTGAAACGGCCGGCAAAATAACCACTAAAGATGTTGCAGAAGCTGCTGCAGCAGGTGACAAGACGGCGCTTGAGATCTTTGAATTTTCCGGGAAACAACTGGGAAAAGGATTGTCGATACTGATCGATATCCTCAATCCTCAGATTATCGTGATCGGCAGCATTTATGCCCGCTGCAGGCAATTCATAGAACCTGCGTGCATGGAAATTATTGAGCAGGAAGCGCTTGAACCTGCCAGATCAGTTTGCAGGGTGGTTCCTGCTGCACTGGGAGAGCAGGTAGGCGATTATGCCAGCCTTAGTGTCGCCATTATCGGGCAAACCGGTAACTTGTAAATAAGTTAAATCCAATGAACTCTAAAGATAAAACAAAGACTCTTACACGCAGAAGATTTGTAAACCGGACAGCTGCAGGAAGTGCATTTCTCATCTTTGGCCCCCTGACAACCATAGTCTCTTCTGATCAGCAAAAATCAAAACACAGGATCCACATGATTGGCCATGCTCATATTGATCCGGTCTGGCTCTGGCCCTGGCCGGAAGGGATCGCTGTGGTTTACAGTACATTCCGCTCAGCGCTTGAACGCATGAAGGAAACGCCTGATTTTACATTCACCGCAAGCTCTGCACAATTCTACCAGTGGATCGCAGAAAATGACCCTGCGATGCTTGACGAGATAAGAAAACGTGTTGATGAAGGCCGCTGGAACATCGCAGGAGGATGGTGGGTGGAACCTGATATGAATATTCCCTCCGGCGAAGCAATGGTCCGGCAGGGCCTCTATGGTCAGCTGACATTTCAACGGCTTCTTGGACGCAGGGCAACAGTGGCAACCAATCCTGATTCATTCGGACATACAGGTACCCTGCCCCAGATAATCAAAGGACAGGGGATGGAAAATTATATTTTCATGCGCCCCGGAATAAGGGAAAAAACTCTTCCTGCCGATCTGTTCTGGTGGGAAGGACATGACGGGACACTTGTTCTTACTTACAGAATACCAATCAGTTATAACGACAGCGGCTCTGTGGGGGAACGAATTGAGGATGTACTAACCCAGTTCAGGAACCAGCCAATGAATAGTTATATGGTATATTATGGTGCCGGCGATCATGGAGGCGGTGCAACCAAAGAAAACATTCAATCAATCAATGAGCTGAAAACAGAAAAAAATGGTCCGGTTATTTTCTACAGTACCACAGACAATTATTTCAGGGAGATCAGGGAAGAAAAGAACCTTAACCTTCCTGTTGTGAAAGATGACCTTCAGCATCATGCTGTAGGTTGTTATACAGCAGAGTCCGAAATCAAGAAAGGGAACCGTCAGTCAGAGGCGGCACTGGTCACTGCTGAGAAAATAACTTCGATCGGTTCATTGGCATGGGGAGCAGACTATCCGAAGGATGAATTTACATCTGCCTGGCAAAGAGTGCTTTTTCTTCAGTTCCATGACAGCCTCGCAGGGACATCTGTACCGGAACACTCTCAGCATGCCCGTGAAGGATATGGTTATGCAATGGAGATTGCACATCGTGCAACGTATATGGCGCTTCAAAAGCTTGAGAGCCGGGTGCCATCAGAAGATCCTGATTCCAGGTATCTTGTTGTATTCAACCCGCATGCATGGGAAGTTACAGAGAACATTGAATATGATCTGGGATGGAATTTCTCTGAATCTTCACATATTGAAGATGATTTGGGTAAAGCTCTCCTCCATCAATGGATTTCAGCATCGACAGAGACAGGTAACCGTAACAGGCTGCTGGCCCAGGTTACTCTTCCTCCTTATGGCTATCGACAGATAAGCCTTCGGAATGGTGAGCCTGCAACAGGAATAACTGCTGCAACGGTAGAAGAGAGGAAACTGGAAAATGAATTTTTAAAAGTAACTTTCTCTGATAACGGGACACTCGGGATCTACGACAAGAATAACGGCAAGGAACTCTTTAAAGGAGGAATGACAGGATGCAGGGCGGTGGTAATTAACGATCCCAGCGATACATGGAGTCATGATGTAAAGACCTTTCCAGACGAGATCGGTGCTTTTGGAAGTGCATCCTTTAAAGTGCTGGAAGATGGACCGCTGAGAGCGAAAATACGTGTCAAAACAACTTATGGAGATTCCAGCCTTACAATTGACTGGATGCTCTCTGCAGGGTCACGGCTCCTTAGCGCTGAAGTCAAGCTTGACTGGCATGAACATCTTAAAATGCTTAAGTTTTCTTTTCCGATAGACATTGATACGCCGGTTGCAACATATGAAACACCGTACGGTAATATTCAAAGGCCGGTAAACGGCGATGAAGAACCGGGACAGAGGTGGATTGACATTACAGGTAATACTAAGGGCATGGTTTATGGATTAACCGTGATCAATGACGCAAAATATGGTTATAATGTACCCGGAAATGACCTGAGGATCTCAATTGCCAGGTCGGCTGTATATGCCCATCATAATCCAAAGGTGCTGGATATGAATGCTGAACATATCTGGCAGGACCAGGGTATACAGACTTTCCGGATGCTGGTAGTTCCGCACAGGGATACTTGGAAAAAGAACAATATTGCAAGGATAGCAGAGGAATTCATTTCGCCTCCGTTGATCATCTACCAGGGCATCCATGGAGGGACGATGCCTAAATCAGGTTCATATCTGTCGGTAGATGCAAAAAACATTATTGTTTCATCAGTAAAGCTGGCTGAGGAGACAGATGATATAATCATCCGATGTATTGAAACATCTGGGATGGCGACTGAAGCTAATATCGATCTTGGGTTTACAGGTAAAAAATGGAATGGCAATTTCCGGCCTTACGAAATTAAAACCCTGAGGATAAACAGGGAAACAAAAGAAATCCGTGAGGTAAATTTACTGGAAGAATTATGACGCCTGCGGCGTCCAACTCCAATATCCATGGTAGCATCCATGATTTTTCACATTATTCAACCACCTGCCGGGGTTGAAAATAAATTAATTTTTTCCTTCATCACATTCTTCTTATCCGGAGGTCTGATGTTCTTGACGGACACTATTTCTTCCAGGATCAGCAACATATCCCCTTCACCCGGTGATGTAACGGTAAGAATATTCCCGTCATCAGAGCCGGTTCCATCAGAGTACGAATTCTTTACCGGATCAAACCACCTGACACTGTAATTATGTCCTGCAGGTTTTCTTATCATAATTGTTTCCTTTACAGGGATATAAGCAAGTATAGTCTTATTATCGGTTGTTTTGGTCACAGATACAAAATGGTTATAGACTTTATCCCCTGGCTGATTTACCAGCAGGTCCTGAGCAGGGTAGAAATCCCACCATGCCAACCGCTTTATAAACTGTGCAAGATAACCCATCTGGATTGATCCCGGGAAATTTATACTGACGTCCCATGTTGAAGTTCCCGCTGCGTCTTCATGGTTTATAATCTTTTCTCCTTCACGGAGCCATGGCCATATGCCGTTTGCTCCATATGTAACGCCGGCTATGGGTGTGGCAAAGATGCTCCAGTATGAAGCGTTGCGAACATCTTTATCGGTGATCCTGAAAAATATCTGTTCGTAATTCGGTTCCAGGTTAATGAGCGGTCTGGCCGGCAGATGCGCCCACATTTTGCTCATCGGACCTTTGGTGATCCAGTTGACTGTTCCTTCCGAATTGCTGTGACTGCTCTGGTATCCTATTATACTGAGCCAGGGCTCATCCTTGTAAACCTCTCCTATCCATGATGTGCCGCTGGGATGCAATGTAGCTATGCCCTGGTGTGTGCCGTCAAAGACTGCCCTTCCGATAGTCTTCCAGCGCTGTTCATAGTTGCCAGTATAAAATCCGTCACCGCCAAGTATCCATACAACATGATTACCTCCATACCTGGCAACTATATATTTTGCCAGCAGAATAGCCTGATCGTCAGGAAGGTAATAACCCGGGCTCAGTTCTTTTCCGGCAGCCACCGGTAATGCCCATAAGATTACCGGCGCGGCAACAAGTCCAAATTCATTTACCTTGTCTATTTTTCTGTCAATCCGCTTGAAAAATTCAGGATTTACGCTTATCCGGCCGCATCCCCGGATAGCAACAAGGCCTTCAGCATTCTTATCGCAC
>CAZGGZ010000121.1:0-4895 GCA_964525415.1 uncultured Rikenellaceae bacterium | reverse complement strand
GGATACCGGTAATAACCAATGTAAGCGTTACCAAGACAGATCAGGTGAATGGTATCATTTATGTAGCATGGAAGAAACCAGACCTTGATACTATTCCTAATGCCACAGGCCCTTATGAATACTACATTTACCGTGCGTATGGAATATCATCAAATGCTTTTGAACTCATAGATTCAATACCGACTGCAGATCTGAATGATACAGTTTACGTGGATACACTTGATACACAATCATCCGGTTATTTATACAAGATTGAGCTCAATAACAGAACCCCGGGATCTGAGTTCACAATCGGGCAACCTGGTATAGCATCATCGCTTTTCCTTTCAGCCAGCCCTGGCGACAGGAAAGTCAGATTCGTGATCAGCAGGAACGTACCCTGGATAAACTCAAGATATGATTTCTTCAGACTGAATGAAGCCACAATGGAGTATGATTCAATAGGCTCTACCAATCAGCTTTCATTTGTTGATAATGGCCTGGTAAATGGTGACAATTATTGTTATTATGTCAGATCCAAGGGTGACTACTCGGCTGAAAAAATGCCTAAAAACCTTATTAATCTTTCGCAAATAACCTGCATAACTCCGGTTGATAACGAGCCGCCATGCGCACCCGATATTGATGTTTCAAGCCAGTGCGACAGTCTTTATAACAAGGTGACATGGAGTATCTCCGATCCTCTTTGTTTTGAAGATGTTGCAGGTTATAAGGTTTACTATAAGATGAAATATGATGAAGACCTGTCGCCTATTGAAACAATTAATGACAGGAATATCTTCCAGTACAGGCATTACACTGGTGATATCATCTCAGGATGTTATGCGGTTTCTGCATTTGACCTGCTGGGAAACGAAGGAGATAAATCAGTGATGGTATGCGTGGATTCCTGTGACTTCTATGAGATACCCAATGTATTCACTCCCAACGGGGACGGTTTTAACGACAGATTGATCGCAAAAGCCTCAGGACTTGTGGAAAGGGTTGATTTTAAGCTTTTTAACCGTAACGGACTTCTTATATTCTCCACGGAGGAACCAAGGCTTAACTGGGACGGAACCTATAAAGACAGGATAGTATCTCCAGGAGTATACTTTTATCAGTGTGATGTGTTTGAGAACCGGATAACAGGACTGGAACAATTCCACCTTTCCGGCTTTATTCATGTTATAACCGAAGTAGGCGCAAAGGTTCAAAGGCAGGAGACAAAATGATTTTGAAGCTATAAGATGATGAAGAATACAATATTACTGGTTTCAGTTTTCTTTTTTACAGGGATCGTCTCCGGCCAGTCAGCTTTTGAAACTCTCCTCAGGGCAGGAGCACTATGCAGAACGGGAGAATCATCAAAAGCTGTGGAGATACTCTCTTCGTCTCTGGAGGTGAAGCAGGACAGCAGGCTCTACATTGAAAGAGCGGAAGCATACCTGCTGACGGGAGACTATTCCCGGGCAATAAGTGATTATAATAAAGCCAACACTCTTGCGAGCCATTCAGCTGACTACGGCCTTGCCAGGGTATATGCAATTAAAGGTGATGCAGCTGCTTCTTTAAATCATCTTGAGATGAACCTCCTGTCCTCATTCAGGAAAAGTGAAAAAGAGATATTACTGGATCAGGCTTTCAGTTTAATTGAAAACAGTCCGGAATGGCGCCGGTTCTGGAAGAGAGACTGGTACTCAGGTCTGGAAACAGGCATTTCAGAGATTGAATATTATCTGGCGGCAGGCAGGAGGGAGGAAGCCGTTGAAATACTCTCGGGGCTTGAGGGAAGTTATAAGGACAAAGAAGAGGTCAGGTATGCCGGTGCGTTGATAAACCTGTCGGCAGGGAAGCCGGGGGTAACAATAAAGATGATTACCGGAGTATTGGCTTCGGATCCGGGCAACGAAAAATACCTGAGGCTTCTGGCTAAAGCGCAGACTGTTGCTTCAAATCCTGCAGGTGCATCTGCAACCTATTCAAAATTGATAGATATGGAGGTGCCTGATGCAGGGTTGCTGATATTAAGGGCTGAGTGTTACAGAAAAACAGGAGAGACCGGCAGGGCTATGGCTGACATTGAAAAGTACCTGTCATTATATCCCAGTGACAAAACAGCCTTAAGTCTTGCAGGCAAGGTTAAAACATCTGCCGGCGATATCATGAAAGCTCTTGAATATTTCACTGAAAACCTTGATTACCATCCCGGCGATCCTGAATGCTATATTGACAGGGCAAATTCATATTTGTCGCTAAAATCATGGGGTTGGGCCATAAATGATTATAGCATGTCGCTCGATCTGGATCCCTCAAATTCCGATGCCTGGCTTAATAAAGGTATTGCACAGCTCAACTCTGGAAAATCTGAAGATGCCTGTTACGATTTCAGGCAATCGTTGAGACTGGGTAATAAAAAAGCAACGGATTACATAAGCAGGTACTGTATAAAATAGGTTCTCGGTTCTTATTGCTAGCGCGGATTTGGCTTCGCCGAGCTCGGTTCGCTAAAGCGACCCTCGGTTGCAATTCGTGCCAGCGAAGGACCCAGGACCTATTTACCTTATATGTTTTCGAATTCTTTCGAAGAGATCGTGTGGCTTGAAGGGTTTCAGTACGTAGTCGTTGATTTTCAGCTCCTCGATTTTATCATGATTTTCCGACATTATTGCTGCAGTAAGGGCAACGATGGGAATGGTGTTAATTCTGGGATCATCTGATTTCCGGATAATCCTGGTAGCTTCAATGCCATCCATTACCGGCATATGCAGATCCATCAGGATAAGGTCAAAATTTCCTTTTTCAAGTTCATCAAGCGCCAGCTGCCCGTTCTCAGCAAGTGTGACAATCATTCCCCATCCTGTGAGGAACTTATTGACTACAAAGAAGTTGACCTTGTTATCTTCTGCAACAAGGATCCGTTTACCTTCAAGACCAATAAATGTTTCCTTGACCTCGCCCGCTTTTACACCTGCACCCTTCAATGAGATTCCAAAAGAAATGGTAAAAGTAAAAGTTGTTCCGGCCCCGGGATCACTTTCTACACTGATAGTACCTCCCTGGAGTTCTATCAGCTTTTTGCATATTGCCAGACCAAGTCCGGTTCCTCCAAAATGCCGGGTAGTGTCGGGTGCAGCCTGGGTGAAGCTCTCAAAGATGGAATCATACTTTTCCTTTGGTATGCCTATTCCTGTATCCGTAATGGAAAATTCCAGCCTGGTCTGGTTCTCTTTTCTTTCAAGCTCTCTGAGGTTGACTGTTATGCCCCCCTGGTTCGTGAATTTCAGCGCATTCGAAAGAAGGTTTGAAAGAATCTGGTTGAGCCTTATTTGATCACCGACAACCTCATTGGGCAGTGTACCTTCTTTTTTTATCTCAAAAGCAAGGTGCTTGGCTTTCGACCTGAATGAATAGGATCGCATGATCTCTTCAAGGAAGTCATTCAGATTGAACAATGTCTGTTCGAAGACTATCTTGCCCGATTCCATCTTGTTATAATCGAGCACATCATTGACAAGAGTGAGAAGATGATTTCCGGAGAACCGCAATGTTTTAATATAATCCATCTGATCTTCGCGCGGCTGACCCTGAAGCAAAAGGTTTGTAATTCCTATTACTTCGTTCAGAGGGGTTCTTATCTCGTGGCTCATGGTCGACATGAAGATCTGTTTCGATTGAGCGGCTTCTTCAGCTCTTTGCCTGGCGGTTATAAGGTTGTCAAGCATTATTCTTCTCTGAATAGCTATTGCTATCTGGTTAGCAATAAAATCCAGTACGTAAAGGTCGTCCTGTGAGAACTTGTTCTCATTGTTGTAATCCTGAAGACACATCACCCCAATGATATTGTTCTCCACTTTAAGGGGAACACCCATCCATACTTTGCATTCTGTACCAACAAGCTCAATTTCTCCTGATTCTTCCAGTAGCCTGAGATCGTTTTCCTTGAGCAGGACCGATTTATCATTTTTTATCACCCAGCCTGTTATGGTTTTCTTGATAGGTATTTCCTGGAAACTGTCCTTTTCATCAGCAAAGAAAGGTAAAGAGAGGGTTTTAGACGTCTTATCGTAAAGCGCTATGAAGAAATTATTTGTATCCCATATTTTGCTCAGTTCCTTTACAATCGTAGGATAAATCTCCTTGATATCCATCTGTTTTAAGGCTGCTGTGGAGATATTGTAAAGTATTTCCTGGAGAAGTATATTTTTCCTTTCAGTGGTAATATCCCTGTAGATTCCGATTAAAGCAACCGGTTCATTATTTAGGATGATGGGAGTTCCAACAAGTGAAACATTGATCATGTTGCCGGATTTGTCTTTCCTGACAGTCTGCCTTATCACCTTGTTCTGCTGGGCAGCAAGAGTTTCTATTCCTATGGCTTCCTGTTTGAGGTCATCAGGCACCACCAGGTCGTCAATATTCTGGTTTATGGCCTCTTCCAACGTAAAGCCGAACAGATTCGTGAACTCCTTATTTATTAAGGAAATATTGTTGTTTATATCAGTTATTGCAATTGCTTCGGGAGTAGAATCTATAAGATGCTCAAGAAACGCTTTTTCTCTTATGATCTGGTCCTCGTAAACCTTATGGCTGCTGAGGTCAATGATTGTACCCCTGTAGCCAACCTTCCTGCCATCCTGAAAAATCCCGAAAGAATAGGTTATGAAAGGAATAATGGTGCCATCTTTTTTTCTGATAGTGTATTCATTGCTGGAAACATCCCCCGGTGCATCTATTGCCTGAAGATTTGCGATCATTTTCCTGTAGTCATCAGGGAAGACATCAGAAATAAGGATTTTCTTTTTCAGATCCTCCCTGGTAAGCCCGAAAAGACTCAGGCCGAGCTTATTTCCGTATATTACTCTTCCATTCAGATCAACTTCGTAGATTATTACCGGAAGCATTTCCGCGAAAGT
>CAZGGZ010000120.1:0-4956 GCA_964525415.1 uncultured Rikenellaceae bacterium | reverse complement strand
GAATCAGTTCCGGGACCGATCCTTGAGATCGGCAACACCAACAGCCGGTACAGATTTTCAACCGGCGTTAAGAATTTCGTCAACACATGGAACAGCTATGGTCCGGCGCACCACTGTGCTGCCGGAGTAGGACATGTTGCTTCTAAAATAAAGAAGCTTGGAGAATTGCTGAACATGGAAGTCATTCAGGTATGCTGATGGAAGTATGCTTAGGGCTAAACTTTAGTCCAAAACATATGTTAATAAATTGGCTTTTCTGAATTAACTTTATACCTGATAGAATACATTAACCTGTAATAATTCTACAAAGCTATGAAATCAACTACCCTCAAATCATTATTCCTGGTAATTATAATTGCACTGGGGTTTACGTCATGTAAAAAACCTGTTGTCAATGAAGTGAAAATCAATGACTTTGCTGCATTAACAGCAGAGTTCAAAGCACCGTCTGCTGAATATACTACGGCTCCGTTCTTTGTATGGAATTATAAGATCACAAAAGAGGAAATCGACAATTTCCTTACCGGTTTTAAAAATGCCGGAAGCAGCCAGGTATTTGTTCATCCCCGTCCCGGGCTGATTACCGAATATCTTTCGGATGAATGGTTTGAACTCTTTAAACATACCGTTGAGAAAGGCAAAGAACTCGGAATGAAAGTGTGGATCTATGATGAGAACTCCTATCCCAGCGGATTTGCCGGCGGACATGTTCCGGACCAGATGCCGGAATCATACAACCAGGGACAGGGATTGAAGATGACAAAGTTTGAGACATTGCCGGATACAGCCAACAGGTACTATCTGTGCCTGAAAGAAGAAAACGGAAGCTACATAGACATAACCTCATCACTTGATGACGAAAAAGGTAAAACAGGAAAGTATCTGCTCTTCTCAAAAACATATTACAACAAGAGTGACTGGTACGGAGGATTTACTTATGTGGATCTCTTATATCCCGGTGTAACTGAAAAGTTCATTGAGGTGACAATGTCAGGATACGAGAAATATACAGGTGCCGATTTCGGGCAGACCGTACCGGGAGTTTTTACCGATGAACCGCAGATCAACTCATCAGGAGGGATCCGCTGGACACCTGACCTGTTCGAAGTATTTCAGAAAGACTGGGACTATGACCTCAGGACTCAGCTTCCTTCCCTTTATGAAGAAGCGGGCGACTGGAAAAAAGTAAGACACAATTACACACAGACATTGCTGCAATTGTTTATTGACCGTTGGGCTAAACCCTATTATACTTACTGCGAGGAAAAAGGACTGAAGTTCACCGGTCACTACTGGGAGCATGAATGGCCTAATATGCGTCCCGGTGGCGACAATATGGCAATGTACGCCTGGCACCAGCTGCCCGCAATTGATATGTTGTTCAACCAGTTTGAAGATGTAACTCCGAGAGCGCAGTTTGGGAATGTCAGGTCAGTAAAAGAGCTTGCCAGCGCTGCAAACCAGACCGGCAGGCAGAGAAAGCTCAGCGAGACATATGGTGGTTCCGGGTGGGAGCTAACATTCACCGACATGAAACGGAACGGCGACTGGGAATATGCCCTCGGAGTAAATCTGATGAACCAGCATCTTACATATTTCTCATTTGCAGGAGCAAGAAAATATGACTACCCTCCTACTTTCGATTATCACGAACCGTGGTGGAATAATTATAAGTATATCAATGATCATTATGCAAGACTTTCAATGGCACTATCAGCCGGAAGACAGATAAATGACATACTGATTCTCGAACCCACAACATCGGCATGGTTGTACGATTCTTATATACTATCATTAAAACAACGGAATTATGTTGATATCGGACAGTCATTCACGACATTTATCACACAGCTTGAGAAGAACCAGGTTGAATATGACCTGGGATCCGAGAATATTATAAAAGATCTTGGATCAGTAAAAGCTGGCAGGTTATTAGTAGGACAGGCAAGTTATTCAACCGTTGTGATCCCTCCTTTCACGGAAAATCTTAATGAAGCGACCTTCAGTCTGATCAGGAAATTTGTTGCAGGCGGAGGCAAACTGGTCTGTTTCTCTTCCCCATCGCTGATCAATGGAGCTCAGAATGAAAGACTGCCGCAGTTCCTGAAAGCATACGCAGACAGGATACATTTTGAATCCGCATTGAATGATGAAATAATATCAAAATATTTTACTAATCCTGCTTTCGGATTTCAGTCTGTAAAAGGAGGTGCCCTTTACCATCACAGGAGACTTCTTTCAGACGGGCAGGTAGTGTTCCTTGTTAATTCAAGCATGTACGAATACACTAACGGAACTCTCAAAATAAATGGAGCTGATGCAATAGAGTTGAATACCATCAGCGGCTATGTTAACGGTTATCCATGTTCTCAGGAAGGAGCAGACCTTAAGCTTGCCTTTGATCTTCCTCCTGCAGGAAGCCTGCTTTTATATATACCGTCAGCAAAGCAGGGCAGCTATGAGATCCCTGTAGAACCTGCAGGCTTTAATGCTTTATCATCTTCAGAAATGATGGTCAGCCGGGATGCAGAAAATGTCCTTGCAATTGAGTTTTGCGATCTGCAGACAGGTGATGAGATAACGAAGGACCTTCACACATTCAATGCTGCTGACAAAGTTTATAAAGCTCATGGATTCAAAAACGGCAATCCGTGGAATACATCGGTTCAGTTCAGGACGCGTACTGTTGACCGCGATAAATATGATGCAAATACAGGGTTTACAGCCACTTATCACTTTACTATCAAGGGTAATGTTGATTTTAAAGGAATGAAGGCAGTTGTTGAAAGACCTTACCTGTGGAATGTCCTGGTTAACGGTACAGAGGTAAAAGCTGAAGAAGGCCAGTGGTGGCTCGACAGGGAGCTCGGTGTTTTCAATATTGAAAAACTTGTGAAAAAAGGTGACAATACCATTACCCTGAAAGTATCACCGATGAAGATACATGCTGAAATTGAACCTGTTTATATCCTCGGTAATTTCTCGGTAAAATCTGCAGAAAAGGGATGGATAATTGAGCCTGCTGTTAATAAATTAACAATGGGAAGCTGGAAGGATCAGGGTATGCCGTTCTATTCATGGGGAGTCACATACAGTAAGGAATTCAGTATTGAAGAGCCGAAAGGGAAGTATATGGTTAGTCTGAATGCCTGGAAAGGAACAATAGCAGAAGTGATAGTCAATGGTCAGCAAGCAGGCCTGGTAGCTTTCCCTCCGTATCAGAATGATGTCACACAGTTTATTAAAGCAGGAAAGAATAAGATTGAAGTTAAAGTTACAGGCAGTCTTAAGAATCTTCTCGGTCCTCATTTCAATAATCCTGCACCGGGACTTGTTGGTCCGTGGCATTTCCGGAACGTTAAAGCATATCCGGCAGGAAAAGATTACCAGCTGCTTGATTACGGGCTGGAGGAGGAATTTGATCTTCTGAAAGAGATCTGAATAATCATGCTGCTGAAGAGCGATTTTACATCCTGCAAACCCGGGTATCTGACTGAAAAATCCCTTAACCGGATTTTCGGAACAAAGAACGCCTCTTTTCTTGTGGGACCAAGGACAAGAAAAAAGCTGCTTATCCTGCCCCAGTCCAGGTATGTAAGGATTGAATCATTTGACAACGAATATGTTATAAAGCTGAACCTTCTAAAAGGCAGGTTCGGTCCTTTTATTGGAAGCAACTGCAAGATACCTTTTTCAGGATCTGCCGAAAATGCTGTATTGTCGTACAAAGTACTATTCCAGGCAGGTTTTGAATTCGTCAAAGGAGGGAAATTACCCGGTCTGGGAGGTGGCGCAGGGAATTCAGGGGGAGAAGTCCCCACGGGGTACGACGGGTGGAGTGTCAGGTTCATGTTCAAGGAAAGAGGCACCATTTGCGCATACCTGTACCATGCCAGGATGAAAGGGCAGTTCGGCGATAAGCTTTTTCTGAGATATAACGGGGAACATGTTCTCCTGAATACCGGATCGTGGAATACCATAACCATGAGTCTTGCAATGAATGATCCTGAAAAAGATAATGGCATAGTTAAGGTAAAAGTCAATGGTATTGAAGCAGATGAACTGGATCCGGTTTGTTTCCGTAAAACTGCTGATCTGAAAATTGACCAGCTTTTCTTTTCATGTTTTATGGGAGGAGATGATGATTCTTATTCACCGGGACAGGATCAATTCATTATGTTTAAGGATTTTGAGATTGAATACTGATTGAAGCTATGAACCTGTTTAAACGTTTCAGTTTTTTTCTTGATCAGACACTCTTCAGGTGGCTCGTAAAACTCTTTTATCCGCAATATAAGAGGCCCAGGACAGGCTATATGAAACATTACCGTGTTTTATGGCAATATCTCTTTATGCAAAAGATCATCGGCTTTAACCGTATGGTGCCATGGCCTGTTGATTTCAGGAGCAAGATCAGGGGATGGAGATTCATTGAAAAAGGCATAATGTGCGATCCGGGAGACAACCTGGGAGTCTATATAAACGCATCGGGCGGACTTAAACTTGGGGATAATGTGGGTATTGCAGCCAATTCTGTCATTGTTACAACAAATCATGACAAATACAACCACAGGAAGACCGGACCTGTAAAAGGTGTGGAAATTGGAAATAATGTCTGGATTGGGGCAAACTGTGTTATTTTACCCGGCACTAAGATCGGCGATGAAGTAACAATCGGTGCAGGTTGCGTGATTTCGGGGGAAATACCTTCGCGCTCTACCGTGGTAAGAGGAGATACCAGCATTAAAATAATCCCTAAGGACAGAGGGTATGAATGGGATATATATAGCGAGAAGCTCACTTGAATCTCATAACGGAATCAGAAGTAATTACAAGGCGTCGGGCATCAGGCGTCGGGCGTCAGGGATCAGTCCAAAATATTTCCTGGTTTTGCCTGATGCCCTACGCCCTACGCCTTACGCCTTATTATATATCTGTAATCCCAAAACCAGCAGA
>CAZGGZ010000119.1:0-5061 GCA_964525415.1 uncultured Rikenellaceae bacterium | reverse complement strand
CCCAGGCTTCCTTGAGTCCCAGGGATATCCTTTTCTGCCTGATATCCTTTTCAGGGACTCCCAGCAGTTTTGAAAGGTACTTATCGGCAAATCCATCCTTCTTTGCCTGTATAAGAATATCATCAGGCGGCATTTTACCTTTGAATGCAAGAATTTTTTCCTCCTCCTCAACCAGTTCCTTCATCTCCCGGATGAACCATGATTTGATATGTGTTTTCCTGTAAAGCTCCTCAATATCAGCACCTTTCCGCAGCGCTTCGTACATGAGGAACTGCCGTTCGCTGGAAGGGTGCTTCAGCAGGTTCATAAGCTCATCGAGAGGTTTCTTATTGAAATCCTTAGCAAAACCAAGTCCGTAACGTCCGATTTCAAGTGAACGGATTGCTTTCTGAAAAGCTTCCTTATAGTTTTTACCGATGCTCATCACTTCACCTACGGCCAGCATCTGGGTTCCCAGCTTGTCTTCAAGGCCTTCAAATTTCTCAAAAGCCCAGCGGGCGAATTTCACAACTACATAATCACCGGAAGGAGTGTATTTATCGAGTGTGCCATCACGCCAGTAGGGTATTTCATCAAGTGTAAGCCCTCCGGCAAGAAGCGACGAAACGTATGCTATTGGAAAACCTGTAGCCTTTGAGGCAAGAGCTGATGATCTGGATGTGCGTGGATTAATTTCGATCACCACCACCCTGTCTGTTTCAGGATCATGGGCAAACTGAACATTTGTACCACCTATAACTTCAATCGCCTCGACAATATCATAGGAGTATTTCTGCAGGCGCTTCTGAAGTTCAGGGGATATCGTAAGCATCGGTGCAGTGCAATAGGAGTCACCTGTATGGATACCCATTGCATCGACATTCTCGATAAAGCAGACAGTTATCATCTGGTTTTTAGAATCCCTTACCACTTCAAGCTCAAGTTCCTCCCAGCCAAGGACCGACTCCTCGATAAGGACCTGATGAACAATACTTGCAGCCAGTCCCCTGCTGGCTATCGTCCTGAGCTCTTCAAGATTATAGACAAGTCCGCCGCCTGTGCCTCCCATTGTGTAGGCAGGACGTATCACAACCGGATATCCGAGTTCGGCAGCAACTTTTTCTGCATCCTCAACATTATTGACTGCTTTGCTTTCCGGCATCTCAATACCGAGCCGCGTCATGGTCTCCTTGAAAGCGATCCTGTCTTCACCTCTTTCAATTGCATCGATATTGACACCTATTACCTTCACATTATATTTTTCCAGTACTCCTTTCTTTGCCAGGATGGAGGAGAGGTTCAGACCTGTCTGGCCTCCAAGGTTGGGGAGCAGGGCATCGGGACGTTCCTTTTTGATTATTTCAGTGAGGGCATATTCGTTTAGGGGCTCAATATAAGTGACATCTGCCATCCCGGGGTCGGTCATTATCGTTGCCGGATTTGAATTGACCAGAACAATCTTATATCCGAGTGATCTGAGGGCTTTGCATGCCTGTGTTCCCGAATAATCAAATTCACATGCTTGTCCGATGATTATGGGACCTGAGCCTATTATCAGCACTTTATTTATATCGTTACGACGCGGCATAATAACTTTAATTTTGAGTGGTAAGATAAAAAATCATTTGCTGAAAAAAATGCTATTTTTGGAATATGTTATTATATACTGATAAAATAAAACCAGCTTGTTTCATCGCAGTACTGTCACTGCTTCTGAGTGACATGGCTGAAGCTCAGAGCTTCACCAGCAGCAACCTGCCAATTGTCATCATCAATACCGACAATAATGTTCCGGTACCTGATAACCCGAGAGTGCTGGCAACAATGAAAATAATCAGCAGGGGAGAAGGTCAAAGAAATTTCATGACCGATCAGAATAACTCCGCATACCTGAATTATAATGGCAGGATAGACATTGAGATCAGAGGTTCATCTTCACAATATTCTAATAAAAAGCAATATGGATTCTCCACAAAGCAGGCTGATGGTGTCATAAACAACAATGTAAGCCTTCTGGGCATGCCTGCTGAAAACGACTGGATACTTAACAGCATGCTCTTCGATTCGGCACTGATACGCGACTATATGTGCTTCAATCTCTCAAGACGGATAGGAGAATACGCTTCCCGGACAGCCTATTGCGAAGTAGTGTTAAATGGAGGATACAGAGGCCTTTACATGCTTGAAGAAAAGATCAAACCTGATAATAACCGGGTTGATGTCCATAAGATCACTTTCAATGATAATTACCTGCCTGAAGTTACCGGCGGATATATTATCAAGGCAGATAAAACAACAGGCGGAGATCCGGTAGCCTGGAATATGATTGCATGGAATGGCGGATATGTTAATTTTATCCATGAGTTTCCGGATCCTGACATTGTTACTGAACTTCAAACCGCATACATCAAACACCAGTTCAATTTGATGGCTTCAGCTGCACAATCAGGAGATGCTTCCAAAACCACCGGCTATCCGTCAGTAATGGATCTGCCGTCTTTTATTGACTATATGATCATTAGCGAGCTGTCGTCAAATGCTGACTCTTACCAGTTCAGCACCTATTACCATAAGGACAGGAACGGGAAGCTCAGAGCAGGACCGGTATGGGATTCAGATCTCACATTTGGAAATGACCTTTTTCTCTGGAATTTCCATAGAAGCTTCACAAATGTATGGCAATTCTCAAACGGAGATAATGAAGGACCAAGATTCTGGAGGGATCTTTATAATGAAAATACATTCAAATGCTATCTTTCAAAAAGATGGAACGAGCTTATCCAGCCCGGCAAGCCGCTGAACATCAACAGCCTTAAAAGCTTTATTGATTCAACTGTTGTCCTGATAAGCGAAGCTGTTGTCAGGGAAAATACAAGATGGAACAATGTGAAAGACCATCAGAAGAGGATCGCACAGATAAAAACATGGCTTGAACTGAGGATCCCATGGATAACTTCAAATCTTCCATCCCCCCTGGGATGCAGTAATGTTGCTGTTCCTCCTCTTGTTATTACAAGGATAATGTATCATCCTGATACAACAATTAATTATCCTGATAATGATGAGAGGGAATTTATTGAGATAACGAACACGGGCAGTCAGAGTGCTGACCTGACAGGAGTATATTTCAGCTGTCCGGGACTTGTGTATCAGTTTCCATCCGGTGCGTCGCTTGATCCTGAGACTTCACTGTTTCTTGCAGGCAGCTATTCCGGTTTTTTCAGCCTGTACAAAACTCCGCCTTTCGGACAATATACAAGAAACTTATCAAACAAAAGGGAAAGAATAGTTCTCGCTGATGCCTATGGAAATGTGATTGACAGTGTAACCTATCATGATTCAGCTCCCTGGCCAAATGCAGACGGTAATGGTTATCATCTGAAGCTGACCGATCCGCTGGCTGACAACAGTCTTGCTCAGAATTGGACAGCTTCAAATGAGATGCTGATTTCAGGGGATGATGTTCCATCAGAGAGCAGTATTTCTATCTATCCTAATCCCATTGTTGATTTTCTGGAAATTCATGCCGGCTGTGAAATAGAATCTGTCACCCTTCACGATTTAACAGGAAGGGTAGTCATCTCAGAAGATCATATTGACTCTCAGGAGTTTAAGGTCGATATGAGAAAGCTGGATACCGGGATTTACTTCGCTAAAGTTGTGATAGCCAGGGGCGCAATCACATACAAGATCATAAAGGTTTAATCGTCAATTATTTATTTGCCTCGCTGAACAGAAGAGAGCTCTTTCATTAATCTGTACATGAACTCAACACCATTATAGAATTCTTTAACCCCTATACGTTCATCTTTCCCGTGTGCGCGGACATCATCAACGTTTCCGAACATTCCTGATACGCCATAAACCGGGATGCCTGCCGCCCGTAATCTTTTACCGTCGGTAGCGCCTGTAGCCATTGTTGGAGTGACTATTACACCCGGCCACATTGAAGCTGTGATTTTGTCGACTGCATCAAGAACATCTTTTCTCATTGGTGAAAGAGGGCCGGGATCTGCAGCATAAGAGCATGCTATCTGAACCTGGGGATCATGAACAATATTTATAAGTGTATTTAATACATTTATTTGATTGTCATCAGGCAGTAACCTGCAATTAACATTAGCCTTTGCACCCTGCGGCAGGGCATTATTGGCATGACCGGCATTTACGATAGTCGCAACACAGGTTGTGCGCATAAGCGAATTGTAATGTGCAGAAGCTCTGGCAAGCCTGTTTGCCGCTGAAGTGTCAGGAGGTATTTTAGACACAGCCAGCATATCAGCCCTGGTCTGACCTGTTTCCTGCTGAGCACTGCGTTCAAAGAACATTCGCGAGGTTTCATTCAGGCTGAGGGGAAATTCATATTTTGAAATGTTCATCAGTGCACCTGCAAGATGATAAATGGCGTTATCCTTTTCAGGTAAAGAACTGTGGCCTCCTTTATTATGAACTTCCAGGGTAAAATCAGTATAGACTTTTTCGCTTGTCTGAATTGACATTAAAATCGCCTTCCCGTTCTTAATGCTTCCGCCTCCGCCGTCAGGATTGATGCAGTATTCAGCATCTATCAGATCACGGCGGTTTGCAATAAGCCATTGGATCCCGTTTGCAGGACCGCCTTCTTCATCATCGGTCAGAGCAACAATTATGTCACGGTCAGGCAGGAACTTTTCCTGGTTAAGCCTTATCAGATTGGCAACAAGATCAGCATCTTCATTTTTCATATCAGTGGTGCCGCGTCCATAGTAATAACCGTCAATCTCCCTGAATTCAAAAGGATCGAACGACCAATCTTGGGGAAGCGCTTCAACAACATCAAGATGACCTATGAAGAGGATAGGAGGCAGGGTGCCTTTTCCTTTCAGGCGGACAACCAGGTTCATATTGTCAGGTGATGGTCCCGCGATATTTACATCACTCTCCCGGAAACCTCCATTTTTAAGTCGTTCTGCCATAGCCTCTGCAGCTTTGGTGCTTCCGTTGTTCACTGTTGTGTTGATCCCGATCAGTTCACGGAAAATGTCACGGGCAATCTTCTGATGGTCAGTCAGATTATCCTCACCTGGGATCTGGCTCAGGGCA
>CAZGGZ010000118.1:0-5066 GCA_964525415.1 uncultured Rikenellaceae bacterium | reverse complement strand
ATGATGGTGTCTGGCATCCGACACTTGATGTGTGGTTCCCTGTACAAATGGATCACATGGAAGTGAATGAAGCCTACCGTGTCTGGCATGGAGTACCTTACCTTGATGACTGCCTTCAGGCTCCTCTTAATCACCAGCATTTTGACGGTTACAGGATGGGTAAAACCACAGATACAAAATATAAACCGCTTGAGCGCATTCCAAATATGGCTGTCGGCGGATGGTTCGATGCCGGCGATTTCGACATTCAGACTGGTTCTCATAACAGCGTCGTTTCAAGATTTGTCGAAGCCTGGGAAGTTCTCAGGATTGACAGGGATGAAACATATATTGACCAGGAAACACGTTATGTTGATATCCATCGTCCTGACGGAAAGCCAGATATCCTTCAGCAGATTGAGCACGGTACGCTGAACCTTGTTGCTCAGTGTGAAAATATTGGTCACCCGGTACAGGGAATCATAGTTCCCAACCTTCATCAGTATCATCACCTGGGAGATGCAATGACAGAGACCGACAATCTTCCTTATAATCCGGCCCTCAAGCCTTACGAAACTGATGGCAAGTCAAGCGGTACTCCGGATGACCGCTGGGCATTCACCACGCGTCAGCCATTCCTGGATTATTCAACAGCAGCAACCCTTGCAGCTGCAAGCCGTGTGCTCAGAGGCTACAACAACGATCTTGCCGACAGGAGCCTGGCCAGTGCAAAACGACTTGTGGAAGAAGCTAATACATCAGCCCAAAACACCGGCAACAACCAGATGATGATGCGCAGGGGTTCCGATATGGACGCTGTGCTTCAGTTATATATTACCACGAAGGAGCAGAAATATGCCGACAGATTCCTGGAACAGATATGGACCTCGCTTGAGCCACAAAGTGGTCCGGCAGGCGGCCCTCAGAGAGCTTTTGCAGGGAGAGGCCTTCTCTCCGCGCTTAAAGCTTTGCCATATATGGATGATGCTTTTAAAGCCAGACTGAAAGACTATGTTGTTAAATATAAAGAATCTCTTGCCGAAATCGAAAAACAGAATCCTTACGGTGTGCCGATATCACTCGGAACCTGGGGCGGAAGCGGAAATGTTGTCTCCTGGGCAATTACTAACTATTACGCTTATAAGGCATTCCCTGATATAATGAATCAGGAATATGTCTTTAAGGGATTGAATTACATTTTTGGCTGTCATCCATATTCAAACACATCATTTGTAAATGCTGTAGGAACACGTTCCAAGAAAGTTGCCTATGGAACCAACAGGGCTGATTTCACGACTATTGCAGGAGGTATTGTTCCCGGATTGATTCTGCTGAAACCTGATTTCCTTGAAAACAAAGATGACTGGCCTTTCCTCTGGGGTGAAAATGAAGTTACAATAGGAGGCAGTGCCGACTATCTCTTTCTTGCAAAGGCTGCAAGTGAGATTGCAGGTAAATCTAAGTAGTGTTAAATAATTAACAATAAAATTCAGAACGATGAAATATTTTAAGTCATTGCTGCTGGCAGGATTGTTATTAACAAGCACCTTTGTCTATTCACAAAATCCGATTATCCGTGATCAGTTCACCGCCGATCCGACGGGCCGGGTTTTCAACGGTAAGATGTATCTGTTCCCGTCACACGATATACCCGCTCCGGAAAGCTTCCCGCGTAAGGACTGGTTCTGCATGGAAGATTACCATGTTTTTTCTTCGTCAAACCTGACCGAATGGACCGACCATGGCGTTATTGTAAGCCAGGAGAAAGTCGAGTGGGTTAATCCGACCTCATTCAGCATGTGGGCACCAGACTGCATTGAAAGAAACGGGAAGTACTATTTCTACTTCCCTGCAAATGTCAAAACCGGAAGGGGATTCGGAATAGGTGTTGCCATTGCAGATAAACCCGAGGGGCCATATGTTCCGGAGAAGGAACCGATCGCAAATGTCCGGGGTATTGATCCCTGTGTATTCATCGACAAGGATGGACAGGCATATATTTATTACTCACTTAACAGAATATTTGCCGCTAAGCTGAAGGACAATATGACAGAGCTCGCTTCCGAACCTGTTGTCCTTGGTGATCTGCCGACAAAGGGATTGGTGGAAGGACCCTTCTTCTTCGAAAGGAATGGCAAATACTATTTGACCTATCCTCATGTTGAAAATAAAATTGAAAGGCTGGAGTATGCGATGGGTGATAATCCCTTAGGACCCTTTAAAGTAACAGGAGTTATTATGGATGAGACCCCTATGGGCACCTGGACAAATCATCATTCACTGGTACAGTACAACGGCCAGTGGTATCTCTTCTATCATCAGAGTGCTTATTCTCCGAAGTTTGACAAGAACAGGTCTGCCCAGATAGACAGTCTTTTCTTTAATCCTGATGGAACCATAAAGAAGGTAATCCCTACCAATCGCGGTGTCGGGATAACCAGCGCCCTTAGTAAAATAGAAATAGATCGTTACAGTCATACAAGCCCTGAAGGAGTCTCGATTGCATTCATGGATACAACCAATACATTTAAAGGCTGGAAGGCAATTTTAAACAATCCGAACAGCTGGATAACCTACAATGCTGTTGATTTCGGAAGCAAGAAACTTAAGTCAGTCCAGGTAAATGCTTCGTCACAAACGGGGGGTACTCTTCAGATCCGGCTCGACAAATCCGACGGTCTTCTTCTTGCTGAGGTAAAAGTCCCAAAAAGTACCGCCTTGAATATTGTGAATACCAGATTGTTAAAATATCAGAAAGGGATACACAATCTTGTAATGGTGCTCAAAGATAATAGCAACGTTGAAGTTGACTGGATACAGTTTACCAGATAGAGTACAATGCTTCCCATGATTATATGAATTGACCTTATTAAGTAAAATAATGAAGATCCTGCTTTTTTCTCTTCTCGCATGCCTTATAATGTTATCCTCATGTTCGATTACTGCAAACAAACAATTGGAATCGAAAGAGATGGTTCTCTGGTATGATAAACCTGCTGATAAAGTCTGGCTTGATGGACTCTTTATTGGTAACGGTTACATGGGAGCCAATGTCTTCGGTAAAGTATTGAATGAAAGGATTGCCCTTAATGAATCTGCATTTTGGTCAGGAAGACCACATGATTACAACGACCCTGATGCAAACAAGTATTTCGGGCAGATTAAGGATCTCGTTTTTGCAGGTAAATTCAAGGAGGCGGAGAAACTGGCTGATGAACACTTCTATGGAAAGCCGGCAGCTCAACAGGCCTACCAGCCAATAGGCGACCTGCTTCTCGACTTCAAGGTAACCGGAGATTCCATAAAAGATTACTATCGTGAGCTGGATATGGAAACCGGCATTGTGAAGTTAAGTTACACTGATGGTGATGTGACGATGACCAGGGAGATATTTATGTCATATCCCGATCATGTCATGGTGATGAAGATCTCAGCTGACAAACCAGGCAAAGTCTCTGTAGAAGCAAAACTTAAAAGTCCCTTTCTGGAGGAAACATTAGCAAAGGATGATAAGCTAATGATGAATGGAACATGGAAATATCTGCCAGTAAAAGACAGTTGGCTTATTGCTAAGGTTGAGGGACCAGGAATGAAATTCCAGACTGCTCTTGTAGCAAAGCCTGACAAAGGAGAACTTGTGACGACCGACTCAAGCCTTATAATTACAAATTCAAATTCAGTGACTTTTATACTTACTATCGGTACAAGTTTTTTAAACTATAAAGATATTAGCGGAGATCCTGCTGCCTCTTGTGAAAAAATACTTGCATCCGCATCAGATAAAGATTATGAAACACTGAAAAACATTCACCTGAAAGATTTTAAAGAGTTAATGACCAGGGTTCATCTTCAAATAGGTGATCCATTGATGAACAAAAAACCTACAGATGAGCGAATCACTGATCTTAAGAAAGGGATCCCTGATCAGGACCTCCTCTCTAAGATATTCCAGTTCGGACGATATATCCTGGTTTCAAGCAGCAGGGCCGGTAGCGAACCGGCCAATTTACAGGCGCGATGGAACCAGGATCTGCTGCCTAACTGGGGAAGCAAATACACCATTAATATCAATACTGAGATGAACTACTGGCCGGCAGAAATAACAAACCTCTCGGAAACGCATATTCCCCTATTTCACATGATTAAGGATCTTTCTGAAAACGGGGCTAAAACAGCAAAAATATATTATAATGCTGGTGGCTGGGTAGCTCACCATAATACAGACCTGTGGCGAGGCACTGCACCTGTGGATGCCGCCCGGTATGGTATGTGGCCTGTTGGGGGAGTATGGTTGTGTCAGCATATCTGGGAACATTACCTTTATACCGGTGACGTCGATTTCCTGAGGGAATATTATCCCGTTATGAGGGGAGCAGCACAATTTCTGATGGATATTATGACCACTGAACCCAAAAATAACTACCTGGTAATACCCTTCTCAATGTCACCGGAACAGGGATTTTATGTAAAAGAGGGTGCGGATGAAGCATTCCTTGCTCCGGGCACAACCATGAATACTGGATTGATAAAAGACCTGTTTCCACACTGCATTGAGGCTGCAAAAATATTGAACGTAGATCATGAATTCAGTTTAAAACTCGCAGATGCTCTTGAAAAGATACCCCCTTACATGATCGGCAAAGATGGCCTTCTTCAGGTTTGGACAGAAGACTGGATAAGAGGCAATGAAGGTCATAACATGTCTGCTAACTTCGGATTCTTCCCAGGTAACTCAATTACGTTGAGGGGAAATCCTGAAATTGCCGGTGCAATAAAGAAATGGTTGGAACAACGCATTTCAAGGCTTAGCTGGACAAGCGCCTGGGATATTTGCGACTGGGCAAGGCTTGAGAATGGGGTAAGGGTTGATTCTGCTATTAATCAATTCTTCCGCGTTGCACCGATGAGAGGCGGTACAGGGGGCAGTCAAATTCCAAGGAGTGGTATAGGTAATAACCTCCATAACCCGGCCAGTAACCAGTCAGATGCTAATTTCGGATTCACCGCCGGTGTTGCTGAATGTCTTTTACAGAGTCATGCCGGTGAAATATCTCTTTTGCCGGCTTTACCGGTGAGCTGGAAAGAAG
>CAZGGZ010000117.1:0-5131 GCA_964525415.1 uncultured Rikenellaceae bacterium | reverse complement strand
GAGGAATCCCCTTCTTAATAGCAAAGTATTAACATATATGTGTATAAAGGGTAGTTGCGAAGCAGGGAGGGGGATGGGGGGTGGGTACATGTCGTAAAAATTTTGTATATTTACATGTCTCATTCCTTGTGCTATGCCCGAAGAAATTTCGCTTAAGCATAAAATTGCTTTGGGGCTTATACCCGGTATCGGTGATATAAACGCCCGTAAGCTTGTAGCCCATTTCGGAAATGTGGAAAGCATATTTCATGAATCATACAGGAACCTTACAAGGATACCTGGCATAGGATCAGGACTCGCAAAATATATTTCTGACCGTTCTTATCTCGAAACCGCAGATAAAGAAGCAGAATATGTTACGAAGCATAATATCAGGACATTCTTCTATCTTGATGCCGATTATCCTTTCAGGCTTCGTCAGTGCGATGATTCCCCCGTGGTTTTTTTCTATAAAGGAACCTGTGACCTCAATGCATCCAAAATCCTGAGTGTCGTCGGGACACGAAGTGCCACTACTGCAGGAAAAGAGATCTGTGAAAAGATAATCTCAGGTCTGGCGGCCGGGCATCCTGATCTTGTGATCGTCAGCGGTCTGGCATACGGAATAGATATAACCTCGCATAAGGCCGCTCTTTCAAACAATCTTCAGACTGTCGGAGTTCTGGCACACGGATTTAAAACAATCTATCCTTCAATCCACAGGTCAGCCGCCGAAGCAATGGTTAAAAACGGCGCTCTTGTCACAGATTTCCTTTCTGATGCTTTACCGGAACGGAATAACTTTATAAAAAGAAACAGGGTGATAGCAGGATTGTCTGATGCCACACTTGTTGTACAGTCAGGAATAAAAGGCGGTGCACTCATAACTGCAGATATCGCCAGCTCGTACAACCGCGATGTATTTGCAGTTCCGGGCAGGCCGGAGGATCAGTATTCTGCAGGTTGCAACAGCCTGATAAAGAACAATAAAGCTGCGCTAATCGAGAATTCAGATGATATTGAATATTTCCTTGACTGGAGACCAGAAAAATCCAGGCCTCCGGTTCAGAGGACTTTATTCTCGGAATTGAGCGAAACTGAGAAATCCGTTTATGAACTGCTGTCCGGAGAAAGTGAACTGACAATCGATTCAATCTGCAGATCGCTTGATATGCCGGTTTTCAAACTTTCTTCCCTTCTCCTGCAGATGGAATTCAAAGGACTCATAAAATGCTATCCTGGAAATCTATACCGAATCTCCTGAACCGGATGATTATCTATTAACACAAATGAAATTATTTATTAACGTCAATGAATCAGGTATTCTTTGATTTCATACTTTTGGTTTCCGGTAACCAATTAACTTGAAATTATATGGATCCAAGAGTACAACAGTTTATGGCCTCAATCAAAGCCAGAAATCCGGGCGAAAACGAATTTCACCAGGCTGTCTGTGAGGTTGCGGAATCTCTTATACCCTATATTGAGGAGAATCCCAAATATAAATATGCAAGAATCCTTGAAAGGATTGCAGAACCCGAAAGAACAATCATCTTCAGAGTCCCCTGGCTTGACGACAAAGGTGAAGTGCAGCTCAACCGCGGCTACAGGATTGAAATGAACAGCGCAATAGGACCTTACAAAGGCGGTCTCAGGTTTCATCCAACAGTCAATCTTGGCATCCTTAAATTCCTGGCTTTTGAGCAGGTATTCAAGAACAGCCTGACCACCCTGCCGATGGGAGGAGGAAAGGGAGGATCGGATTTTGATCCGAAGGGCAAATCCGATAACGAGGTGATGAGATTCTGTCAGAGCTTTATGGCAGAGCTCTTCAGGCATATCGGTGCTGATACAGATGTTCCGGCAGGCGACATAGGAGTCGGAGGCAGGGAGATCGGTTATCTTTTCGGTCAGTATAAAAGGCTGAAGAACGAGTTTACCGGAGTACTTACAGGGAAGGGAATAGAATGGGGCGGTTCGCTTATCCGTCCAGAGGCAACAGGCTACGGCGCTACATATTTTGCACAGGAAATGCTTGCAACACGGAGTGAAAGCATAGACGGAAAAACAGTCTGTATATCTGGATCGGGCAACGTCGCCCAGTATGCAACTGAGAAGGTTACTCAGCTTGGAGGGAAAGTAGTTACTTTATCCGACTCCAACGGATTCATTTATGACCCTAAAGGCATTGACGCCGATAAGCTCAGATTTATAATGGAGCTGAAGAATGTCAGGCGCGGAAGGATCAGGGAGTACGCCGATAAATACAGCGTGGAATATTTCGAAGACAAAAGACCCTGGATCATTAAATGTGACATTGCCATGCCAAATGCCACTCAGAATGAGATCAGCGACGAAGAGGCTAAAACACTTATAAAGAATGGATGCATCTGTGTTTCGGAAGGAGCCAATATGCCATCAACTCCTGAAGCTGTTGAGGTTTTCCTGAATGCAAAGATCCTTTACGGACCCGGAAAAGCTGCAAATGCAGGAGGTGTTGCTACCTCAGGTCTCGAGATGACCCAGAACTCCATGAGACTCCCGTGGACACGCGAGGAGGTTGACACAAGACTTCATATGATTATGAAAAGCATACACGACACCTGCGTGAAGTATGGCACCAGGGAAGACGGTTTTGTAAATTATGTTGACGGTGCCAATATAGGAGGCTTCGTTAAGGTTGCCAATGCCATGATGGCCCAGGGAGTTGTGTAATGCAGCTGGCTGATACACATACGCACCTCTATCTCCCGGAGTTTGATTCCGACAGGGATGAGATGATCGGCAGAGCGGTTGCTTCAGATGTTGTTAAACTGCTGATGCCAAACATAGATCTTCATTCAGTTGACGCTATGCTGCCGGCAGCAGAAAAATATAAAGGCATCTGTTTCCCGATGATCGGACTTCATCCCACTTCAGTCAGGAAGGATTACCCGGACCAGCTTGAAAAACTTGAAGGATTGTTCGCAGGGCATAAATTCGTTGCCATAGGTGAGATCGGAGTCGATATGTACTGGGATCTTACCTATCTTAAAGAGCAGACTGAAGCATTCCGAAGGCAGGTTGCATTTGCGATTAAAACCGGTCTGCCAGTGGTTATTCATTCCAGAAAATCCTTTAAGGAAATTATTTACGTACTTGATGATTTCAGGGGAGAAAAACTGACAGGAGTGTTTCATGCTTTTTCGGGCAACCTGCAGGATGCTGAAAAAGCTGTCAGTATGGGATTCCGGCTTGGTATAGGCGGGCCTCTTACCTATAAGAATTCAGGACTGGAATCGATTGTGAAAGAAATTGGTATAGAGCATTTAATCCTGGAAACCGATTCTCCTTACCTTACACCGGAGCCTCACAGGGGGAAAAGAAATGAGAGTTCATATATTTGCATCATAAATAAGAAGCTGGCTGAGATTCTTGGGAAGACAGAAGAAGAAACTGCAGCGGTAACTTACGAAAACTCATGCAGACTTTTTAATATCTGAGATGGCTATGACTAATAAAAAAGAGATTTCAATACTTATAATATATACCGGCGGAACGATCGGAATGGTTCATGATCAGAAGACTGGTTCCCTGGTACCGATCGACTTCAAGCATATTACCGATCATGTTCCTGTTCTGAACAGCTTTGGTGTGGATCTTCAGTCAGTTTCATTTGACCCGGTCAGGGATTCATCAAATATTGATCCCGGCATGTGGGTAAAAATGGCTGAAACCATTGAGACCAATTATGACATGTTTGACGGATTTGTTGTTTTGCACGGAACAGATACAATGGCTTATTCGGCTTCAGCGTTAAGCTATATGCTGGAGAATCTCTCAAAACCGGTGATTTTTACCGGATCACAGCTCCCTATAGGTCTTCCGCGGACAGATGGCAGGGAAAACCTGATCACATCGATCGAGATTGCAGCTGCCCAGGATAAAGGATTGCCTCTTGTACCGGAGGTTTGTATTTATTTCGACAATGAGCTTACCCGTGGAAACCGTACGACAAAATATAGCGCAGAGCATTTTGATGCTTTTAATTCCCCCAACTACCCTCCTCTTGCTGAAGCAGGGCTTCATCTGAAATACAATTACGATGATATCAGGTATCCTGAAAAAAACAGCAGGTTGAAAGTCCACAGGACATTTGACAATAATGTTGCCATACTGAAGCTTTTCCCCGGGATAAACAGGAATTTTGTCGAGGCTGTCATCAATACAATTGGATTAAAAGCGCTTATTATTGAAACATTCGGTTCGGGCAATGCACCCACTTACGGGTGGTTTCTTGATGATCTCAAGAATTTCATGGCCAGGGGCGGGATCATTTTCAATGTTACGCAATGTCATGGAGGCAGTGTTGAGATGGGATTGTATGAGACAAGCCGCGAGATGCTTGCTGCCGGTGTTGTTGGCGGAAAGGATATCACCTCGGAGGCTTCAGTGACAAAGCTTATGTTTCTTCTGGGGAACTGTTCATCAGGAGAAGAAGTAATAAAGTGTCTGGGAACTTCTATGGCCGGGGAGATTTCGTAACCGGATTATTATCAAAATAATTTTGTAATTTGTGCCGCCTTACCGGAGAGATGCAGGAGTGGTTTAACTGGCACGCCTGGAAAGCGTGTGTCCCGCGAGAAGCGGGACCGGGGGTTCGAATCCCCCTCTCTCCGCAAAGTGAAGTTACAAATTCATGCAAACCTCTGAAAAGTCTACATTTTTCGGGGGTTTTTCATTTTTACCCCTAAGCAAGAAAAAGCAAAAAACACCGATTCCCGGGTGAACCAAAAGGGGACAATTTTTTTTCAAAAATGTTCACCTTTTTTTATAAGGCATTGTTATGCAGCGTTTTGTGTAGTGATATACTTGATTTATTGATTTAATTTTCTAACCAACTCTGTGAATTATGGAAACAAACAGGTGTACAATTAGGGTATTTATAAGAAAATACAGACTGAATAAAGATGGAAAAGCACCTCTGCTTATGAGGCTAACTGTTAACGGAAGGCGTTGGGATTCAGCACTAAAGGTGGGGATAGATCCTGTCAACTGGGATTCAAAAAAAGAGAGAGCTACCGGAGACGATAGGGATTTTAAATCTTTATAAATATCTTGTTTTTATAGAGCCAATAACAAATATACCATAAGCCTGCCCATACTGCCAGAC
>CAZGGZ010000116.1:0-5216 GCA_964525415.1 uncultured Rikenellaceae bacterium | reverse complement strand
ATTTTATATTGATTTTGCATTAGCCAGCAGATATTTCTCTGCTTCAACCGACCATATGTAGTCGTTTTTTGAAACAATCTCGTGCAATTCTGCGTATAATCTATTATGGACTCCCATCTCCCTGAGCTTGTAAAGCGATACCAGCGGCATTGAAATATTTGTGTAAATAAGCTTTTTCCCTCCGGGTATCTGAGGCAGGTTCAATGTGGTTTCCACTACTGCATCAAGTCCCCCGACATGAGTTATCATTACTGCAGGATTTATCCTTCCTTCTCCTATAAGCTTAAGCGATTCACGCATATCATCGGTATTTCCGCCTGAAGTTCCGACAATATGTGTAAAAGCATAATGCACATTATAGAAATTAAACTTTGCTTTAAAATCCGGGTCTGTCGGTCCGGCAAAGAAATTAAGGCATCCGTCAAAGCCAAGTATTGCATCTCCCAGCTCAATAACCTGCTTTACCGGTGCAAATACGAATACATCATCAAATCCTCTTCCAGCTGTAAGATCGCGAAGATGCCTTACGGGATCAGTCGTTTTGGCGGTATTCATATAGGTCAGCTTAATACCTTCTTTTTCAGCATGTTCTGGAGGAAAAAGGCACGCTGCCCTTGAAAGCCTGTTATCATCAATATCCGTGACAGCGATCATTGAAGGCCTGCGGTCCTGGTGAAGAGCATAATCAATAGCGCCGAGTCCCATTGGTCCTACACCTGCAAGTATTGCCATCATGCCTCCTTCCCTGATTCCCATTTCGTGGTTATATGTTCCCGGAGGAACATGATAACTGGCGTGAAATGCACCGACGATGCATGACACTGGTTCGGAAAGCGATGCCGGGAACCATCCCTCACCCTCGTATGACAGAAGGCAGTCGGCTTCCATTACAATGTTTGGGATGATTATATGGGTGGCATCTCCTCCTATGAAGCGGAATGAATAACCCGGTGCATCAAGGGTACCGGTATGGGCCATCGCCGGCTGTATCGAGAATTTTCGTCCTTCACGAAACTTGTGACTCCATTTGCTGCCTGCTTTGAGTATCACTCCGGCAAATTCATGACCAAGTATTGTGGGATTGATATGTATATCATCCGGTATGCGCTTATGATCAGCACCCTGAAGGGCAGCTTTATGTGATGACATGCAAATACTGTCGGAAATGACCTGTGCGAGGATCTCATCATCCTTCATCGGAGGAAGATCAAATTCCTCAAGCCTCAGATCTTTCTTCCCGTATATTCTGACTGCTTTAGTCTTCATTTTCTTCTTTTTTATCACAGAGTAACACAGAGTTTTTCACGGAGTCTCACCGTTTCTCGCCCTCTCGCCCTCTCGCCCTCTCCTTGGTCTATCCCAACATCACCTGTCCCCCGGTTACCGGCAGCGCCTGTCCTGTCTCGTACTCCTGGTCAATGATATAGAGAAGTGCCTTCATCACATCATCCAGCCTGCAGCCCCGTTTCATTGGAACCTGTTCTTCATAATACTTTCTGACGTCTTCAATGGTTTTAGCACCGGGGACTTTGCCCGTTTTAAGGTACTGGACAAACAATCCATTGTGCGGATCAGACCAGAGGGGACCTTCATAAAAATTACCAGGACAGATGGCATTGACCTTGATCCTGAAGGGTGCCAGTTCCATTGCAAAGGACTGTGTGAGTCCGATACCTCCGAATTTGGCCCCGGCATATGCAAAATTGCGGTTACTGCCCCGAAGTCCCGATTTTGAGTTGATCTGTATAATGTCTGTAAAATAATCCGGCTTCTCCAGGTTCTGCTGCTTCATAACCTCGGAAGCATATTTTGTGCAATAATAAAAACCATTATAATTAATGCCGGTAACCTTTGAAAACAGATCCGGTTCCATTTCATCAAGTCCCCCGGCTTTAAGGATACCTGCATTGCTTACCATAATATCAAGACCTCCGAATTCACTTACTGTTTTTATTACCAGCTCTTTAACCGACGCAGCATCAGCAACGTCGGCCATTATGAAAACAGCTTTTCCTGAGGATTTTTCCTTCATCAACGCAGATACAAGCTTGTTGCCTGCTTCTTCATTAACGTCAGCAACCACGACATTCAGATCAAGCCTGTACAGGGATTGAGCTATTCCAGCACCAAATCCCTGTGCTCCGCCCGTAACAATGGCAACTTTGTGAGCCAGCTTGTTCTGATCAGTATCCTGTCTGGCGATTTTCCTCCTGTAATTTTCTGCCTCCCACTGGTCAATAAAAGAAACCTGGTCAGGTGTAAGGAATTTTATCCCTCCGCCCTGAAGGGCGTAATGGCTTATCCTGATATTGTCCTCATAAACATCAAGAACAGTTTCAGCTCCAGAGAAGGTTTCATCGATCGCGAAAACGCCCATATCCTTTATCACAATGACTTTTGGAAGATAACCGTACTCATTCAGAAAACGGGGAAGCTGGCTTTTAAAAGAATCAAGTATCTTTTCTGCTGTGGACGATTGTTCAATATAGAGAAACCTTGCCTTGCAATAAACTATGATATCAGGAATAAGCGGAAGTGAAATCTTATGATACTCCTGTTGACTGGTATAGTATTTTGAGATCAAAGTGTTATTTCTGTACCTGATTACTTTTGGCACCTTGTCTGAAAGCAGCATGCGTATTCCAGGCAAAACCTTATGGAGCAACGAATTGTAAGGCAGCTGTTCAATACCTGAAACAGGCTTTATATTTTTTTCAATAGTTGTGATTATATTAGTGTATATCTGCTTAATATCGGCAATAGTTTCTGCACCGGCAAAAACACCATGGTTTTCAAGGAAGATAATCTGAGGGTCATCAGGAAATTTACTTCGGTAAGCCAGGATCTCTTTTTCGAGTTTTTTAAAAAGAGTATAGCCCGGGTCCGTATATTCCACAAAAAGGACTTCATCTCCAAAATTCTGTTTTATGAAATTTTCTGCATTCCTGCTGCACAGGACACCATTTACAAGTGAAGGGTGCAGGTGAACCACAAACTTGTACCTGATCATCTCATGCAGCGAAGTCTCAACCGATGGACGTCTTTTCTGTGACTGGTCAATGATACAATTAAAGAGATCATTTTTTACCTGGTCTTCCCTTGTTACAGGATCATCGGAGTAGCTTTTTGAAGCGATCTTCTGCAGATTCCCTCTGCTCAGGGCGACAAGTCCCTCTTCGGTCAGATCTGATAAAGGGTATCCGCTTGCCTTAATCCATATCGTGTTTTTATCCTTGAATGAACTATTTCCTCCGCCGGCTATCACGAAGTTCTTATCACTTCCATAGAACCTCGATATCTCAATCAGATCTTTTATGTCATGATTCATATTCACTCCTGTTTAAATAGTACTCAATTACCATATGTCCAAGTTTTGCGAGCCCGTTCTTCTGTTTCAGGCTGAGCGTTCCGTCGTCAAGAACGTAACCCTGCCGGTTTTGCGCCCTCAGGTACTGATGGGCGGCTATAACGCATGCCCCTTCCCATGCAATTCTTTTTAACGATTCATCCAGAGGCACAGAACCTCTTGATACGACAGTCAGAGGAATAAGCTCGGGTGTATTATGTTCTGTACCGAATGTTATTACGAAACCTTTTTCATGAAAGAACTCAACAAAATCCTTAAGCATAGACGGGTCATTTCGCCCGGGTATCAGTTCAATGCAGCCGATGCCCAGGAATGAAAGAGTTGAGCAAAGCTTTTCGGCATCATTTTCAAATTCAGTGAATTTTCCGGACGGATCATCAAGAAGGACCGGATAACAGGGTATCCCTCCTGCATTGACTATTATTTTAAGGATCCTGTTCAGTTCCATGAAGGAACTTTCGTCTTCCTGAACGAACGCCGGGCCTCCGGACTTTAAAAGGTTCGACCGTATCTCGTTTTCAAGAGCAGCCGGATTATCCAGACCTGTTTTTGTCTTTTTCCCTCCGTAAAGAGTTTCAATGAATCCGAGCTGTTCCTCAGACGTATTGAAATTCTTCATGGCCAGAACCCTGACAGCTTTTGCAAGATGCCTCTCACGAACAAGCTCACGGGCGTATTTATCTTTTATGTCTTCATAGGTGATTCGAAGTGAAGAATCTATCGGTTCAATCAGGCTGTTGAGCTTATCAATCATTGCCCTTACCTGGTTCTGGCTCTCCTTTATTACTCTTTTGATCCTTATTTTATCCAGCCAGCCCGGCCTGAACGGATAGTCCAGCCCTTTACCGCAGAAATATATTCTTCCCGGATTATTCGGATCATTGATCCTGATGCCGTCCTTCTGCTCTTTTTTCATCAGACCGATGAATTCAATATTGAACAGTGGAAATATCTTGTTACGCAGGCATTCGGAGTAGAATACATCATAGCCGTCAGTCACAAAGAAATCGTTTATACCAAGAACTGCTATTTCTTCATTCTTAGCCATTGAGAAAATAGTCTTTAGATTGTCAAAGGCGCTGAACGAATAGGGAGTATGAATATGCCCGTTGGCTTCCCTGAACGCCGGAACAGAAATGTCATTCAATCTTTTAGTAAGCTCTTCGCAAGAAGGGAAACCGGACAGCAGGTTTTTTGTCATTGGATCGGGTTTGGTTTCTGTCTTAATCTGGAGAAGAGCGTGATTTAATTACCTGAACAACCGGTCAATTTCACGTATTCTTGAAGGATTCAGCATGCTTTTTTTGCCTTTCATCTCAACGATCAGAGTCATTTTTGCGGCATTTTCAAGGACCTCCAGCTTATCGAATGCTTTTAACAGATCACTCCCCGTTGTTAGTATACCATGGTTTTCAAGCAGCAGAATGTCAGCATCCTCAGAGTTTTCTGCAACAATATCTGCAAGCTCCGCAGATCCCATCAGGGCATAAGGTACAAATTTTGGAGCTCCGCATATTGCCCTTGCTTCGGCAGTAAGACTGGTGTTGATTTCGCATTTCATTGCCGTGAATGATGAAGCAAAAACGGGATGAGCATGAACGATGGCTGATACATCCTTCCTCTTCTTGTATATCTTCAGGTGAAGGGAATATTCGATTGACGGTTTGAGACCGGGAGTCAGATTTTCACCCAGTATCGTCATTATTCCGACCTCTTTCCATTTCATCCGTCCTTTATCAGTGGCGGAAGGAGTTATAACGATGATATCCTCAGAAACACGCACGCTTATGTTCCCCCCGGATGTTGTTGTAAGCCCAAGGCGGTAAAGACGCTTCATAAAACGGGCAAC
>CAZGGZ010000115.1:0-5219 GCA_964525415.1 uncultured Rikenellaceae bacterium | reverse complement strand
GATTTAATAAGAGTAACCGAAGTAGCCAGTGTCTGCGATCCGATATATGAAGCATGCCTTTTAACGGCTTCACGGACAAATTCGTGATCTTCAATCTGAACAGTTATCTTATCAGTCACGTCATATCCGCTCTCCTTGCGGATATTCTGGATACGGTTCACAAACTCCCTTGCAATTCCCTCATAGCGAAGCTCATCTGTGACAGTTATATCAAGAGCAACCGTGAGCCTGCCCTCATTTGCAACCTGCCAGCCCGGGATATCCTCTGAAATGATCTCAACATCATCAGTTGTAAGAATTACCTGCTGTCCGCTAATGTTAAATGTATGTGATTTACCTGTTTCAAATGATGCTATCTCCTGCTGTGAAAGTCCTGATACAGTATTGCTTATCTCCTTCATCAGCTTCCCGTATTTCGGACCGAGTGTCTTGAAGTTTGGCTTAATCTTCTTTACCAGAATTGACGAGGTGTCGTCAATATATTCAACTTCCTTCACATTCACCTCTGCAAGCACCAGGTCCCTGACAGTTTCAAATTTCTTTCTGAATGTCTTGTCAGGAAGGGGAACCATAATTTTTGCCAGCGGCTGACGGACTTTTATGCTTACTTTCCTCCGTAATCCGAGGATCATTGAAGATATCTTCTGGGCAATATCCATCCTCTCTTCGAGATCCTTATCAATCAGGCTTTCATCATATTCCGGAAACATCGCAAGGTGCACAGATTCATCTTTGCTTTTCCCGGTTGTCAGACTCAGATCCCTGAATAACATATCCATATAGAAAGGCGCAATTGGCGCTGCGAGCCTGCTTACTGTTTCCAGGCAGACAAAAAGCGTCTGGTAAGCAGCTATCTTGTCCTGGTCATAGTCGCCGCCCCAGTAACGCTTCCTGTTAAGCCTTACATACCAGTTGCTCAGGTTTTCGGTGACAAAATCCTGGATCGCCCGTCCAGCGCGGGTAAGATCATAATCCTCATAGCATTTGCCGACCTCCTTAACCAGTGAATTAAGGAGCGAAATGATCCACCTGTCAATTTCCGGTCTTTCATTCACAGGAATATCTTTTTCAGCATACCTGAAGTTGTCAACATTGGCATAAAGTGCGAAAAACGAATAGGTATTGTATAATGTGCCGAAGAATTTACGCCTTACCTCATCTATTCCGGCTGCATCAAATTTAAGGTTGTCCCATGGCTGAGAATTTGTAAGCATATACCAGCGCAGGGGATCTGAGCCATACTCTTCAATTGTGGAGAACGGATCGACAGTATTTTTCAGCCGTTTCGACATCTTGTTTCCATTCTTGTCAAGAACCAGTCCGTTTGATATGATATTTTTAAATGCAACCGAATCGGAAGTCATTGCAGCAATTGCATGAAGCGTGAAAAACCATCCTCTTGTCTGGTCAACACCTTCGGCTATGAAATCGGCCGGGAACATGCCGCTGAAGTTTTCTTTGTGCTCAAAGGGAAAATGCGCCTGCGCATAGGGCATTGCTCCTGAATCGAACCACACATCTATAAGATCGGGCTCCCTGAACATCTTTTTGCCGGAAGGACTGACAAGAACTATCTCATCAACAAACGGACGGTGCAGGTCGAATTTTTCATAGTTTTCTGAAGAGTTATCACCGGATTTGAATTTCTCAAGCGGATTCTTCTTCATGAATCCTGCTTTAAGGGATTTCTCTATTTCACCTTTCAGCTCTTCAGCCGAACCAATGCACATTTCTTCTTTCCTGTCCTCCGTAACCCAGATAGGAAGAGGCGTGCCCCAGAAACGGGTCCTGGAAAGGTTCCAGTCCACAAGGTTTTCAAGCCATTTCCCGAATCTTCCCGTACCTGTTGACGCAGGTTTCCAGTTAATTGTGTTATTAAGCTCTATCAGCCGTTCGCGGAAAGCTGTTGTGCGGATAAACCAAGCGTCAAGCGGATAATAGAGAACCGGCTTGTCGGTACGCCAGCAGTGAGGATAGCTGTGCACCTGTTTCTCTATCCTGAACACCTTCCCGTTCTGCTTAAGCATTACTGCTATGTCAACATCAAGAGTATCGGTATTTTCAGGAATATCATTTCCATATTCGTTTTTAACAGGACGGCTTTCAAAACCTGAATATGTGCTTATATTGACTCTTTCCTTCACAAACTTTTCATCAAGGTCGGCAATCGGGATCATGTATCCTCTTTTGTCGACCATAGGACTCATTGAGCCATCCTTTCTCTTAAGGATCATCGGCGGAACATCATGTTCCTTTGCAATTTTATAGTCGTCGGCACCAAAGGTTGGGGCGATATGGACTATTCCTGTACCCTCCTCTGTTGTCACAAAATCTCCGGTAAGAACCCTGAAAGCTCCTTTATCCGGCTTAACCCAGTCGATAAGCTGTTCATAATTAATGCCTTCCATCTTATTTCCTGAAAACTCATCAATCACTTTATAAGGGATCTTTTTATCGCCGGGCTTATATTCTGAAAAGTGAAGCCCGACATTTGCCTCAGGGAACATTGAATGAAGAAGATCTTTCGCCAGCACTACAGTAATCGGATCTCCTGAATAGGGATTGAAGCTTCTCACCCTTACATATTTGATGTTGCTGCCGACAGCCAGCGCGGTGTTTGAAGGGAGTGTCCACGGAGTCGTGGTCCATGCCATTATATTGACAGATGCTGTATCAATATGGTTAAAAAGAAATTCTGATTTTGCTTCCCTGATGACTTTAAAAAGAGCTATACAGGTTGTATCCTTTACATCCTTATAGCATCCCGGGAGGTTCAGTTCGTGGGAGCTTAAACCTGTACCTGCTGCAGGAGAGTATGGCTGGATCGTATAACCCTTATATAGACAGCCTTTTGTATAAAGCTGTTTCAGCAGCCACCATAGAGTTTCGATGTAACGGTTATCGTATGTAACGTATGGGTGATCCATATTGATCCAGTAGCCCATTTTACGCGTGAGATCCTCCCATTGATCTGTATACCGCATAACATCCTTCTTGCAAGCCTTATTGAAATCAATTATGGAAATTTTTTCTGTTCCGATATCTTCCTTCGTTATTCCAAGTGACTTTTCAAGCTCAAGTTCAATCGGCAATCCGTGTGTATCCCAACCCGCTTTGCGCTTTACTTCGTACCCGCGCTGGGTTTTGTAACGGCATATTGCATCCTTGATTGTGCGTGCCATCACATGATGAATACCAGGGATGCCGTTGGCTGAAGGAGGGCCTTCATAAAAAACAAATTCTCCTTTTCCGTCAATCTGCCGGACACTTTTGCGGAAAGTGTCATTCTCATCCCAGATTTTCAGAATATCCTTGTTTACCTGTGAAAGATCAAGAGTTTTGTATTCAGGAAAACGTTTTGCCATCTTATTATGCTGTAAACTAAATTAAAACGGGCAAAGATAGCAAAAATTTACCCCCCATCCCACCTTTACACTTTATACACATCTTTTACCAAAACTCAGTTTATAAGTGGGAGATTCCTCATTAAGCCTCCTTCGTCGGCTTCATTCGGAATGACATAATTATCGTTGTTAATAAAGGGGAAGAAGCGGCGATTCGCATTAAATTGGTATAAATTAGGTAAACAAAAGGTCCGAATCGCCGCTTCTTCCCCCCTAATATTTCCACATTAATATGTCATTCCGAACGAAGTGAGGAATCTCCTGAATATCTGCACTATAACATTCTTCTGTTGGTTGTCTTTCTTTCATTTCTTTGACGCCAGAGGCGTCTAATTCCAATATCCATGGTCAAGTCCATGGTTAATTGGTTTTTCATGTTGACAACACCGGAGGTGTTGAATATTAGTTATTTTGATATCTAATTCAACACCCTCCGGGCTGTCATAAGATAGTTACTGGTTGTCTGCAGCATGTTCCATGTATCGCTCTGTGTAACTAAAAACACTATTTTTATAAAACAATTTGTCCTTGTATGAGAAGATCCATAATTTTTGCATTCTGTTTTTTTCTGAATCTCTCATTGACTTCGCAGGTTCCTGATTCTGTTAAATATCAGTCACTTGAGCCGTATGATTTTCATCTTCAGTATCTGAGGGAAGACTCTGCATTGCTTATTGATGCAAGGGAATTTTTTGAGTACAAAAGATCAAGAATTCACGGAGCCCTGTTTCTCCCTCCATCCAGGGGTTTTGAAATATTTGCAGATACGCTTGACAAAGAGTGTGCTCTTTTCTGCTATTGCTATAACGGGGGAAGAAGTGTAAATGCCCTGCTTTATTTCCATGATAAAGGTTTCCGGAAACTTTATAATCTTGACGGAGGCATTGTTGCCTGGAGGAAGGATGGGTTTCCCGTAGATAAGAGAAGGATCAGGAAGAGAGTCTAATTAATGAAATAAAAGAGTCCTGCAGGTCTTGCCGGTCGTGCATGTCTTGCATGTCTTAAAATGAAACGACTTGCACGACTTTATTTACATCCTGAATTTCATTAAATTTGTTTCATAATTAATTAAGAGAGTTATGTTTTCAGGAATAGTCGAGGTAGCTGCTCCGGTGGTTAGAATTGAAAAGGAGAAGGATAATATCCATATAACGATGAAATGCTCATTCACAAAAGAGCTGAAGATTGATCAGAGCATTTCACATAACGGGGTTTGTCTTACTGTCGTGAAGAAAAATAAAGACACCTATACTGTTACTGCCATAAGGGAGACACTGGAGAAGTCGAATCTGGGTCTGCTGAAGGTCGGAGATAAAGTTAACCTTGAGCGCAGCGCCAGGCTTGACGGAAGGCTTGACGGACATATGGTGCAGGGACATGTTGATCAGACTGCAGTTTGCACTGAAGTGAAGGAAGCAGGTGGAAGCTGGTACTATACCTTTGAATATGAGCCTCTTCAGGATGATTATATCACCGTTGAAAAGGGATCTGTCTCAGTGAACGGCGTCAGCCTGACAGTAGTCAATTCACAGCCAAAATCATTTCAGGTGGCGATCATTCCTTTTACTTATGAGGTCACTAATTTCCACCAGATCAAAAAGGGAACTTTGGTGAATATTGAGTTTGATATACTGGGGAAGTATATAGCGAAGATCATTAAGCAACAGCTTGAGAGGTGAGATTCCCCCTTTGAAGGGGGTCGGGGGGATGTTTTTATCAGCTTTACATCCCCCTATCCCCCCTCAAGGGGGGAATTAAAAGATATACTGGGGAAGTATATAGCGAAGATTGTGAAGCAGCAGCTTGGGAGGTGAG
>CAZGGZ010000114.1:0-5305 GCA_964525415.1 uncultured Rikenellaceae bacterium | reverse complement strand
GTTATATTCCTGAAGATCAGGATCATCAGGATAGATATCAGTTTCGGCAGGAGGGTAGCTTTTCATTCCATGGAACGGCAGCGGAAGAACCCTGTCGCCGAAAGCTGTATTCATATCGCCGTCTTTTACCCACCCGACGCTTCTGATCAGGAAATCCCTCTTCCATCCTTTTATCAGTTCAGGCAATCCTCTGGCATCAAATTCAACGGTTAATTCATCTCCTTCACTGGAAATAACATATTTATTGTCGGACTCAGTAATGAGAGGCAATACTTCTCCGTAGCGTGTATAATTACCAGGCTGATCTCTCCACTTTGGTTCCTTATCAACAACAGAATAGTCGAACCAGTGCGGTCCGTATCTTCCTCCCTTCCTGAAGGTGCGGGAAAAGCCGCGGTAATGAAGATCGGCCGAAACAGGATTTAATGATGTTCTGACCACAGGTACATCTGAAAATGACTGAGAAAAGAATATCCGGTCCCAGTAGATCTCCATGTTTGTCCGTATCCTTATCCTGTGGTCGCCTGTAAGGAATTTACCTGTCATATCAGCGATCACGGTCTTATCCTTTCCCATAGGGAAGCCGAGATTGTCAATGACTGTTTCCCATTCTCCTTCCTTGTTTAATATCTGGAGAAATGGAGGTACAACGCTGATTGCATCTGTCTGCGAGAGAGCATAATTGATGCTTGCATCTGTCGGGAATATCCAGCCCTGGAAGAAAAGCAATATCTCTTTTGTTTCGTCAAGATCACCCGGATCAAGAATAAGATCCTGCATTTCTGTTATGCCCTGGTACCTGCCGGGACTGAAACCGGAGATATAAATGTCATCTTTTTTCGTGATCCTTGAGAGCAGGTCATTGCCGTCTGAATCAACCGCTGAAACCGGGTATCTCTTTAAGTGTACATTATACACTTTTAATTCCGGGAACGGCGGACCTGAGAATTTCTCATCAACAAATATTTCAACCGTATCGGGATGATCAAAAGCCAGCAGCTCCAGTTTGTCAGTATAGATTATTTCCCACAGCTCATCTGTGAGCTGAATTGAATAAATGTCTTTTCTTGGTTTAAGCACTTCTCCCGGTATCATGATAAAATCATCTGATGCATCAGCAAAAGCATATGCAGTAGTGCCTCCCATTATGCCAAGCGGCATACCAAGCGCACTTCGCCAGAGTATATCTTTCACAAACACATATTCTTCCCCGTTCCAGGTATAAAGGAAAGGACATGAGCCCTTGAGTGTCTGAGCCTCAATTGCTGCCTGGTCAGTAACGGGGTAGAAAATATTCTGCGGCACTCCGTTTGTCCATGTAATTCTTATAACATCAGCGAGCATGCGTCTGCCGATCCCGAAATGGACATCCGGATCAGTGACCACCATTGTCTGGTAAAGCTCACCTGCCCTTATTTCAACTTTTGCCCCGATGCCAAAATGATTATTCTTGGCGCTTCCCGCCCTTAGGCCTACCAGTTTGATCCCGACATAATGATTAATGTTCCCGCCGTCATTCCTTAAAAGAGATATTTTACCGTTCATTCCGGCAATCGCGATATCGAGATCTCCATCTCTGTTGTAATCAAAAACAGCTATCTGCCTTCCTGATCTGATATCGGCAGGCAGCAGGTTTGAAACATCGCTGAATCTTCCTTTACCATCATTGTAATATAGGTACAGCCCCCTTCCGTCTTTGACTGATGATTCACCGGCAACAAGCAGATCAAGGAATCCATCATTGTTAAAATCGAGAAATGCGGCATCATAAGCTTTAACCTGCTCAAGGGAGCTGAACATCTCTTTCATGTTCTTCTCAGGCTCAAAAATCCCATTGCCGTTATTCCGGCAGAGCACATGGCCCCCTGGATAAACCGATGTTATAAAAAGATCAGGAAAACCGTCATTGTTGTAGTCACCGGAGGTAACTGAAGTTGAACCTCCTTCACTTTTCAATCCGGCTTCTTCCGTTAGATCCTTGAAAACCCCAAGTCTCTGGTTTGAATAAAAAATATTACTTCCATTTTCATTCACGACAACAAGGTCGATATCTTCATCTTCATCAAAATCCCCGAAAGCTGCATCACGGCTGATGACACCGCCTTTCGATTCTCCCATCTTTTCAGACTGATCCGTGAATGTTCCGTCAGCATTATTCCTGAACTGCAGGTTTTTATCAGAAGTCATTTTATAAAGGTCGAGATCCCCGTCATGATCAAGGTCAAAGAACAAAGCTTTGTTGCTGCCTTTACTACCTCCGGTCCCGGTAGCAGCAGTTATATCCCTGAACGATCCGTTGCCGTTGTTAAGGTAGATGATATCCCCGTCTTCCCTTGAAATGAACAGATCCAGGAAGCCATCATTGTCGTAATCGGCAAACAATGCGTCTGACTCCTTTCCCTTATGGGTGATGCCTGCTGATTCTGACACTTCCAGGAAATGGCCCATATCGTTTTTGAAAAGGTAATGTTTGTAAAGTGATGATACAGAATCGAAGCTTCCTGCATATAAGTCAACATCTCCATCGCCTTCAAAGTCGGCAGAAGTGATATGTGTAAAATCACTGTACTGCATATTTTCGCCTTCAGGAAAACCTTTAATGATATCCAGTCCTGCAGATACTGTCGCATCATTAAATTTAAGAACATCCAGAAGGGATTCATCTTCAGTGGTCCATGTAGAGATCTGCTGGGCGAGTGTGATCACAGGAAAACCGATCAGTGATCCGCCGGGACCTTTAAGTTCCATGATGCCAGCCTGGTATGGAGGAGTAACCTTAATATAGTTGTGGAATATGGTGAAGTTAATTGCTGCAGTTTCCTTATCGGAATTTTTAAGGGATTTAAATGTTTTATCATAAAACTCAACTGCCTCTTTAGGAAATTCAGGGAATTGCTTCTGAATTATTTCAATCTGCTCCAGTGCTTTGTCAAGTTCTCCGTTCCTGATAAAAATATCTGTAAGATTCAGCCGGGGCACCAGATTGCCCGGAGCTGATTCAACAAGTTTCAACAGGTAATTTTCACGGTACTTCGTGGCTTCGTCACCTGTTTCTGCTCCGTATAATTCTGTAATATGATATAAAACCTTCACATGGGCTGGTGCAAATTCCAGGGCTTTCTTAAGTTCCGATATTGCACGACCGCGTTCATCGTTCATCTGGTAAACAGTGGCAAGTATCAGCCTTATATCAGGATCAACGGGATCAATCTCAATAGCTTTAAGGATCTGTTTTTCAGCTTCAGGATATCTGCCCATCCGCAGGTATGTCAGTCCCAGGTTTGCATATCCCAGCTTTTCTTCAGGAGCCAGCCTGATAAACTTCAGGAATTCCTTTTCGGCTTCTTCAAGCTTGAATTCCTCAAGATATGCGAGCCCGAGTGTTCTGATCGTGATCAGATCGGATGATTTCTGATCACTTTTTTCTGTCCTGCTCCTGCAGCCTGAAAAAAGAGGTACAAGAACAAGTAAAAGTAAAAGGATGATCCTGTTTTTCATAATAATCAAATATACTACTTATCAGAGATTACGGGAATACCGTTTCTGACCGTGGTTATAAAATACGAACCTTTCCGGTTGCCCATGGTATCAAAGCTGACAGGTCCTGTCACTCCTTCGTAAGAGATATTCTCAAGAGATTTCTGGATCAGTTCCCTTTCAGAAGTACCGGCATTTCTGATGGCTTCAATGAGCAAATTCATTCCATCATAAGCATAGGCAGCAACCATTCCCGGGGAATTGCCGTATAATTCTGAATATTCATTCATAAAGTCTTTGTATTTTGGACCTGACCATTTTGAAGCAGCAATTAAAATGTCATTGTCATAACTTTTCGATTCCGGATCAGATAATTCATTTTCATTCAGAAGATAGTGAGAACTGAAAACAGCCATACTCATTTTTCTTTGCCTGATCTGTCCGAATATCTTTACAGAAATTGAAGGTTTACAGAGCAACACGATACATTCCGCATCTGATCTTTCTATCTGATCGATCATCTCATCTATCTTCCCCGAATAATTTTCGTATCTGTACTGTACCGGATCAGCTTTTTGCCTGAGACTGGTTTTTTTCAGGAAGTTATTTAAAGCCATATCTGAATCATAGTCCTTATCGGAAATGGTTATTACCCTGTTTATTTTTCTTTTCGCATATATTTCTTCAACCAGGGCTTCAGCCATCTGAAAGTCATCCGGTACGCAGTTAAAGAACCACGGAACAAAAGCCCGGGCAAGTGTGGGATCACCAGCCCAGGCCGACACAAAGGGAACGATTGCTTTTGTGGCAGCCTGTTCAACCAGGTGAGCGTTCCGTCCATCATGTGAGCCAAGCAGCGCCCATACTTTTTCATTAAAAATAAGGTCAATCGCCTGTTTGGATCCGGTTCCCCATGGTCCTTCCATCGACCTTACCACAAGCTCAAACGGCGCTCCCTGAAAACCGCCTTTTTCGTTAGCTTCCCGTACGGCCAGCTCAGCTCCATGCTTAGCGGCAACAGATTCATTATCAGGTATTAACAGTCCTATTTTTACGGTTTTACCCGGGCTTCCGGGTAAACAGCAAGCTCCCGCATTAAGGATTAATGAAAACAATAAAATGAATATCAGGAAAGCCTGAATTATAGTACCTGAATATTTCACAGGCTGAGCTACTGCTATTTTCATTTGCCTGAAGGCAAAGTAATATCCCTTCCGACAGCAACAGCAATTTTTTTAAGATCGTTCATAAGGCAGAAAAAGTCATCAGGATAAAGTGACTGCTGTCCGTCGCACAATGCTTCTTCAGGTTTATGATGTATTTCCATTATCAATCCGTCAGCTCCGGCTGCAATAGCTGCTTTTGCCATTGCAGGCACCATCCATCTCAGTCCTGTGCCATGACTGGGATCAACAATGACCGGCAGATTGGTAAGGTGTTTCAGCATCGGTATGGCGCTCAGATCGAGTGTATTCCTTGTAGATGTTTCAAAAGTGCGGATACCCCTTTCACAAAGGACTACCTGTGTATTTCCCTGGTTCAGGATATATTCAGCTGCAAGTAAAAACTCCTCAATAGTGGCCATCATTCCCCGTTTAAGCAATATAGGTTTACGAACCATGCCTACCTCTTTAAGGAGGGAGTAGTTATGCATATTCCGGGAACCTACCTGGAGCATATCGGCATATCCTGCAACCAGATCCACCTGTCGTGTATCCATTACTTCAGTAACCACCGGCAATCCTGTTTTCCTGCTTATTTCGCGTAGTAATTTCAGTCCTTCGACGCCAAGACCCTGGAACTTATAGGGTGAAGTACGCGGCTTGAA
>CAZGGZ010000113.1:0-5366 GCA_964525415.1 uncultured Rikenellaceae bacterium | reverse complement strand
TGACTGTAACCTATAATTTCACTGATGAAATTAAGTCATCAAAAGATCTTCTTGAAGGAGCCAGGTCCGAGATCGAATCGATAGTTGCAGGCTTGAATATTCCTGCAGGCATAGCGGTAGAAGTTGTGCATGAAGAGGATCAGCTTAAGGATTTCTATAAGCTTATAGGTATTGCATTTATCCTCATATTCATGATCCTGGCTGCGGTATTTGAATCTCTTACGGTACCATTCGTACTGCTGTTCAGCATCCCCCTGGCCGCACTGGGATCACTTGTAGCTCTTATTCTTACCGGGAATACACTTCTAAGCGCCAATACTCTTACAGGATTTTTGATCCTGCTCGGTATCGTGGTCAATAACGGGATCATCCTGATCGATTATACGAACATACTTCGAAAACGGGGTAACCGCCGTTCGCGGGCATTAATGACTGCCGGTATGGCAAGGATTAGACCGATCCTGATAACTGCTTCAACAACAGTGATAGCCATGTTCCCTCTGGCAATGGGCAAAGCTGAATTTGTGTCTGTTATCGGAGCCTCCTTCGCCATAACTGTTATCGGTGGTCTTACCTTAAGTACCCTCCTTACACTTGTTTTCATTCCCACATTCTATTCCGGGCTTGAAAATGCACTCGACTGGTTCAAATCACTTGACTGGAAGAAAAAAGCAATCCAGCTTGCCGTCTTCAGCTTGTTGATATTCCTTATCTACACTAATATAGATAAGTTTATCTGGAAGCTCATCACCACGATCCTCAGTATAATTGTTGTGCCGGCATCGACATGGTTTATCGTTAACAGCCTCAGAAAGGCAAAGGAGACAGTAATTCCACCTGATGAGAACATCAACATCCGGGTACAGAGCCTTGTTAAGATCTATGAAAGGGAAAACCGCTGGATCCGTGAGTGGAAAGCAGGAGAAAGGATAAGGATAAGGCTCGGACTTAAACAGCATTTCAGAAAGTGGAAGGATATGACCAGGGTTGCATGGCAGCTGCCTTTGTTTATCTTTATGGTCTATTTCACATATTTCTATCTTAAAAAGGGATTCTGGATCTTCATTTTCAGCATCGCCGCATGGTTTTTCCTCTCGGCGGCATGGAACCAGTTCAGGGAGCTTTTCACCAACCTGACTGCCGGAGGTAAAAACAGGCTTCTGAAAAAAATGATCCCCGTAATTGACTTTATTGTTTTCTGGATCGTTCCGCTCCTCAACCTTGTTCTCTTCCAGTTTAAATGGGATAATATTGCCGTAGTGCTTATCCTCGGATTTATCTGGTTCCTGGCTTTATTCATCTATAAAACCGGACAGAAGCTGAGCACCGAGAACATCGATATCTACAGGCTTGAAGGCAGGTTTAAAGGCTTGAGAAAGACTGTCTATAAAATTGTTGCCGCAGTCCCCCTTATCGGGAAAAAGAAGAAACCTTTCAAAGCCCTGAGCTGTGTCTCATTAGACATTGGTAATGGGATGTTCGGACTGCTGGGACCAAACGGTGCAGGGAAAACCACACTTATGAGGATCATCTGCGGGATCCTTGAACAGAGTTACGGAAAGGTCTGGATAAATGGTCTTGACACACAGAAAAAACGTGAGGAGCTGCAGGGATTGATAGGCTACCTGCCTCAGGAATTCGGAAGCTATGAGAATATGACCGCACACGAATACCTTCATTACCAGGCTATGCTGAAGAATTTAATCGATAGTAAAACCAGGGATGAAAGAGTTACTTATGTTCTCAAAGCTGTTCATATGGAAGAGCGGAGGCATGAGAAGATCGGATCATATTCAGGCGGGATGAAGCAGAGGATGGGCATTGCTCTGATACTTTTGCATCTTCCCCGGATACTTGTGGTGGATGAACCCACAGCGGGGCTGGATCCCAGGGAAAGAATAAGATTCAGGAACCTGCTTGTTGAACTGAGCCGGGAACGCATTGTTATATTTTCAACACATATCATTGAGGATATCTCGAGCTCCTGCAATAAGGTTGCCGTGCTTAACAAAGGCAAACTGAAATACCTGGGCAAACCGATTGATATGACAAGAAAAGCCGAAGGACATGTATGGCAGTTCAGCATGCCGGAAGAGAATTTCGGAAAATTCGTTGAGGAACATCTTGTGGTGCATCATATGTCGGAAGGCGAAAATGTAAGGGTGAGGGTCATTTCAGAGACAAAGCCATGGGAAAATGCCGTAGCCGCCACACCAAACCTGGAAGATGCATATTTGTGGCTGTTAAGAAAAAAGGAAAATAATGAAAACCAACACATTATATAATTATTTCATATTGGTTCAGAAGATGATCCTCTATAACCTGAGGATAATCTTCGCGAATAAATTCATCTGGTTTCTTGCAGGCTCGGTACTCTTTTACCTGGGCCTTTCGGTTATTTATGTTTTTTCAGAAGATGTTTCCAGGATGCAGGATCTGTATGGAGTTTTCCTTTTCTCAGGGATACTTCTTGTCTTTTATCCTTCCGTCTTCGGTGTCCAGAACGACCAGGATGCCAGGACAATCGAGATCCTTTTCGGGATACCGAATTACCGTTATAAAGTGTGGTTTGTCAGGATCATCCTGATATTCGTAATCGCTTACCTGATAATGCTCGTTTTCACGTTTCTCTCTTCAGTGCTTATAGTGAAATTCTCAATTCTCAGAATGACCACACAGGTCATGATCCCTGTTCTTTTCCTGGGGATGATGTCTTTCATGCTCTCAACATTTATTAGGAACGGGAACGGAACGGCTGTTGTAATGATAATTTTCGGCCTTTTCTTCCTGATCCTGTCGGATCCGCTCTACAAAAGCCAGTGGAATGTCTTTCTTAATCCTTTTTCTCCGGCTTATAATGTAAATGAAACTACCTGGGCTTTAATCATGTTCAAGAACAGGATCATACTCATCACCGGATCGATACTTTTCCTGCTTGCAGCACTGTTTAATTTGCAGAAACGGGAGAAGTTTATGTAAGTCCTGACACTTCGTTGTCCGGGCTTCACTTTGTCTGTCGTTCCTCTGACGCGGAACTCCGTTTTTAAGGTAACAAAACAGCGATCTCTCGAACGCGGGAGGCCAAGACATCTTTTTTTACCCTTTATGCATCAACTTTCCAATCTCCTGTTAAATTTGCATCTTCAATAATGCCTCAACCTCAAGATGAAAAAGTATTCTCTCGACAAAAGCAGGATCAAGGTTCTTTTACTGGAAGGCATCCACGAGAATGCCATCCGGTGTTTTAAAGAGAATGGCTACAGTGACATTGAATACCATAATGAAGCGCTTTCAGGCCGTGAACTGGAAGAAAAACTTCAGCAGGCTCATATTGTTGGGATAAGAAGCAGGACAGAACTTCGGAGTGACCTGCTGCATAAAGCCCCCAGGCTCTTTACAATCGGTTGTTTCAGCATCGGAACAAACCAGGTGGATACACAGGACGCCAAGATGCTGGGCATACCTGTCTTCAATGCACCGTTCTCAAATACCCGGTCGGTGGCCGAACTGGTCATTGCCGAATGTATAATGCTGATGAGAGGCATCCCTGAAAAGAATGCCCTTGCCCACAACAGGATATGGCAGAAGTCGGTCAGGAACTCGGTGGAGATAAGAGGTAAAAACCTTGGAATAATAGGATACGGTCATATCGGCTCACAGGTATCAATACTTGCCGAGAACCTGGGAATGAATGTATTCTATTATGATATCGAGAAGAAGCTGAGTCTTGGCAATGCCAGGCCAGTTGCCACCCTGAATGACCTATTAAAGATCTCCGACACGGTAACCCTGCATGTTCCGTCAACCGAACTTACAAGGAATATGATCTCTGTGGAACAGGTTGCTCTTATGAAAAAGAATGCCTGCATTATTAATGCATCACGCGGGGATGTTGTTGATTACAGGGCAGTTGCAGAAGCATTAAGAATTAAGCATCTGTCGGGAGTGGCGGCTGATGTATTCCCCGGTGAGCCGGCTTCCAATGGGGAACCCTTTGTGAGTGAGCTCCAGGAATTCAACAATGTGATCCTTACACCCCATATTGGCGGAAGCACCCTGGAGGCACAGGCCAATATCGGCACGGAGGTGGCTGAAAAGCTGGTAAAATACAGTGACACCGGTTCAACAATCGGGGCAGTGAACTTTGTTGAGATAGCCCTCCCGCCAAATAATTCAAATCAGAGGTTCCTGCATATCCATAAGAATGTTCCGGGAGTACTTCGCGAAGTAAATGACTTTTTTTCGTCCAGGGGAATTAATATATCGGCAGAATACCTGCAGACCGATCCCGATATCGGGTATGTCATTATCGAAACTGACAGTGAGCTGGATTCGACAGTGTTAAAGGACCTGAAGAATATAGAGCATACTATAAGGGTAAGGATACTGTATTAAGTCGTGTGGTCATGCAGTCCTCAAGCCCTTCAGCCCTACAGTCTTTTAATATCTCAGGGATTTCTTATCTTGGTACAAATTTCAAAAGAATATGAAAAAATCATTTCGGATAAAATCCGATTTGAAATAACTGTAACAGAGGGAACCATTGTTTATTCCGGAACAGTTGAAGGCAATACCATGAAAGGTAAGGTGGATTTTGGTTCATATGGTGACGGGCCATTTACAGGAAATAAGAAACCGTAATAGATTTAATGAAGGTCGTGCAGCCATGCCTCATCTTGGTAAAATATTAATAATTATTGGCGTTATTCTTATTATTACCGGACTCATTGTTTATTTTGCCGGTGATAAGTTTGGCTGGGCAGGTCATCTTCCCGGGGATATCAGGATCGTTAAAGAAAATGTGAAGTTCTACTTTCCGATAACTACCATGATCTTAATAAGTGTAGTTTTGTCGGTTATAATCTGGCTGGTGAGGAAATTGCTTTGAGATGAATGATTAATGGTCATTTTCAGGATATGAGCTTAGCGTCATAGGAACTTCCTTTATTCCAGAGTTGACAAAGTCAGGTATTATGCAATTATGTCTAAACAAAGCGGAGATGCCGCACGGAGTGTCGGGGCAATCGTGCAATCCGGATATGTCAATGTTAAGAAAAATCTGTTCTGCACTCCTGCTTATGCTGTCAATGCATTATTATGCTTCGGGTGATGCATTTGAGAAGAAAACACAGAAGCAGGTTCGCCGGACAGATTAACCAACTGAATTTGTGTAACATACATGGAGAGCTACCTTAAAAAACTCATTGAAGAGGGAGAAAGCCAGAAATTAGATTTTAAATTCTGCATTTCTGACTGCAAGAAAATTGCAAGGACACTGTCTTCTTTTTCTAACAGTGATGGAGGAAGAATTCTTATTGGAGTCAGGGACAATGGCAGTATTGCGGGAATTCAATCCGATGAAGAGG
>CAZGGZ010000112.1:0-5405 GCA_964525415.1 uncultured Rikenellaceae bacterium | reverse complement strand
ACTTTATGTCATGAAAAACAGTTTAAGAATTTTCGCAATAATGATCCTTGCAGCGGCAACGATCGCTTTTTCAGAGTCAAGGATTATAACCGGCAGGGTGCTCGATGAGCAGGGGATGCCCCTGGCTGGTGTCACTGTATCAGTGAAAGGTGCAGTAACATACACTATTACGGATCTGAAGGGTAATTATCAGATTTCCGTCAATCCGGAGAATAAAGTGCTTGTCTTTTCCTTTTTAGGTTATACCACTACCGAGCAGAAAATAACCGAAAAAGGCATAATAAATGTAACATTGAAGCCTGAACAGATGAAGCTCCAGGAGGTACTGGTAACAGGTTACGGCAACAAAATGGATATGGCATCAAGAGCAGCACCTATGGCTGTCGGGGCAGTCTATGAATCAAGGCAGTTCTTCCCTCGGTTTAATCCTGATTTCAACACAGAAGGATATGCTTCAGTAAATGAGAATGGTTATAAGAATGTGAGAAACAATCCGTTATCAACATTTTCAATTGATGTTGACAATGCATCCTATTCAAATATCCGCAGGTTCATCAACAGCGGACAGCTGCCACCTGCAGATGCAGTCAGGATTGAGGAGATGATCAATTATTTCAAGTATGATTATCCCGAACCGCGTGGTGAACATCCGTTCTCGGTATATACTGAACTTGCTGCCTGTCCGTGGAATCCGAAGCATCAGTTGCTGCAGGTGGGTCTTCGCGGAAAAAGCATTGATAAAACAGCACTGCCTCCTTCAAACCTTGTATTCCTGATTGATGTTTCAGGTTCCATGAATTCACCCAACAAGCTTCCGCTGCTGAAATCAGCATTCAGCCTTCTGGTAAATGAGCTTCGTCCGCCAGACCATGTGGCTATCGTGGTCTACGCAGGTGCAGCCGGACTGGTTCTTGAATCGACTCCGGGAAATAAGAAAGAGGTGATAATGAGTGCGATAGACAATCTTGAGGCAGGCGGATCAACTGCTGGCGGAGCAGGATTGAAGCTCGCCTATAAGGAAGCTGAAAAGAATTTTATAAAAGGAGGTAACAACAGGATAATACTTGCCACAGACGGGGACTTCAACGTCGGCGAATCAAGTAACGGAGGTATGGAAAGGCTTGTTGAAGAACAGCGTGAATTGGGCGTCTTTATAACAGTGCTTGGTTTTGGAATGGGCAACTACAAGGACGACAAAATGGAGATAATCGCTGACAAGGGTAATGGCAACTATTCTTATATCGATAACCTCCAGGAGGCACGCAGAGTGCTGGTCCGCGAATTCGGAGGTACACTCTTCACGATAGCAAAGGATGTGAAATTCCAGCTTGAATTCAATCCTGCAAAGGTTGATTCATACCGTCTGATAGGTTATGAGAACAGACTGCTTAATGATGAGGATTTTAATGATGATACAAAAGACGCAGGCGAAATGGGCTCCGGACATATGGTAACCGCTTTATATGAAATTGTACCTGCAGGCTCAGGAGAAAAGATCCCTTCAGTTGATCCGTTGAAATACCAGGCTTCGAAGAAAAACACCGAAGAAAACTTTTCAGATGAGATTCTGACTATCAAGGTGCGTTACAAGAAACCCGACGGATTAACCAGTATGCTTCTTGAGAAGGCTGTAAAGGATTTCGGTGAAGAAATAGAAGATGCTTCAGAGAACCTGAAATTTGCAGCTTCAGTTGTTGAATTCGGCATGATACTGAGAGAATCAGAATTCAAGGGAACTGCGACCCTGGAAAGCGCAGCTAAGCTAGCCGGATCAGCAAAGGGTGAAGATGAAGATGGTTACAGGGCTGAAATGATAAGGCTGATAAATACTGTAAAAGATATGAGACTTCTGGGTGACAGAGAAAAGTAGTTAATAGTTATTGGTTATTAGTAATTATTGGAAAACAGGAGAGGACCTGGCTGATTTATGTCAGGTTCTTTTCATTCGATTTGTTGCAGCATGTTTGTTTTTCTAAAGTCTTTATACAGAATACCTAACCGAAACAAAAAATCTTAATATGTTCAAGAATTTCTTTATCAGTGCCATCCGAAACATCAGGAAGCAAACCGGATCTGTCATTCTTAATATAACGGGTCTTGCAGTAGGGCTGACAGTTTTCCTGTTCATCACTTTATATGTCATAAATGAACTGAGTTATGACAGGTTCCAAAAGAATTACGAGAATATCTACCGGCCGAAAGTGGTCGGAAGAATGTCAGGAGGAGAAATTGACCAGGCTATAACTGCGGCTCCAATGGCACAGGCTATAATTAATGATTATCCGGAAGTAACTCATGTCACGAGGGTAACATATATGGGAGCCTGGCTGATAAGATTTGGTGATAAGAAATTCAATGAGGACGGAATGTATTTTGCTGATTCGACATTCTTTGATGTTTTTGATTTCAAACTGCTTGAAGGTGACCCTCATTCTGCTCTGACTCAACCGCGCTCCCTTATACTCACGGAAGAATTCTCAAAAAAGTACTTTGGTGACGAAGATCCTATGGGTAAAAGGGTAAGTGTTGAGGAAGATTCAGTACTGTATACTGTAACAGGTGTAATTCAGGATGTGCCGGATAATTCACACCTGAAATTTGATATGCTTGCTTCTATGAGCACATATCCCGGCAGAGCCAATAACCAGTTTTGGGTAAGCCACAACTTCTATACATATATTGTTGTAAATGAGGGTACAGACAAAAATAAACTGGAAGAGAAATTTCAGGAGATGGTAATTAAATATGTAGGGCCCCAGCTTCAGGAGTTTCTCGGCATCACAGTGGATGATTTCAGAAAAGCAGGTAACGATTTCCGATATGTTCTTGAACCACTGAAAGATATCCATCTGAAGGGAGCTACACAGTACAGTCTTGAGCCGCCCGGTTCCCTTTCAACTGTATATATATTTATTGCAATAGCTGTTATGATACTTATTATTGCGATTATAAACTATGTAAACCTGGCAACAGCTAAATCTGCAAGCAGGGCAAAAGAAGTAGGAGTGAAAAAGGTTGCCGGAGTTAACAAGTCTGGTCTTATGTTACAGTTCCTGGGAGAATCATTGATAATAGTTACCCTTGCGACCTTGCTGGCGTTACTGCTTGTCTATGCCTTGACGCCTGCTTTTAACAATCTCATTGGCAAGGAATTATCGGTAAACCTTCTGGATAGTTACAAGGGATTGATAGCGTTGGTAACATTGATTTTCATTATCGGATTATCAGCAGGTTTTTATCCTGCTTTTGTTCTGGCTTCATTCAATCCGATCGAAGTTCTAAAGGGTACGTTGAATCCCGGATCTATATCCAAAACCATGCGCGGGATACTTGTTGTTTTCCAGTTTACTGTTTCTATAATGATAATCATAGGTTCGATTATTGTTTACGATCAGTTGAATTTTATGACAAAAAAGGATATTGGCTTTGAAAAGGAGGATCTTATTGTAATTCGCAGGCCTGATGCTTTCTGGAGGCAGATGGAATCGTTCAGGACTCAGCTGTTACAAATCGCGGGTGTGGAAAAGGTTGGTTTTTCGTGGGCTTTACCCGGAACTACCTTCAGTAATAATGGTTTTCTTCTGGATAATGATCCTGAAAAAAATACCTACCTCCTGAATCAGGCAGGTGTAAGCCTGGATTTTCCGGAAGCTTTGGGAGTTCAGCTGGTGGACGGCAGATTCTTTTCACGTGAATATGGAAGTGATTCTTCAGCGGTACTTATAAATGAAGCTGCTGTAAAATCGTTGGGATTTAAGGATCCTGTAGGGAAATTTATACTTCAGCCAAGAGGACCAGGTGATTTTCAAAGACTCCAGATTATTGGTGTAATGAAGGATTTCAATATTGAATCACTTCATAAAGCGATAACACCTGTTGTTTTCACTATTATGAATCCCGGGGGAGGTGACAAATTTGCCACAGTAAGACTTACCGGGAATGATGTTCCAGGCACTATAAGGGCCATAGAGCAAACCTGGCAGACCTATACCACTAAACAACCTTTTCAATATGAATTTTTCACTGATACCTGGAATAATCTTTACAGTGCTGAAACTAAAACAGGAAAAATATTTTTTCTTTTTTCTATACTGGCAATTTTCATTGCCTGCCTCGGATTGATAGGCTTGGTCACATATATCACAAATAAAAGGACCAGGGAGATTGGAATAAGGAAGACCTATGGTGCCTCCATACAGGTGGTTCTGAACTTGTTATCCAGGGAAGTTGTCTACCTGATCCTGATTTCATCTGTAATAGCCTACCCTGTTGCATGGTTTGGCTCAAGATACTGGCTTGAAGGATTTGCAAGCAAGGCTAGTGTCAGTCCGATTATATTTATTCTTGCAACACTTATAGTACTTATAATAGGCTGGATATCAATTAGTTATCAAACCTTTAAAGCGGCCGGTACAAATCCTGCCGAAGCTCTGAGAATTGTATAGTATAGTAAAGACCGGTAAACCATCTCAAGAGAATTGCGAAACACTGTCAACAAAGAAAAGTAATTTGTAACTTTTCCGTTGATTGTGAGTTATTAGAGGTACAAATAAATTAATATTTCAGAATTGGATGACAATAACGTGATGTGTCACGTAATTGCCGGTGAGATCGACAAAATGGGCATATTGTATGAAAGATACAAACGACCGCTTTATGCCTATTTTTTCAAACTTACACGCGGTGATAATCAGGCAAGTGAAGACCTGGTTCATACTGTTTTTTACAGGGCTATCAGATACAAAACCAGTTTTACAGGTAAGGGTAGCTTTAAGAATTGGCTCTTCAGGATCGCACACAATGCCGGAATTGACCATAACCGGAAAATCAGGAATCAAGGCTATAATAATGAAATTAATACAGTTCAAACCAAATTGTACGAACATAATGATCTGGAAAAGAATGAACAGCGTGCAATTCTTGAACAGGCAATGAATAAACTTAAACCGGATGAAAGGGAATTATTGATTCTTGGGAAAATTGAATGTCTTAAATATAAAGAGATATCGGATATTCTCGGCATTACTGAAAGTAATGTTAAGATAAGAATATTCCGGGCGATTAAAAGGCTTAAGGATATTTATACAAAACTGGAAAATACAAGATATGAAAAGGCAAGATCTTAAGGAAAAGTTATTGGACCTGCTTAATGGTAAACTTTCACCAAAAGAAGAAGAAGAGGTTATCAGCGGTCTGGAAAAGTCCGGAATAAGCAGGGAAGAGGTTGAATCTATGCGTACAGTCAATCACCTTATTGAAAGCACACCTTCACCTGAACCATCAGACAAGATGGATAAAAGATTCTATAATATGCTTGAAGATGAGCAAAAGAAGTCTCTTCCTGGTGAGCCTGAAGTTAAACTGAAAAGGCCAATCTTTGTTTCTGTTGTTACTCCAGGTTTAAA
>CAZGGZ010000111.1:3475-5508 GCA_964525415.1 uncultured Rikenellaceae bacterium | reverse complement strand
ATACAAGGTGGCTCCGATTGTCAGGATTGTGATATCTTCCCCCGGCCTTTTTATGTCGGGTTCACCAAAAGGTATTTCATAATATCCTTCAGGTACACCCGGAGTATGGAACATCTCACCAACGTCGTAGATCCGCTGGCTCTCGAAGAATATCACCGGATCCGTGCCCTGCAAGGCACTGTTCATCAATCCCTTGGCATCGTATGGTGTAGCCGGGAACACAACTTTCAATCCCGGAATATGTGCTGCCAGAGATGACCAGTCCTGTGAATGCTGAGCCCCGTATTTTGAGCCGACTGAAACCCTTATCACCACAGGCATCCTGATAATATTCCCGCTCATGGACTGCCATTTGGGTAGCTGATTGAATACTTCATCTCCTGATCTTCCCAGGAAATCGCAGTACATGATCTCTGCAATAACTCTTCCGCCGCACATTCCGTACCCGATGGCTGTCCCTACTATAGCGCCTTCAGAGATCGGGGAATTGAAAAGACGATGATAGGGAAGAGCCTCCGTAAGTCCGCGGTAAACAGCAAAAGCACCTCCCCAGTCGCGGTTTTCCTCACCCCACGCAGCAAGAGTGGGGTCCTTATAGAAACGATCAATTACCGCTTCAAATATCCCGTCGCGCAGCTGATATAGTTTTGCTTTTGAAACCGGGTTACCTTCATTGTCCTTATAGAATCGCTTCTTGTTTTTTATGGATTTGATCCTGGGATTCTCTTCAAGAGGCATAAGAACATCCGGTGTTCCTTCTTCCATTTTATCAACCGAGAAGTACGAGAACATCATCTTACCTATTGCGTCAGGATCTTTGTTGAGGTCCATCCGTGGCGAAATATCATCATTTACCGTTAGTTTCAGTATGCGTGTCATCAATTCACCCGTTTCCCGTTTGATTTCATCCAGGGTATCCTTTTTGACAATTCCTGCATTGATCAGAGAATTGCCATACGATATGATTGAATCTTGTTTTTGCCATGCTTCAATCTCTTCCTTCGATCTGTACGATGATGCATCAGAGGGTGAATGTCCGCTGATCCTGTAAGTAAGAGTATCAAGAAGAACCGGTCCTTTTTTTTGAGTGAGAAGCTTCATCTTGCGTTTGAATGCATCAATGACGGCTAGAGGATTATACCCGTCAACACGCTCAGCATGCATCATTTCCGGATTGACACCGGCCCCGATACGTGCAAGTATGCCGTAACCCATGGTTTCACCCATGGTCTGTCCGCCCATACCGTACAGGTTATTCATAAAGTTGAATATCAATGGCAATCCACCGCTGTAATCACCTTCCCAGAGGGTTTTGTACTGATCCATTGTTGCAAAGCAGATCCCCTCCCAGACGGGGCCGCAGCCCATCGAAGCATCACCGATATTGCATACTACTATGCCGGATTTCCTGTTGATTTTCTTGTAGAGAGCGGCACCAACTGAAATATCCCCTGATCCGCCGACAATTGCATTATTGGGATAAATGCCGAAAGGAGTGAAGAAAACATGCATTGAACCGCCCAGACCTTTGTTGAAACCATTCTCCCTTGCAAATATTTCAGCCAGGGCTCCATACAGAAGAAAATGTATTGCGAGATCCTTTATATTGCCCTGGAATCCTTTTTCAACAACCTTCAGGGTACTTCCGCCGAAATAGTTGTTCATTATTGAACAGAGGCTCTCTTCATCAAGCTTGTTGATCGCTGATAAACCCTTTGCCAGAATCTCACCGTGACTCCTGTGCGATCCGAAAATATAATCATCAACATCAAGGTTAAAGGCCATCCCAACTGCAGAGGCTTCCTGCCCGATGGACAGGTGTGCCGGTCCCGGGTGATTGTAGGCTACTCCGTTATATTCATTTGTGGTTTTAATAAGATTGAGCATGGTCTCAAATTCACGTATTATCACCATGTCACGGAAGATCCTTATGAAATCCTCATCGCTGAAATTCTTTTTCTCATCAGCGATTGTTCTGTTATACTGGTTTACAGGTATTTTCCCGAACTCAATGAATTGCGGTTTACGTACAA
>CAZGGZ010000111.1:0-3375 GCA_964525415.1 uncultured Rikenellaceae bacterium | reverse complement strand
CTTAATGATTCACCCAGGAAATGGCTGTTGGCTTCAGGGAATTTCTTAAGCGCCTTGATAACGCACCAGCAGATCATGTCATTCAGGGTGATGTCCTGTTTTACTGTCCCTGCAGCAAGTCCTTCCTTTATTTTGTGTCTGGCTTCCAGGAGCCTGCGGACATCCGCGCTCATATGGTGTGTTAGCTGGGCAGAGTTCTGAAGTGAGGCATACATGGCTTTTGCAACCAGCTTCCGTACGTTGCTTAAAGGTTGTTCGGTATAGTCAGTGCCCTCTGAAGGAACCGGTTTGATAGTCCTAACTGCTCCCGAAGCGGCTTTCTCAATGTCGCCAAGGATGATTCTTCCGCCTGGTCCTGATCCGCGGAGATTTTCATAATCAATTTCCTTTTCCTCCGCCATTAGCCTTGCTCTCGGAGAGATCCTGATTCTTGTATCTGCTGATGGTTTAGTAAATGGAGCACTTTCTGCAGCATGTTCCGGATCCTTTTCTGGTTTTGCCGTTGTTATGGATTCCTTTAGCGGAGTATTCCCCGGATAGAACGATTTGATCTCTTCGCCGGGCTGGCCGATGACAGCAACATTCACCAGCACAGGCACTTCGGCACCTTCATCGAAGAATGTTTCAAGCAGGATGCCATTGCCTGGCGATTCCATTTCAAATGCTGCCTTGTCGGTTTCGTATGAAAATAGAATATCGCCTGATTCAATCCTGTCGCCTTTGTTTTTGAACCAGCGGGTGATGATGCAGGTTTCAACCGACTGCCCTTGTTTTGGCATTAATACTGGAATGGCCATTTAAGTGTATTTTAAAGGTTTCTGGTTACTTGTTTCTTATCCTTTAACTTGTTATTATAAGTAAAGATAAAGGTAATCATATAAATTTAAATCACGTTATAAATAAGGGGATACAAAAATAATTAATTAAACTTGTATTTACAAGTAAAATATAATATATTTACAAAAAAATATTCTGATGGCTCCACAGAAAAATATACCTCAGCACAGAAAGCTCTATGAAATGCTCAGAAAGCATATCACGGACGGAGTTTATAAAGAGGGAGATCTTCTGCCTTCCGAGAATGAATTGTGCCAGCTTTACGGAATGACGAGGCCCACTGTAAGGCAGTCACTGAGCACCCTTGCCAATGACGGGTATATAACAAAGCACCAGGGTAAAGGGAGCATTGTCCATCATCTTCCGAAGGAAATAGGCATATTATCTGTCTCGGGAACAACATCCGCGGTCGGGGACAGGAACCTTAAAACAAGGATAATCGTTAAGCCAGTCCTCATTCCGTGGAGTGAAAATTTCATGTTTCCGCTTTCGCAACTGGAAAAGGAATCAGGGTGCATCTACATGGAGCGGCTCCGTCTGCTCGACGATATCCCCATATTTTACGACATAAGCTATATAGCAAATATTAACCTTCCGAGGATAACCTCCCGGCAGTTTGAAAACAGGTCGCTTTTCAAAATCCTGAGAGAATATTATCATATTGAAATAAAAGGAGGGGAGCAAAGGATAAAGGCTATTCCCGCATCATCAAAGACAGCCTCTCTTCTTCATCTTAAGAAGAACCAGCCTCTGTTACATCTTGAAAGAAAAATGCTGACAAATGTCAGCGGGCTATTCCTTTATTCATCTATTTACTGCAACACAGAGAAATACTCAATTTTCGGAAGATTCTGAAAAAAACATTTATAATCTTCTTTCTGTTGTGAATTTTTATTGAAAAAATCTTATTTTTATGCTTCCTGCGATTAGCAAGATTTTAACAACTAACCACATAAATAAACAGGACATTATGAACAAACAGAAAAAGCTATGGTCAAGACGCCAGTTCCTGACCGCTGCGGCAGCAGGAGCAGCTGGCGTGGCAATTATTCCTCATCTTTCCGGATGCAAGTCAAAACCGGCAGACGATACTATACGCCTGGGATTCATTGGTCTGGGACAGCAGGCAATGTTCCTGCTTAAAGGATTCATGCAGGTTCCGGGAGTGAAGGCAATTGCCGGATGTGATGTTTATGGTATAAAGCGCAAACGTTTCGAAAAACGCGTAAATGATTTTCATGCCGAAGCCGGTACCGAGGCGGAGGTTACGACATTTGAAAAGTATCAGGATCTTTTAGGAATGAAGGAAATTGATGCTGTCGTCATCGCTGTTCCCGACCATGCACATGCAATGATTGCCATTGCCGCATTAAAGGCAGGCAAGGATGTTTACCTCGAAAAACCAATGACTTTCACGATCAAAGAGGGACAGGAGCTTAAAAAGGTTGTTCGCGAGACCGGAAGGGTATTCGGGCTCGGAAGCCAGCAGCGATCAAGCAAGGAGTTCCAGCATGCTGTCAAACTGGTACAGGACGGAGCCCTTGGAAATATCTCACTGGTAAATGCTTATGTGGGTGCTCCGCCGACTCCGTATAACCTGCCTGAAGAACCGGTTCCGGCTGATCTTAACTGGGATCTATGGCTCGGACCGCTTCCTGAGACCATTTATTACAATAATCAGCTTAATCCTCCCATTTCTCTGGATCCGGAGCAAAATGAACAGTTCTGGGGCGGCTGGAGATGGTACAAGGAGATGGGCGGTGGCTTTACTACCGACTGGGGCGCACATATGTTTGATATTGCACAGTGGGGACTTGGAATGGACAGGAGCGGACCTGTGGAAATATCTCCTATCGGCGACGGAACTGAATTCATTATGTGGAAGTATGCAAATGGTGTTGTGATGACTTCAGAACCATTCAATGAACAGAAAACGAAGGGTGTAAAATTCATAGGCGAAAACGGCTGGATTGAAGTGTCACGCAACTTCTTCAATGCATCCGATCCGAAATTCAATCCTGCTGAACCGATTGTGGAAGATCCGGATGTACCCTATGAAACAAAAATACCCCACCAGGTCAATTTCATCGAGGCTGTCAGATCACGCCAGGACCCTGTCGTTCCCGTTGAGATCGGTCATAGCAGCTGTACTGTCTGTACACTCGGTAATATTGCCTGCGAGCTAAAGAAAACAATCAAATGGGATCCGGCAACCGAGACTTTTGTTGATGACACTGACGGTGCAGCAACAAAACTTCTTCATTATGAATACCGCGCTCCCTGGAAACTGATTTAATGATTTAAAGACTGAATGGCTCTCAATTCTGTCAAGGGGGCCCTAAATCTCTAAATATAGTTAAACCCCCTTCAGGGGGTGGTCCGCACAGCGGACCGGGGGTAAAAAAAGAGGCTGTAATTCTTTTACAGCCTCTTTATTATTTACAGGTAAGAAGATTATTCAGCTTTTTTTACCTTAATGGCCACAGGCCCTTTTTCTCTCTGTTCAATTTCAAATTCAACAGCCTGGCCTGCTTCAAG
>CAZGGZ010000110.1:0-5531 GCA_964525415.1 uncultured Rikenellaceae bacterium | reverse complement strand
GCCCAGATGGCGAAATTGGTAGACGCGCTAGTTTCAGGGACTAGTGTCAGTGATGATGTGCAGGTTCGAGTCCTGTTCTGGGCACATCTCTTTTCGCCCAGATGGTGAAATTGGTAGACACGCCAGCTTGAGGGGCTGGTGCCGGTAACGGTGTGCAAGTTCGAGTCTTGTTCTGGGCACAATGAAAACCAGATTGAGAAATTCAGTCTGGTTTTTCAATTTATACTCTCCATACTTTTTACTGTAAAGTAAATTATTACATTTGTCAGGTGAGGTAATTTTTTCTCAAAAACAGGTTATGCAGCAGGTTAATGATTTTCTGGTGATGCTCGACGGCTATATCGGCGGGCATCCATGGTTCGTCATACTACTTCTCGGCACCGGAATATTCTTTACTCTTTACCTTGGATTTCCTCAGTTCAGATATTTCAGGCATGCAATAGATGTTGTCAAGGGTAAATATGATCATCATCTGGATGTCGGGGATACGTCTCATTTCCAGGCTCTTGCAACTGCACTTTCCGGAACTGTCGGTACGGGTAACATTGCAGGCGTGGCTCTGGCTATTCACCTGGGAGGTCCTGCTGCCCTGTTCTGGATGATGGTTACTGCTGCAATAGGGATGTGTACAAAATTCGTCGAGGTTACCATCTCGCACAAGTATCGTGACGTGCTTGCAGACGGATCAGTTTCTGGCGGCCCCATGTACTATATGAAAAAGAGGCTGAACATTAAAACAAAAAGCGGGAAGATCATTAAAACAGGAATTTTCATGGGCGGATTCTTTGCAGCTGCCACTGTTCTCTCATCATTCGGAACCGGAAGCCTCCCCCAGATCAACAGCATTTCCAATTCAATCTTCACTACTTTTGGGTTGAATCATATCATAACCGGGGCAATACTTTCTGTTGTCCTTGCTCTTATTATAATAGGAGGAATTAAAAGAATTGCCAAAGTGACTGAGATTTTAACTCCATTCATGGCAATTTTTTATTTTCTGGGCGCTTTGCTGGTTATCGGAACAAACTACCAGAATATTCTGCCTTCACTCGGAGCACTTGTTTCAACTGTATTCACAGGGACAGCCGCAACAGGAGGATTCCTGGGAGCTACCATTGCTTTTGCGATAAACAGGGGAGTTAACAGGGGACTCTTTTCAAATGAATCAGGACAGGGCTCAGCGCCCATTGCACATTCAGCTGCAAGGGCACCTGAACCGGTTTCAGAAGGTATGGTTGCAATCCTTGAACCGTTCATCGATACTATTATTATTTGCTTCCTCACCGGAATGGTAGTGCTTTCATCAGGTGTATGGACCGAAAAAATCCAGAACCAGTTCCAGAGCGCTGATATGACTTTCCTGAATCAGAAATACGACGAAAACATACCCGACCAGAAACAAATGGTAATTGACTTTGTTAAACATGGGAAAGCCCTTCCTCTTTTCAACGGAGAACTTGATATTATCGATGGTAAAATGTCAAATACCATATCGCTCATCGCTTCACGATCAGTTGCCGAGGATTATATCTTCTACAATAATAAAGCTCCATTCACCGGAAAAATAAACGTTTTGAACGGCAAATGGAAACCGGGTTCTCCATCTTTATATGTTGAAGGAAGGTCACTCATACACAGCGCCCCCCTGACGACTGAAGCATTCAGCAGAAGCATACTCGGGAAATGGGGTAAATATATCGTTTCCATCGGGATACTGCTTTTCGCATTCTCCACAGCCATCTCATGGTCATATTACGGTGACAGGGCCCTGACATTCCTTGTTGGACCCCAATACGTGATTTATTACAGGATCTTCTACGTGATTGCATTCTTTATTGCATCATTCACCGACACAACAATAATCTGGTCGCTTTCTTATATAACAATTGCTTTCATGGCTGTTCCTAACCTTATAGGTTTGTGGATACTCAGGAAAGAGATTAAGACAACAATAGCGAATTACTGGGTAGGTTTCTCTAAGAAATATCCTGAAGACAGGATGTCTAAAAGATATCTTAAAAAAGGAAGATTATAATAAGCACATGAGAATTAAAAAGCAGATCATTTTACTGCTGGTTTGCTGCCTGCTCATATCATTCACAGGAAAAACTCCTGTCGCAATTAAAGAGTTCAGTAAGGATCCTGCTCTTAAATGGGCTGATAAAACAGGTGCCCGAAAAATACCAAAGCAGAAGAAAGTATTTGCTGCAAATGATTTTGGAGCTGTAAATGACGGGAAGACAATTAATACCAGCGCCATTCAAAAAGCAATTGATGCATGCGCTGAAAACGGAGGCGGAGTTGTCACATTTGATACGGGGAAGTATGTCACAGGTTCCCTGTTCATTAAAAAAGGTGTCACACTGAATATCGGAAGATCGGTTCAGATACTGGGAAGCCAGGATATTGCAGATTACCCGGAAATAAATACGCGGATTGCCGGAGTTGAAATCAGATGGCCGGCGGCTCTGATAAATGTTCTGGGTCAGGATAAAGTGGCAATAACAGGCGAAGGGATAATTCATGCAAGGGGAAAACCTTTCTGGGATAAATACTGGAACATGCGTAAGGATTATGAAAAAAGAGGCTTGCGCTGGATTGTCGATTATGACTGCAAAAGGCCAAGGACTCTTCTGATTTCCAATTCTTCAAATGTAACGGTAAAAGATATTACTCTTAAGCAGGCAGGATTCTGGACAGTACAGATCCTCTATTCAAAACAGGTTACTGTTAATAAAATAACAATACAGAATAATGTGGATGGAAGCGGACCAAGTACTGACGGTATTGATATTGATTCTTCATCCCGGGTGCTGATAGAGAACTGCGATATTGATTGTAACGATGATAATTTCTGCCTTAAGGCAGGCCGCGATGCAGACGGTATCAGGGTGAACCGTCCGACTGAATATGTTGTGATCCGCAACTGCGTAGCCCGAAGGGGAGCCGGACTGATAACATGCGGCAGTGAGACATCGGGCAGCATCAGGAATGTGCTGGCTTACAACCTGATAGCAAATGGGACAACCAACTGTATCAATTTTAAATCAGCTGTTACCCGCGGTGGTACAGTGGAGAATATTTATGTTCGTGATATTGAAATGAATAATGTCGGTACGATGCTCAGGGCAACGATGGACTGGAATCCAAGCTACAGCTATTCAACATTGCCAAAAGAATACTCCTTTGACAGCATTCCGGAGCACTGGAAGATCATGCTCCGGAAGGTGACTCCCGAACAGGGAACGCCTCATTTCAGGAATGTATACCTTAATAATATCAAAGGTACTGTCAGGGGATCTGCAATTTCTGTTTCCGGGATGAAGGAGTCGCCGATAGAAAATTATTCCCTGACAGATATTGCTGTTGAAGCAAAGTCTCCGGGAGAGTTATCCTTCGCGAAAGGATGGAGATTCAAAAACGTTAACATTAAAAGCCCTGGTGCCGACGAGATAAAAGTCAAAGATTGCACTGATATGCAGGTCGTTATAAATCAACCTCCGAAATAAAGACTTATTTTATTATTGAATCGTAGATCGCCTGCAGAATATTGCCTCTAATATAAAGCTCGGATAAAAGGTTATTGTTCCTCGTAGGATTCACCCTGTTGCTCAGGAAAATAAATGTCGTTTCATATTCAGGATCCATCCATACCATCGTTCCGGTATATCCGGTGTGCCCGAAACTGGCGGGTGAAGCGCCTTTGGCGGGATAGGCATCTTTATCAGGCAATCCGGCATTGTCAGGAAGAGGTTTGTCAAATCCCAGCCCGCGCCTGTTATCATTTTCAGGATGCTGAACCCTCGTGTACTGCTGAAGCACTTCGCTGCTGATTATCTCTTCACCTCCATAGGATCCCATGCGTCGATAAAGCTCCATAAGCTTCATCAGGTCATTCGCCGTGGAAAATAATCCTGCATGCCCGGATATGCCGCCAAGCATCGCCGCACCCTCATCGTGTACCGTACCGTGAAGCTGCTGCTTCCTGAAAAGAGAATCATATTCTGTAGGGACTATGCGGCTTAAAGGATATTTTATCCATGGATTGAAACAGATATCATAAGCTCCAAGCTTGTGGTAGACATTTGAGGTAACATACTCATACCATTTTTCACCTGTCAGTTTTTCGATTACCTCAGGTGAAATAATGAATGCAAGATCGGAATAGAGGTATTTCTTTTCACCAAGCGGTGATTTTTTTATTTCGTTGAAGATCTTCTTCCTGTAATTCTCATTTATAAAAAGCCACTGTGCAACCTCAAGAGGATACTTTTCAGACGATGTGTTCTTAAAGATATTCTTTTTAAACTCCCCGTTTTTCTTAACAGTCTCTCTCCAGAACGGTATCCATGAAACGAGTCCGGCCTGGTGTGTAAGTATATCCGACATCAGCAGGTTCTCCTTATTTGAGTTTTTGTAGAAAGGCAAATAATATCCAAGTGTCTCATCAGGTGAAAATTTTCCTTCGCTGTTGAGAAGCATTAATCCGGCAAGGGTAGAGGAGACCTTAGTTACAGATGCCAGGTCAAAAAGATCATCCTCGTGCACGCTTATCCTGTTATCATAGTTTTGATACCCGTAAGTCTTGCTGAAGACAACCATTCCTTTTCTGGCGACCGCAACTTCGCAGCCCGGAAAGGCTTTTGCCGCCAGTCCTATATTCACTATAGAATCGATTTTTCTTTCGAGTTTGACGGATGACATTCCTGCATTTTCCGGGAATCCGTATTGCATTCTGATATTTTCCGGGGTAATCAATCCAAAGTTGTAAGGCCATTTCTCGTTGATTGTTACCGGAAGCGAACCTCGTGCCCCGATACCTCCGAAGATCAGCTGCGCTGACAGGTCTTCCGTGAACTCATTTTCCTGGTATGCAAGCACAAGCCCGTCTGCTTCTCTCAGTGATATTATCATGTCTAACGCGTACGGATTTCCAAACCATGTCACTATTGTCCGGTTGTTATCAATAAGCTTCCTGATAAACTCTGTCATTTCAGTCTTGATACCATACCCTGATTGCGGACGCTGATCAGTGCCGTATATTCCGGCTATTACAACATCATATGCAGATAGCTTGTCCAGCAGATCCATAGCAGCATTCTGATCCGCAGGATCAATAAAGAAAATATCAGCAGGCTGATACTTTAATATCCTGTACTGAAATAGTGTTGTCGTTTTTCTGTTGACCGCAACCGTGGCTATTTTAACCTTATCCAGGCTTCTCAGTGGAATGATGTTATCTTCATTTTTAAGCAGTGTAAGTGCGTTTGCATACAACTCACGGATCAGTGCTTTCGATGAAACAGGTGACAGATCCTCATGAAGGTTTACTTCACTGACGTATTGCATCCGGTTAAGTCCTGCCCAGTATTTTGCTGCAAGCACCCTGCGGCATTTCTCATCTATCACCTGCTGTGATATCGATCCTGCCCTGATACCTGCAACAATTTCCTTCAGAGTCTGTTCAGGATCTTCCACATATTCAAGCACGTCCATACCTGCTTTTAAAGACATTAATCCTGCGCCTTCCC
>CAZGGZ010000109.1:0-5540 GCA_964525415.1 uncultured Rikenellaceae bacterium | reverse complement strand
GCCTGCCAAAGGAACAGATATCTGTAATATCAACATTTACAGCCAACTTCATTCTCATTTCGGTTATTGTTTTATTTATTGTACTTGCCATTATCAAGAAGGTAAACGTATATGACGCCTTCATTGAAGGAGCAAAGGAAGGCTTCAATATTGCCATTAAGATCATCCCTTTTCTGGTGGCCATTCTTGTAGCTATAGGTATATTCAGAGCCTCTGGTGCCATGGACTTTATCATCTCCGGTATCACCGCATTCTTCAGCTGGCTGGGTATTGATACCAGGTTTACAGGAGCTTTGCCGGTTGCTTTCATGAAGCCTCTCAGCGGGAGCGGCGCAAGAGGATTGATGGTTGATGCAATGACTTCATACGGCCCGGATTCATTTGTCGGAAGGCTTGCATGTACAATGCAGGGAACAACAGATACCACATTCTATATCATTGCAGTATACTTTGGTTCCGTAGGCATAAAGAACACAAGATATTCAGTGGGTTGCGGATTGCTTGCCGATCTTGTAGGCTTTACGGCAGCCATCCTTGTTGCTTATTTGTTCTTCGGATAATGATATGATAAGATGAACAGTCACAGCAGAACAGCAGAACGTATTTTCCTCGCTGGCGTCAGGGGAGTGCTTCCGTCCAGGCTGATCGGAGACCTTTTCTCCGTTAAAGGATCCCGTCTGAAAATAGGGTACCAGGATTATAACATGGATAAATTCAGGAATATTTATGTAATAGGAGCAGGAAAGGCGAGCGCTTCGATGGGGCATTATGTTGAAAGCGTCCTTGGAAGACGGATAACCGGCGGGCATATAATTACAAAATATGGCAGTTATTGCAAGCTTAAAAATATTGAAGTTACCGAAGCCGGACATCCGGTCCCGGATCAGAACAGCTTCAGGGCAACGGAAGAAGTATTACGAATTGCCGATAAAGCCTCAGCTGATGACCTTGTGATTTGCCTGTTTTCAGGAGGCGGATCCTCCCTGCTTGCCGACTATCCTGAAAACTCATCTCCGGAAGAGATGTTTCGCCTCAATGAACTGCTGGTGAATTGCGGAGCGGATATCAATAAAATTAATATTGTCAGGAAACATTTATCGAAGGTGAAGGGTGGCCACATGGCAAAACGGATCCGGCCAGCCTCTTTTGTCACAATTCTTTTATCTGATGTCCCGGGCGACAGGGCCGACAGCATAGCGTCTGGTCCAACTGTTCCCGATAATTCAACATTTGCGGATGCTATTAAAGTTATTGAGGATTATCATCTCAGGGACCGGATACCACACGGATTACTGAATTATCTTAATGAAGGTATACATGGCATCAGGGAGGAGACACCCAAATCAGGAGATCCGGTATTTGATGGTTCCAGGATATTTTTTGCAGGAACCAATAAAATAGCTTTACAGGCTTCAAAAGCCGAAGCCGAAAAACTCGGTTTTCAAACTTTTATTTTAACCGACCAGTTGTTCGGGGATCCTGAAGGCGCATGCGGATGGTTCAGGGAGATGATATATAAATATAAGAATGATAATTCTTTGCAGAAACCAGTCTGCCTGTTATTCGGAGGGGAACTCACAATAAGGGTAACCGGCAAGGGAGCCGGCGGCAGGAACCAGCACCTGGCGCTTACAGCCGCCATGCGGTTAAGTGGTATTCCCGGTATAATATTCCTGTCGGCTGGCACCGACGGAAACGACGGCAATACAGATATGGCAGGGGCAGTAATAGACACAGATACAATGCACGATGCTCTTTCGAGGAATATCGATCCGGAAAAATACCTGAGGAACTTCGACTCATATAATTTTTTCAAATCTGCCGGAGGGCATATTTATACCGGACCCACCTTTACGAATGTTATGGATATTGTTGTAATACTAATCGAATAAACTCCCCCTTTGAAGGGGGCCGGGGGGATGTAATTCACAGGCTTAACATCCCCCTGACCCCCCTCAAGGGGGGAACCTAAAACCTTGAATCTTGAATCCCCTATGTCTGCAGCTTACATAATATTAATCGTGATTCTCGGAGTCGCCCTGCTTCTGCTGATGGTGCTGAAGTTTAAGCTCAGTGCTTTCATTTCGCTTCTTATTACAGCCATTTTCGTTGGAATTCTTGCAGGGATGCCGCTTTCGAATATCTCTGCCAGCATCCAGAAAGGTATGGGTGATACCCTCGGTTTCATTGCTACCGTAGTCGGTCTGGGTGCAATATTCGGTCAAATGCTTGAATCCTCGGGAGGGGCAAAATCTCTTGCTCAGTACCTGTTGAAGAAATTTGGCCAGGATAGAGCCTCATGGGCATTGATGCTTTCTGGTTTTGTCATCGGAATACCAATATTCCTGGATGTCGGATTTATTATTCTGATTCCGATTATTTATGCGTTGACAAGAAATACAAAACGCTCAATTCTTTATTATGCCATTCCTCTCCTGGCAGGACTGGCCGTGACACATACGATGGTTCCGCCGACACCAGGACCGGTAGCTGTAGCAAATATTCTTGAGGTAGATATCGGAATGGTGATATTGTTCGGAATAATTATCGGCTTACCCGTGGCTATTGTGGCAGGTCCGGTTTTCGGACGTTTTATCGCAAAGAAGATCTATGTTCCTGCCCCGCCGGAGGTAACTCATACCGAAACTGATCTCACTGAGCCTGATCAGAAACCGCCTTCCTTTGGAATTGTCTTCCTGATAATATTTACACCTCTTCTCCTGATACTGATCAGTACATTTGTCAATCTTGGAATTGATAAAGGTGTTATACCAAGATCACTGATAACGGAGATTGTAGTTTTTATCGGACATCCGTTTACTGCACTTATAATTGCCACTCTCTGGTCTATACTTCTATGTCTTAAGAGGAAAATGCCCGGACAGAAAATCCTGGATCTCAGTACCAAAGCCCTGGGACCGGCCGGCATAATAATCCTTGTGACCGGCGCAGGAGGAGTCCTGAAACAGATCCTTGTTGACAGCGGTATCGGAAAGATTCTTGCTGAGACAATTGCAGGATCATCAATCCCGCTGGTATTGCTTGCATGGATCCTTGCTGCTCTTGTAAGAATCACACAGGGATCAGCCACAGTTGCGATGATCACATCGGCAGGAATTATTGCTCCGATACTTCCTGTTTTCAATCTCGGTCAGCCTGATGTGGCAATAATTGTGATTTCAATAGCTGCCGGCGCCACAATACTCTCCCATGTTAACGACAGCGGCTTCTGGATTGTAAGCAAATATCTGGGTATGAACGAAAAACAGACGCTGCAGTCATGGACAGTCATGGAAACAATCATAGCTGTAACAGGACTCCTGTTATGTTTGCTTATGAGCATTCTTTTCTGATCAGGATGTATTATTTAAAAAAATCATGTAATTTTAGCATCCTGTAAATAAAAAAGGTCAATCAGGCATTAGTCTGTCATGAAAAGAACAGTTATTCTTATTATTTTAACAGTATCTCTGTCTGAAGTTTTTGCACAGCAGGGATCACCTCTGCTTACACATTATGCTGAAAGCAGGAATGTTGAAAACCAGAGCTGGGCAATCTGCCAGGAAGAGGATAAGATCATGCTTTTTGCTTACCGCAAAGGTATACTTGCATTTGATGGTCAGGACTGGATGGCTGTCAGGATCCCGTTGATCCCGTATGCAATGCAGAAAAACAGTTCTGATGGAAGAATTTACATCGGGGGGGAAAACAATTACGGCTATATTTTAAAAGATAAAGCCGGCTCATATGAATATGTTTCTCTGTCAGGCGATTCTTCAGGTGCAGGAATAATAACCAGAATAATTTTCAGCGATTCGCTTACCTGGTTTTACAGCGATCAAACTGTTGACCGGTACAATCTTGAGACCAAAAGCCTTGAGCTGAGACTGAAATCCAGATCTGGTTATCCTTTTACCGGAATGATCATAACCCCGAAGAATACTTTTGTGAATGTAATGGGCAAGGGTCTTCACAGGCTTGAAAGCGATACTCTTTTTCCTATTGTTACGGGCTACCTCACAGAACAGGTTGATATTCTTTTCTCACTTCCTTATGATCAGACAAGAGTGCTTGTCGGACTCAGCAACGGGGACCTTTCCCTCTTTGACGGAGTAAAATATTACGACTACCCGGTTAAGGATGACGGATACCTGAAAGGCAATATTCTGTCAGAAGGGATTACTCTCGGAGATACAGCATATGCATTCTCCACTCTTGACGGAGGTGCACTGGTAATTGAAAAACTGACAGGCAAGGTACTTTTTACTATTAATAATCAGAACGAACTACCTGATGATGAGGTCTTTGCTATCGGATCAGATAATGCCGGCGGATTATGGCTTTCACACCAGTACGGTCTTACAAGAGCGGATCTCCATCTTCCGGTCAGAAATTACTCAATATTTCCCGGGCTTAAAGGAAACCTTACTTCAGCGTTTAAACATAATAATGAGCTTTATGTGGCTACAAGCGAAGGAGTTTTCTACCTGTCTGAGGTCAAAAGTTATAATGAGGTTCAGATTTACACCAGAACCGCAGCCACCGGTACCTCACAAACGGCTGCTCCGGAAGCATCCCAGCCACCTTCTCCCCAGGAACAGCAGGGCGGCCGCAAGAACATATTTACACGGATATTCGGAAAGAAGACCGCTCAGCCGCAACCACAGGAACAACCACAGCAGCAGGCTGAAGCACCTTCAGCAAAACCTGCTACCCAGGTTACGCGCAGGACAGTAAGCAAGCTGAAATCCATAAATCATATTTACAAAAAAGTTGACGGGCTTAATGAAAAATGCCGGCAGATCGTATCAACACCCGGAGGGCTTCTCGCTGCAACCAACAGGGGACTGTTTGTGATCAATGATTACAAGGCTGTTATAATAGCCGATAACAGGTATATAAATTTCATAAGCTGGCAACCCGAAAATGGTAAATACCTGATCGGTGCAAATGACGGCTATTTCTCGGTTACATTCCAGAATGGCAAATGGCTGACGGAAGTGACAGATCCTCAGTTTGTCAATACTGTATATTCAATTGTCCTGAAAGATAACAAGACCTTATGGATGGGCGGGGATAATGCTGCCTACCGGACACAAATTGAAGGAGAGCTGAAGTATTCCACCTATAATATCAGCAACGAATTTCCTCAGAGATATATAGTTGACCTGATAAACGATTCGATATTCCTCTATTCTGAATCCGGTATATATTATTATAATGAAAGTAAAGATGGATTTGATCCTTTCGGAAAACAAAAGTATCTTCCGGCGAAGGAGATAAACCTTATGGTTCCGCTTGCTAACTTCCCTATAATCAACTTTGAGGATAGATGGACATCAAAAGGGACAGCATCGGAAATTGATGAAAAGGAGATTTCACTTCTTAAAGTTTTTGACGAGATAGTGTCGGTTATCACTGAAAAAGACAATCTCTGGGTGATAAGCGGCAATAACCGTTTGTTTGGCATTGACCGCAAACGTTATGCTGAGATCACTCCTGCTATTGATATCCTGATAAAAAATGTATCCAACGAAAGA
>CAZGGZ010000108.1:0-5631 GCA_964525415.1 uncultured Rikenellaceae bacterium | reverse complement strand
CGATGTTTCTCATGGCAGCAGATTTATAGCAATATCAAAGATATGAAACTTTATTGAGTTGAATTCGTCAATTTTGTTTCCTATTTTTGACAGAACAAATCAGGCGAATCATGAAAGATACAAAGGAACTCAGGAAAATTATTTCACTGTCGTTTTTGCTCATTTCCTTATCAGCTGCGACAGATTCATATGCCCAGCCTGTTGTAGGGCTCGATAACTGGTTTAACCGCGAGACTAACGTCAAAACAGGACAACCGTACCATTATCTCTGGACGGATACTGAATGGAGCGGGTATTCAAGGCTGGGTAATATTTTCAAAATCAATGGAGCAGAGATCACTGCAATTGAAAAACCACTTATCGAAACCTTAAGTAAGGTTGATATATATATAATTGTCGATCCCGACACGACAACCGAGTCAAAATCACCCAACTATATCCTTCCGGAAGACGCGAAAGCTATTAAGAAATGGGTGAAGAAGGGAGGCGTTCTGGCAGTTCTTGCCAACGATGCACCTAATTGCGAATTCAGCCACCTGAATAAAATGATGGGTCAGTTCGGAATCACTTTCAATCATGTTACTCTTCATCCTGTCACAGGCAATAACTGGGAAATGGGGGCCTGCACAAACCTCCCTGACCATCCGTTATTCAGGGGTGTTTCAAAAATATATATAAAGGAGGTATCGGATATTAACCTTTCAAAGAGAGCGAAAGCTATCCTTGTTGAAAACGGGAAAGTCCTTATAGCCGAAACAAAATACGGCAAGGGATATGTTTTTGCCATAGGTGATCCGTGGATCTATAATGAATATATCGATCATGACCGGCTTCCGGCAAGCTTTGAAAACCGCAAAGCTGCGGAAAACCTTGTTAACATCCTGCTCACTAATACCGGAAAATCCTTTACTCCGCTTGCAGTTTCAAAAAACAAGACAATGGACGCAATGGTCCTTGCAAATGGATATTTCATGGCGAAATGGCCTGATGTGGGTAAAACGATCATCACCGAACGTGAGCGTCCGAGCAACATCTGGACGCGAGGGACATACTATGAAGGATTGATAGCTCTTTACAGGCTGAATCCCGATCCGGCATATCTGAATTATGCAGTCAGCTGGGGTGAGTTTCATAAATGGGGATTACGGAATGGCATAACTACCCGTAACGGTGATGACCAGTGCTGCGGACAGACATATATAGATCTCTACCTATTGGATCCTTCAAAGGAAGAGAGGATCAGGGATATAAAAGCCTGTATCGATAATATGCTTTCGACAGGCAAAATTGACGACTGGAGCTGGATTGACCTCATTCATATGTCGATGCCGGTATTTGCACGCCTTGGCTATATCTACAGGGATAACAGGTACTTCGAAAGACTGTATGATATGTTCATGTACACTAAAACCAGGCATGGAACAAATGGTCTTTACAATGCTGAAGATCATTTGTGGTACCGTGACAAGGATTTCGTTCCGCCCTTTAAGGAACCTAACGGGGAAGACTGCTACTGGTCGCGCGGGAACGGATGGGTGCTTGCAGCTCTTGTCCGAACGATGGAGTACCTGCCTGATAACAGTACGTATAAAAATGAAATGCTCAATATGTATAAGGAAATGGTTGATGCACTTGTTGCGTGCCAGCGCGACGACGGATTCTGGAATGTGAGCCTGCACGATCCGACAAATTTCGGAGGTAAGGAGCTTACCGGGACATCCATGTTCGTATATGGAATGGCATGGGGGCTGAATAACGGAATACTTGGTGATAAATATATTCCTGTCGTGCATAAAGCCTGGAAGGGACTTGTTGGAGATTGTCTTCACCCGAACGGATTCCTCGGATGGGTTCAGGGCACTGGCAAACAGCCGTCCGACAGCCAGCCTTTAGGACATGATGTTGTGCCGAACTTTGAGGATTTCGGACTGGGATGCTTTCTCCTCGCCGGAGCTGAAATGTTTAAACTAAAATAAAACCTGAAAACCATGAGAAAAACGATCCATTTTCTGTATGTTGTACTGCTTGTAATAACAGTAGTAACGTACTCCTGTTCAGACAGTACGGTATTGAAAGAAGGTTCACCGGAATCGGTCTGTATGTCAACAGAGCGGTTAAACCGTATTGATAACATGCTTCAGCAGGCTATCGACAAAGGCTGGACTGCAGGTGCTGTCGGCTTTATTGCGCGTGACGGCAAAATAATCTTTAACAAGGCATTCGGTGTTAGTGATCTCGAAACAAAGACTCCGATGAAGACAGACAATATATTCCGCATTGCGTCCCAAACGAAAGCAATTGTCAGCATTGCCGCCATGACGCTTTATGAAGAAGGTAAATTCCTGCTTGATGACCCTGTGTCAAAATATATACCTGAATTTGCCAACCCTCAGGTACTCGCGACATACAATGAGAAGGACACTACCTGGACAACAATCCCCGCAAAGCGTGAGGTTACAATAAGACACCTTCTTACCCATACTTCAGGCATTGATTATTCAGGTATAGGTTCTCCGGTAATGAGGGCTATATATACCAAAGCAGGCATTGCACCGGGATTTGGAAGCGACAAGAATGTAATAGGCGATGAGATGAAAGACCTGGGAAAGCTGCCGCTTGCCCACCAGCCAGGCGAAAGATGGACCTACGGATTGAATGTGGATGTGCTTGGTTACCTTATTGAGATATGGTCCGGTGAAACCCTTGATCAGTATCTGAAAAAACATCTCTTTGAGCCTCTGGGCATGAACGATACATATTTCTATCTGCCTGCTGAAAAACACAGCAGGCTTGTAGAGGTCAGCGGTGAAGATGAAAACCATCTTGTAAGGGTTCTGAAGAACGAATATCTCGATTACCCGTTATTGGCAAATGGCACATATTTCTCGGGGGGTGCCGGATTGAGCTCCACAACAATGGATTATGCCATATTCCTTCAAATGCTTTTAAACAATGGTGAATATAATGGTAAAAGAATTCTCTCAAGGAGAACAGTTGAGCTGATAACTTCAAACCAGATTGGTGAATTGAACCGGAACAAGAATAAGTTTGGATTGGGTTTTGAGATCACCACCAAAGAAGGACAGGCTGAGCTGGGAATATCTGAAGGCTCATTCTCATGGGGAGGCTACTTCGCAACCAACTACTGGGCAGATCCAAAGGAAAGGATTGTCGGACTGATATTCACACAGCAAAGCCCGATGAGCCATGGCGAAATCCACACCAAGTTTAAAGCTATGGTTTACCAGGCGCTGGATGATTAGATTGCTGAATTCGGAATTCGGATTTCGGATTTACACAGAATTTAATCCGTGTCTTATCCGTGTTACTCTGTGAAATCCGTGGTTAATATTTTTTCAGAAGTTCCAGCAGCTTGCTGTCAAGCTTATGGCCGTACCAGTCGGTGTATTCGATGTCGGTACGTCCTGAATCGAGAATGCCGAAGTCACCCCTGAAGTTCCAGAGAGCATAACCTATTCCGGCATTTGTAAGAATATCAATTACATCGCCAAACCAGGCAAGGAATACATTATGGGGAGTCTTGTTATAACACCCGCACTCGCCGCAATGCACACCGACTCCTCTCTCTTTCATTTCTATCCACGGCTTATAGAATTCTTCAAGTGTCTCTCTCCCATAATACTTGCCATCGATATCGCCCGGCCATACCGGCATTGGAGCCTGCGACGGATCTTTCCACACCCATGAAGCCTGGTAGTGAGATACCAGTCCGGGATAATAACCGCGGCAGCTCTGCGCAATATTGAGGTCTTCGATTTCAGGGATCACATTATTGCCTCCGCCATTGCCGTCAGCAACAATGAGCCTTTTTTTATTTACCGCCCAGATCGCTTCCGATGCGCCTTCAGCAACCTTACGGTAAATATCGGCCGGTACAGGACCTTTCTGCGCATACTGATCGTTCATGTCCTCAATGTATGCCGGTTCATTCAGAAGGTCGAAGCTGAGCTTTGCAGGCGATATTTCTTTGTAGCGTTCAGCCCACATTGTCCAGTGAGCATTGAATGCATCCCTTGCGTCCCTGTCTTTCCAGAGGTTGAAAGGCTCATGGAAGCCTGCATTGATACAATAACCTGGTCCGCGATGAAGGTTAAGACTGACGTGCAGGTTGTATTTATGTGCCATGAAAATAAGCTTATCAACCTCTTCCAGCGCTTTCTGATCGAATTTGCAGACTTCCTCCTTTGTAATATCCCTGGTCCGGTCAAAATCGAGATAGCGCGGATAAGCCATCGGTATCCTTACGAAATCGAATCCCCAGTCTGCCATCCATTTAAAATCTTCCTCTGTGGTCCTGTTGCCTCCTGTTGGATTTCTCGGAGGAAAGGGTGAAAAGAAATCCAGAAGGTTGAATCCTTTCCAACGCGGGATCTTATTACTGGTTACTGTTGAACAGGATGAAAATGCAAATTCTCCGGCAAGTGATAGACCAGCCGCTGCAATAGCGCTGTTTTTAAGGAAAATACGGCGGTTTATACTTTTCATGAATAATATTATTATTTGTGAATCCTTTTTACACTATTAAACAGAGTATATGATATTGTTGCGCCTAATTCGAACTGGTTTATTTTCATCTCCTGATCGATATAGAAAAAATCATTTTTCAGTTCCGGGAACAGATCACTCTTTTCAGGAGCCGTGAAACTACCTGTACATCCGAGATATCTTGCATCAAGAAACATCCTGAGATTCTTTATTTTATAACCAAAACCGACACCGGCGTTCCACTGGCCTGTCAGCCTGTTCTTCATCGGAAGCAGGTTCATTTGGTATAATCCACCACTGAAATCAGCATTTTTCCCTGTTATAATATCATCCTTTGTATATTCCAGTGTAACATTGCCACGTGCTTTCCACATATAAAACACTCCTGCTCCTGCTGAGGCATATGCAAGCACATTCCTGGTCACATGGAAATACTTTTTCAGATAAAACGGGAATTCAATAAAACCGTCATATTCCCAGTAGGAGAGCTGGAATCCGGGCTCCTTGTAAAAATTCCTGAAATAGGATGACAGGAAGAACATCATATCAGCATTTACAGAAATACCATCAACAAATTCATATTCAGCCATTCCGTAATATGTGAACCAGTAGCTTGATTCATCGAGAGGCTGGCTGTAATCGAGTCCGTCAAGCACGGAATATACTTTGGTGGTTTTGTGTCTGAGCCAGTTGGCAGTGTTTTTTGCGCCAATTGTGAGTAAAGGGTGTATTTTGTACCTTTTTACCAGGCGGTTGAACATTTCAGGATTTTCTGCTTCCTTCAGTTCATAGTTAGGGTATCTTAAAAGAAGCTGATTTATTGTTTCGTCAGCCTTATCATTATCACCTGTTTCCGAATAAGCTTTTGCCAGGAGTTCAAGAGCATCTTCTTTCTCTTTTCGTGAAAAAGCGCATGAGCCCAATGCATTTTCAAGTGTTTTAATGCAGTCAATAAAAAGACCTGCCTGGTATGCAGCTTCAGCATTTACAATCCTCGCAGAACACTCCTCCTTATCCCAAACCGGTTGCTGTGCACTTATGATCAAAGTGCATGTAATCAGGGATAATATAAATGCTGATCGTTTCATCTGATTTACAAAAAGTCTATGGATTGTTTCCGCATGT
>CAZGGZ010000107.1:0-5744 GCA_964525415.1 uncultured Rikenellaceae bacterium | reverse complement strand
CTCGTTCAGCTTGTGATCGCTTTTGATAAATGAATCATTTAAAGGCATACTGCGAGGCATTGCCGTCAGGAATTAAACAGACCGGCAGATCAGTGGAGGAACCTGCTGAAATAACTCTCAGAGCAGGAAAGTTAAAAATGATTTTCAGGGATGGAGCTTTAAGATATATTTCTGCAGGGGGCAATGAGCTGATACGGATGATCTATGCCGCAGTACGTGACAGAAACTGGATTACTGTATTACCTGTTATTTCCGATGAGGAATTTGATATCAAATCAGATTCTTTCCGGATAAAGTATACTGGCAGCTACTTTTCAGATGAAATAGACTTCACTGCCCGGTTCGAAATTGCAGGTAATCAGGATAATTTACTGGTTCTCAGCATTGAAGGGATAGTTAACAGGACCTTCCTTAAAAACAGGATAGGCTTCTGTATACTTCATCCAATTGACAGCTGTGCAGGAAGCAATTGTGTAATTGAGCACAGCGATGGCTCCTCTGAACAATTACTTTTTCCTGAAGAGATAAATCCCCACCAGATTTTCAGAGATATTAAATCAATGATGTGGCTGACAAACGGAACTCACTGCAGGATTGACTTTGAGGGTGATATATTTGAGACAGAAGATCAGAGAAACTGGACAGATGCATCTTTTAAAACCTATTCAACACCACTTTCAATTCCATTCCCTGTCATGCTTGAAAAAGGGACAAGGATATACCAGAGAGTAAATTTCAGAGCTGAAGGATCTTTTGACATAGCAGAAAGCCAGGTCGACAAAACAGTAGTCAAATTATATCCCGAAGAGTTCTTCAGGATTCCTTTTGTGGGAATCTGCCAGTCAGAGCGATCTTTCCCACTGAACAAAAATGATATTAAGGTACTTAGAACCTTGCGTTTTGACCATTACAGAGTCGATCTGCAGCTTTTCGGGATAAACTGGCAGGCAAAAGCCGAACGGGCATACAATGAATCATTTGACCTTGATTACGATATAGAGTTTGCCCTCTTTGTCGATGATAATGCAAGAGAGCAGATCACAAACTTCAAAAACTGGTATTCGATTAGAAAACCTTCTGTTTCTTCTATACTTTTATTCCATAAATCGCATCCTTCAACCCCTGATCAAATCGCCCGGGAAGTAATTCCCCTTCTCAGGGAAATCGATCCTGATATTAAGATAGGGACAGGTACAAATGCAAACTTTGCACAACTTAACAGGAACAGGCCCGGAGAATCAGGCAACGATTCTATCTGTTATTCAATTCAACCACAGGAACATGCATCAGACAATCCCACCCTGGTTGAAAATCTGAAAGCACAGGAATATTCGGTAAGATGTGCCAAAAGATTTCCCGGAAATAAGGAAATAACAATCTCTCCTGTAACCTTGCAAAGGAGGTTTAATGCCAATACTACATTTATTGAATTGCCATGGTCAGTGCCGGACATACCTCCGCAGGTTGATAGCCGCCAGATGTCACTGTTCGGTGCCTGCTGGACTGCCGGAAGCCTTAAATACCTTTGCGAAGCTGGTGCAGGAAGTATCACATTCCATTATACAACCGGGGAGAGAGGATTTATCCAGGGTGAATCGGACTCACAATGGCCATCCCGTTTTCCATCTGTAAAAGGAATGATTTTCCCTGTTTATTATGTTTTCAGATACCTCCTTGACAATAAGGACTTAAACATAATTAAAAGCATAAGCTCAAACCCCCTGATCATTGATTGTCTGGCACTTACCGATGGGAAGAAGGTACGAATTATGCTGGTGAACTTCACAGCTTATGTGCAGTCTGTTAAATTGGATTGCTGTTCCGGATTATTCAGAATAAGGGCTCTCAGTACTGACAGTTTTGGCGAAGCTGCATCGAATTACTGGTGGACAGGGATTGAAGGGGAGAAGATCATCCAATCGAAGGATACATTTATGCTTGAGCCATATTCAATAAACTTCATTGAAGGATGGCTGAGACAGTGATTTTTATTTTTTATATAACTTTTTATATTATCAACTAAACTTGCATAACTATGGTACTTATTCAGAATTACCCACTTGCAGTCTTTCTATGCGCTATTGCTATGATCTGCTGGGGATCCTGGCAGAATACTCAGAATCTTATAGGTAAAGGATGGCGGTTTGAGCTATTCTACTGGGATTATTCACTGGGCATTCTTTTGTTTGCCCTGCTGATGGCATTTACCTTTGGATGTTTCGGAAACCAGGGCCGCAGTTTCATACCCGACCTTATGCAGGCAGATGCAAAGAACCTGCTCTCGGCAGCTCTCGGGGGTTTTATCTGGAACATTGGTACCCTGCTGCTTGTTGCATCAATCTCAATAGCCGGGATGTCGGTTGCATTTCCGATTGGAGGCGGAATAGGATGGACCCTGGGTATACTAATTAATTACCTCGGAAAACCTGAAGGAAATCCATTATACCTGTTCGGAGGTACTTTTATTATAATACTTGCTATATTGGTCAGCATGCAATCATACAGGAAGCTTGCTGCACATCAGAAGAAACCTTCCTTCAAAGGCATTGCACTTGCTTTTCTGGCGGGATTGTGTATTGCCTTCTTTTACAGGTTTGTTGCTTCGTCGCTTGCAACCGACTTCACTTCTGCCGATGCCGGAAAGATCAGTTCCTATACTGCAGTGGTTTTCTTCTCTATAGGTGCACTGGTAAGTACAACACTTGTGAATCCGATTTTTATGACAAAACCGGTACAGGGAGAGCCGGTTAAAATGTCCGGGTGGTTCAGGGGATCAGCGAAAGCTCATCTTCTTGGATTATTGGGAGGTGCTATATGGTGCCTGGGTAATTCTGTTAGCTTCATGTCGGTAGGAGCTGCAAGCCCTGCTATTTCTTATGGACTCAGCAATGCAGCACCTGTCGTTGCTGCTCTCTGGGGAATCTTTGTATGGAAAGAGTATAAAGATGCGCCAAAAGGTACAAACCTCCTGCTTATTCTTATGTTTGCGTTTTATCTGACGGGGCTTGTTCTTATCGTTTATTCACGGTTTGCATAGATCTGATACCCATAAAAACTTCATATATGAAACCTGGAATCAGTTCATATACATTTACCTGGGCAGTCGGGGTGCCGGGGTCAATGCCTCAAAAACCACTGACAGCATATGACCTCATCGATAAAACGGCCAGTGCCGGTATGGGGCTGATACAGATAGCTGATAACCTGCCTCTTGAAATGCTTGCTATAAATGAGCTGGATTATCTGCATCAGTATGCCAAGGCAAAAGATATTTCGATAGAAATGGGTGGCAGGGGCCTTGATCCTGAACACACAATGAAGTGCCTTCAGACAGCTGAACGCTTGAAATCACCAATCCTGAGGATGGTCATCGACACACAGGGATTTGAGCCTGATGTCCAGACAATTATTACAATAATTCGCGAACTTGTTCCTGAGTTTAAATCAAGGAATATCAAGCTTGCACTAGAAAACCACGACAGGCTCAAAGCAAGGGAATTTGAGAAAATTATCCAGGCAGCCGGAAGTGATATGGTAGGCATATGCCTCGATTCGGTAAACTCAATGGGAGCTGGCGAAGGATTCGAAACAGTTGCCGAAATCCTGATCCCTTATACTATCAATCTTCATGTAAAGGATTTCACGATCTTCAGGGTATCACATAAAATGGGGCTTATTATCGAAGGGAAACCTGCCGGAAAAGGAATGTTAAATATCCCTTTACTTGCAGGCCGCATTAAAGATACAGGACTGTGCCATAGCGCTATACTTGAATTATGGACACCACCTGCGGAGAATATTGATGAAACCATCAAAAAAGAATCATCCTGGGCAGGTGAAAGCATTATTTATATGAAATCCGTTTTTAAAGAATAATTATATGGAAAAACTTACTTTTGCAGTCCTTGGATGCGGTTTTTGGTCTAAGTTCCAGATTGGTGCCTGGTCCGAACTTGAAGAAGCAGAACTTGTCGCAGTGTACAACCGAACACGCTCCAAAGCTGACAAGATAGCAGAATATTTCCAAATACCACGTGTATACGATAACGCTGAAGAGCTGTTCAGAAATGAAAAGCTCGATTTCGTCGACATAATTACCGATGTCGATACACATTCGTTATTTGTCGAAATGGCTTTGAAGTATGGTTTGAAGAGAATCATTTGCCAGAAGCCAATGGCACCCGATTTTACCACAGCAAAACGAATGGTAAAAATGTGTTCCGATGCTGGTACCAGGTTTTATATTCATGAAAACTATCGATGGCAGGCACCTGTGAGGAGGTTTAAGCAGATTGTTGATTCAGGAGTAATAGGAAAACCATTTAAGGCAAGGGTATCATTTCTTTCCGGTTTCCCGGTTTTCGACAACCAGCCATTCCTGAAGGAGCTTGATCATTTCATCCTTACAGATATGGGCTCGCATATTTTTGATGTGATAAGGTATCTTTTCGGCGAGTGCGAGGAGCTCTGGTGCCGGACAAGGGCGATAAACAAGGGTATTAAAGGAGAAGACCTGGCAGCAGCATTCATGAAGATGAGAAACGGTATGCCGGTGTATACTGAATTATCATATGCATCGATTGTTGAGCACGATTCCTTTTCGACCGTTCACATACTTGTTGAAGGGGAAAATGGATCTGTTTACCTCGGGCCGAAATTTGAGATAAGGACAACCACCAGGCAGGGCACTAAATCTGAAATAGTTAAGTTCCCCTCTTACCCATGGGCTGATCCGGATTATATTGTAAATCACGAGAGCGGAATTCACATCAACAGGAATATTCTTGAGGACATGCTTGGAAAAGGAAAGGCAGAAAATACAGGAACAGATAACCTGGAAACTGTAAGGCTTATCTGGGCATGTTATGAATCGGCTTCAACAGGTAAAACAATCAGAATAAAAGAGTTCATTTAATATTATGCGTTAGATCAATGAATAAAGTTACATTAATTGGTGCCGGTGGGAAAATGGGCCTCCGGTTAACACACAACTTAAAGGATTCAAAATACGATGTATCATACGTCGAGATCAGCTCACAGGGATTGGAAAAATTAAGGGAAAAGGGTGTAACAGCCTCATCGCCAGACAAATGTGTTCCGGATTCTGACATGGTCATCCTGGCTGTGCCCGATATTGCTCTTGAAAAAGTTTCTTCGGAAATCATACCGGTAATGAGAACCGGAGCCCTTGCTGTAACACTTGATCCTGCAGCTGCACTGGCAGGGAAACTTTTTGACAGGATGGATGTCTCATACTTCATTACACATCCCTGTCATCCTTCTGTTTTTAACTGGGAGCCTGAACCTGAAGCAATGAAAGATCATTTCGGAGGAATGAAGGCTAAACAGGCTATAGTTTGTTCCCTGATGAAGGGTTGTGACGAAGATTACATTAAAGGTGAAGAGCTTGCCCGTACTTTTTATGCCCCTGTTTCAAGATCGCATAGAATAACGGTTGAACAGATGGGTTTGCTTGAACCGGCGCTTGTTGAAACACTTGCGTCAACATGCGTTTATGTTATACGACAGGGTCTTGATGAGGTAATAAAACAGGGAGTCCCCGCTGAGGCTGCACGTGATTTCCTCCTTGGTCATCTAAGGATACAGATGGCAGTGCTGTTCAATGAACTGCCGGGTGCTGTATTCTCTGATGCGGCAAACAAAGCATTACAAAGAGGCCTGAAAGAATTCATAAAAGAGGACTGGAAGAAAGTTTTTGAATCCCGAAATGTCAAAGATCAAAT
>CAZGGZ010000106.1:0-5844 GCA_964525415.1 uncultured Rikenellaceae bacterium | reverse complement strand
ATCTCCTGAATATCAATACTATAATCTTTATAAAATACTTGTGTATAAAGGGTAGCTCCCAAAGAGAGAAGGGGGAGTCAATGAAAGATTTCTTCTAAAAGCCCCTCTCCCCCGGGAGAGAGCCTGTCCCGCGATAGCGGGAGGTTGGGGTGAGGTCAACTGTAATAAAAATCATGTTTTATCTTTCATTGTTTTACTAACTTGCCTGATGATGTAATACAATAATTCCATGAAAAAAGTTCTGATACTTGGTGCGGGTCTGGTAGTGAAACCGATGGTCGAATACCTTCTTGAGAATGGGTTCGGTTTAACAATCGCCACAACTACAAAGGAAAAGGCTGACAGGATGATCAAAGGTCATCCGAAGGGCTCTTCACTGAGGTGGTCAGCAGATGATACCTCAACCCTTGAAAAACTTGTAAATGAACACGATATAGCAGTTTCATTTTTGCCATACAAACATCATACGCTTGTTGCAAAAACCTGTATCAGATGTAAAAAACCACTTGTAACAACCTCATATGTTCAGCCTGAAATGCAGGCTCTTGACGAAGCTGCAAAAATAGCGGGAATTATTCTGCTTAATGAAACAGGTCTTGATCCGGGTATCGACCATATGACGGCAATGAAAATCATCGATCACATTCATTCAAGGGAAGGCAAGGTGGAAGAGTTCTATTCCCTGTGCGGAGCACTTCCAGCCCCGGAGTGTGCCGATAATCCCATGAAGTATAAATTCTCATGGAGTCCGAAGGGAGTTGTACTGGCAAGCAGGAACAGTGCCCTGTACCTGAAAAAAGGCAAAGAGGTTAAAATTGAATCTGTAAATCTTTTCAAAGACAGGTTCAGCTATAATTTCCCCGGGCTGGGAGATCTCGAGGTCTATCCAAACAGGGATTCTATAAGCTATGTGGATATCTATGGCATAAATGAGGCATCAACTATGTACCGCGGCACATTCCGTTTCAAGGGTTGGTGCGAGACACTTGACGCCATGAAACAGCTGAACATGCTCGATGATTCAATTATTGATTACACCGGAATGGATTACTCCGGTTTTCTTGCTGAACGAAGCGGAATAACCAAAACTGAACTTAAAAAGAATGTTGCTGAAAAACTGGGAATAAAAGAAAGCTCACCAGCTATCCGGTCGCTCGAGTGGCTGGGGTTTTTCACCGACGAAGAATTCGGGTATGGCAAAACCTCACCTTTCGAGATCACTTCCGACAGGATGATCAGTAAAATGTCCCTTTCCGGAAATGACAGGGATGCAGTCATGATGCAGCATGTTTTCCTTGCATCGTGGCCTGACGGTAAAAAAGAGGTTATCAAATCTTCAATGCTCGATTTCGGATCACCGGCAACCAATACTGCCGTAGCCAGGACGGTAGCCCTGCCGGCATCAATTGCAGTAAAGATGATCCTTGAGAATAAGATAACACTCACAGGCGTTTACCGGCCTGTTGTTCCTCAGATCTATAATCCTGTCATTGATGAACTGAAAACCCTGGGCATTGAGATGAAAGAGGAGTATGGACTGCCGGAGAGTGAGATGATCTGACCCCCGGTCCCGCTAAAGCGTGACCACCCCCTGAAGGGGGTCTAAAAACAACAATTAAGTAAGTATTGGGATTTAGCCCCCCTTTAGGGGGGTTGGGGGGTTGGGGGGTCAGAATTTCAGATAAAACTCCTTCGTCAGAGTTCTATACTCTTCCGTAAATTCATGTCTCCTGCCATGTTCGATAGTCAGAAATTTCTCTTTTACTTTAATCCTCTCTTTTGAAAAGGTCAGTATCAGCCTTCTGATTTCACTTGTCGGCAATGGTTTGATCTTTAATATATTATTGCAATATAATCCATATCTGTGAGCTTCGGCAATAAGAATATTCCCTTCAGCATAAGGCATTATCACCTGCAGCCTTCCGCCCTCCGCCATCAGCCTTTCGCCACCCTTCAGAAGGTCTTCATTATTCAATGTATCATTATGCCGTGCTGCAGCCTTCCCATGATCGGGATTTTTAAGTGAATCACTGAAGAAAGGAGGATTTGATATTATAAGATCGAATTTAAGTGAAGCCGGGGAGTAATCCTGAAGCGATGTGTTAATCACTTTTATACGTTCTGACCATTTACTTCTTTCAACATTGCCGGAAGCCTGTTTAAATGAACCGGGATCAGGTTCGATGGCAGTTATATTAGCCCGGCACCTCTGGGCAAGCATCAGCGCAATAAGGCCTGTCCCTGTTCCGATATCAAGAATATTTCTTACTTCTGTAATATCAGCACATGCACCCAGCAATACACCATCGGTACCTACCTTAAAGGTGCAACGATCCTGGTAAACAGTGAATTGTTTGAAGCTGAAATAATTTTTTATCATAAACTCTATGCATCAAACACTATCCGGTAATTGGTCAATATTACAAATACATTTCTGCTTCTGACAAAAAACCCCCTTTTTAATTTCCCCTAGGGGGAAGGTGGGATGGGGGTATATTCTGATCCACCTAATTTAACAAACATTAAGTATTTAACACATTTGCCGTGCCTTTTGACCTTAATGTTTGTGATTAAAATTCTTAATTTTGAATCACCTTTAAATAATTATCATGAAAAACTTAAAGAAAGTTTTACCGGTCGTGATGCTGGCGCTCGGCATTTCTTACAGTGTAAACGCTGCTGATGACGCGCGGCTGCTCAGATTTCCTGATATAAATAAGGACCTCACGGTTTTTGTTTATGCAGGGGATATATGGAGTGTGAATTCAAACGGAGGGGAAGCAAAACGCCTTACCTCCCATATAGGGCTTGAACTGTTCCCGAAAATATCACCCGACGGCAAGTGGATAGCGTTCTCGGGCGAGTATTCCGGAAGCAGGCAGGTATTTGTCATGCCGTCATCCGGAGGTGTCCCAGGTCAGCTGACATGGTACAACTCCGTCGGAGTGATGCCCCCGAGAGGAGGATGGGACAATGTGGTTCTTGACTGGACGCCTGACAGCAAACAGATACTTGTCCGTTCCAACAGGACTCCCCTGGGTGAGCGAAGAGGAAAATACTTTCTGGTGAGCCTTGACGGAAAATTTGAAAAGCCACTTCAGATATTTAACGGAGGATTCGGAGTTCTCTCTCCTGATGGTTCAAAAATCGTCTTCACTCCTGTAGACCGTGAATTCCGCAACTGGAAGCGCTATAAGGGAGGAATGGCAAGCGACCTATGGATCTATGATCTTAATGCAAACACATCTGAACAGATAACAAACTTTGAAGGTACTGACCATCTCCCGACATGGAGCGGTGATAACATCTTCTTTGCCTCTGACCGCGACCTGAAGCTTAATATCTGGCAATACAATACCGTTACGAAGGAGACAAGGCAGGTCACACACCATAATGAATTTGACGTCATGTGGCCTTCAGGCAGTGGCGACCGGCTTATTTATGAAAACGGCGGATACTTATATAAACTCAACCTTCAGAACGGAGAGTCAGAACGGCTGAAAATAAGCATAAACTTTGATAATCCGAATCTGGTCCCTTACTACAAGAATGTAAAGGATGATATTAATAGCTTTAATGTTTCTCCATCCGGTAAACGCGCTCTGTTTGATGCCCGCGGAGATATCTTCTCTGTCCCTGCAGAAAACGGAATAACCGAGAATCTTACACAGACACAGGGTATCCGTGAAATATACCCCGCATGGTCGCCCGACGGAAAGTACATCTCATATTATTCAGATCAGACCGGTGAATATGAACTCTACCTGCTTGAGAATAAGAAGGGAGCAACCCCAAGGCAGGTAACAACCGGATCATCAGCCTGGAAATATGAGCCCCTCTGGTCGCCCGACAGCAAGTTCCTGGTATTTTCTGACAGGACACTGAACCTGCGGCTGGTTGATGCAGCATCAGGAAAGATAACCGACATTGACCATGCAACATCAAATGAGATCCGAAGTTATGATTTCTCCCCGGATTCACGCTGGATAACATACACAAAAGAAGGCAGCAATGATAAGCCTGCAATATGGGTTTATGAGATCGCTGAAGCAAGAAAGCAGGCTCTTACTGACGGAACCTGGTCGGATGACTCACCAGTATTCAGTAAGTGCGGAAACTATTTATTCTTTGCTTCAAACCGGGATTACAACCTGACCCGCTCCAGCTTCGAATCTGACTACCTTTATACAAGGGCCGGGCGCCTCTATGCTCTGGCACTTACAACAAAGAGCCCGAAGATCTATAAAGACAAGAATGATATTGAACCTGTAAAAGCTGAAACATCGCCTGCAGCTCCGGCTGCCCCAAAAGATAAGAAGGGCAAAAGCACTCCTGCAGATACCTCCTCGGCAAAGAAGGAACTGAAGGTTGAAATTGATTTTATCGGTATTAACAATCGTGTTACCGTTCTTCCGGGTGAGGCTGGAAATTACAGGATCGTTGGCGCTGTCGAGGGAGGCTTGATATTTCTGAGCAACGGCAAGCTTATGAAATTCAACCAGGCTGATGAAAAGAATGAAGAGATCCTTGACCGTGTGATGGGAGCCGGACTCTCTGCTGACGGTAAAACTTCCATATATCATTCAGGTGAAGACTACGGTATCACAAAACTGACTCCCGGACAGAAACCGGGGTCAGGGGTACTGAATCTCAGCGGACTTGAAATGAAGATCGATCCGCAGAAAGAGTGGAACCAGATATTTGTCGATGGATGGAGGATCTTCCGTGATTATTTCTATGTCGGCAATCTTCACGGCGTTGACTGGAAGTCCATGAGGGAACGCTACAGCGCTTTGCTGCCGTACGTGGGACACAGGGCCGACCTGGATTACATCCTGAACGAGATCGTGGCTGAAAGCAATACCGGTCACTCATATGTCGATTGGGGAAACTTCGAAAGGGTTAAAAGAGTCAATAACGGACTCCTGGGAGCAGAACTTACTGCCGATGAAGCTGCAGGAAGATATAAGATATCAAAGATCTACGAGGGTGAAAACTGGAATGCGACCCGCCGCTCACCGCTGACCGAACAGGGTATAGACATAAAAGAAGGAGATTATCTTATAAGCATTGACGGCCAGGATGTTACAACAGCCGTCAATCCTTATGTTTACCTTGAGAATAAAGCAGGCAAGATGGTTGAGTTAACAGTAAACAGTACTGCATCAGCAACAAATGCCAGGTCGTACCTTGTAAAACCTGTTTCAAGCGAACTTGAGCTTTTTTATCTCAACTGGGTAAATGAGAGAAGAGCTATGGTTGACAAACTCTCGGGAGGCAGGATCGGGTATATTCATGTTCCAAACACCTCAACAGATGGAACCCGTGAGATCTATCACGGGATGTACACATATTTCGATAAAGAGGCTCTTATTATTGATGAACGCTATAATGGCGGCGGTTTCATACCTGACAACATTGCAGATCTTCTCGACCGTAAAACCCTTTCGTACTGGTACCAGAACGGTCTTGTTCCGGGTAAATCGCCCGCAATAGCTCACGACGGGCCCAAGGCAATGCTGATAAACGGATTCTCCTCATCAGGCGGAGATGCATTCCCTTATTACTTTAAGAAGCTCGGACTCGGAAAGCTTATCGGGACCAGAACATGGGGAGGACTTGTAGGGATCTCCGGGAATGCCGGTCTCGTTGACGGGGGATATATATCAGTCCCCAGGTTTGGTGTCTTCGATGCTGATGAAGGGTGGATCATTGAAGGCAGAGGCGTATCACCTGATATTGAAATAGTTGACCGTCCTGAACAGCTTGCAAAAGGAATTGATCCCTGCGTTGAGAAAGCTGTTGAGGTGCTTCTGCAGGAGCTGAAGGAAAACCCTGTAAAGA
>CAZGGZ010000105.1:0-6059 GCA_964525415.1 uncultured Rikenellaceae bacterium | reverse complement strand
GTCTGCAAAACCGTTTACGGCGGTTCGAATCCGCCACCGACCTCAATAAAATCCCTGAGCACGCAGTGCCGGGGATTTTTATTTCAGCCCGAAGTCATCTTGCTGAACTGAGGGATGAAATAAAAAATACACGCTTGCCGGAGGCAACAGGGATTTTATTGATGGGACACTCCATACCGGATCATGAAATAATCCGCCACCGACCTCAATAAAATCCCTGAGCACGCAGTGCCGGGGATTTTTATTTCAGCCCGAAGTCATCTTGCTGAACTGAGGGATGAAATAAAAAATACACGCTTGCCGGAGGCAACAGGGATTTTATTGATGGGACACTCCATACCGGATCATGAAATAATCCGCCACCGACCTCAATAAAATCCTCCCCGCAATGCGGCGGGGATTATTTTTTAATCCCCCATTTTGCATAACTTTATAATGTTTATGGATCTTATCTAAATATAAATAACCATGAAAAATATTTTTTATTTGCTGTTTCTAACTGTTGGTTTCACTACATTCTCACAGTCAGCTCCTGATAAGACCGATGCCCTGATGCCTATCCGCGGATTCTGCATCGCTGCTCCGCAACCGGATGATCTAGAGGAATTTATCAAATTCATCGATGAGGAACTGGTTCCAAGAAATGTAAACACACTGATATTAAGAGTGGATTACAATTATAAGTATGAGAGCCACCCTGAACTGCGCGACTCAATAGCCCTTTCAAAGAAGGATGCTAAAAAACTGGTGTCAACCTGTAAAAAGAATGATATCCGTATCATACCCCAGGTAAACCTTCTTGGACACCAGTCGTGGGCAGGACGAGTTGGAAATCTGTTAAAAGCATACCCCGAATTCGATGAAACGCCCCGGGTGAAGATGCCGGAAAAATATGTCTGGCCAAATGAAGACGGACTATACTGCAAAAGCTACTGTCCTCTTCACCCTGATGTCCATAAAGTGGTTTTTGACGTGGTTGATGAGATATGCGATGTATTTGAGGCAGATGCATTCCATGCCGGAATGGATGAGGTTTTCTACATCGGTGAAAAACAATGTCCGAGATGCTCAGGAAAAGATAAGGCAGAATTATTTGCAGGGGAGGTGAGGACAATCCGTGATCACCTGGCTCTGAACGGTCGTCAGCTATGGATCTGGGGCGACAGGCTGATTGACGGAAAAACGACCGGGATAGGAGAGTGGGAAGGAAGCTATAACAATACTTACAGAGCGGTTGACATGATTCCGAAAGATGTAATGATCTGCGACTGGCATTATGAGAGACCTGATCAGACACCGGTTTATTTTGCGATGAAAGGACTGAGTGTTGTCACATGTCCGTGGAGGATGCCTGAAAACGCTGTAAAACAGGCACAGGATATGGTTAAATTCAGGGAATATTCAACGCCCGTGATGAAGGACCGCTTCCAGGGAATGGTGCAGACTGTCTGGTCCGGAACCAGCCAGTTCCTCGATGCTTTTTACGGAAGAAGAACTGAGGAGGATGAAAATACTCCTGTAAAATGCTTCAGGGCGCTGTTTGATGAAATAAATAGATGACCCCAACCCGCACACCCCAACCCCCTTCAGGGGGCAGGCCATCAGCCAGCCGGCTGATGGCCGGGGGTAATCAGTATATCAGCTGAAAAGTTACCGGAACCGAGAACCATACAGGTACCGCAACACCGTTCTGTTTTCCGGGTTTCAGTTTAGGAAGCATACCGATAACACGCGTTGCCTCCTGGTCGAGCAGAGGGTCAACACCTTTCATTATTTCAATTCTGCCGACAGAACCATCTTCCTTCACCACGAATTGTAAGATAACCTTTCCCTCGATATTGTTATCAAGAGCTTCACGGGGGTAGACAAGATTCTTTGCTATATAAGCAAGAAGGGCTTTGTTCCCTCCCGGGAATTCAGGCATCTCTTCAACATAAATATACGGTTCCGGTTCCGGAGGAGCTATCTCTGCAGGCTCATCAAGAACAACCATTATTGTATCATTCACATCGCCGTCAGTTATAGTCCTGGTAAGCTCTTCCATGATAGGGATGAAACTTGTAATCATTGATGTATCAGTAACTACTTTAGGAGCGACGTTCTGAGGTGCCTCAACCAGTTCGGCAGGAGGTTTGACCGGAGTCTGTGCCTGCAGGAGGTTAGGATCGTAATCATCAATTACTGCAACAACACTTGTTGTCTTCACCTGTGGTCCGGTAGAATCTTCTGTTGTAATGAAGCTTACACTGACAATTGTGACACAGAATGCGACAGCGGCAAGAATGGAGAAGCTTATAACTGATTTGTAGCGTTTCCGGAGATCATAAGCTCCGTATTCCCTGTTTCGGTTCTCGAAAATGATCTCATCAAACTTCGGAACCCTGTTTTCTTTCCTCTTCATATCCATAGTTTTTAAACGTTAAACATACACAGGCAACCAACCGTGCTACTACGTCAAAGAAAGAGGCCATTTTCAATATTTTATGGCACAAAACTGATGCCATTCAATGGCTTTCTGAACATTAATTTATAAGGCTTTGCGGGATTTCTCCAATATCAACCAACAATCGGCAGTTCCGAACCAACAAATGGCAATTCCTGATTAACAAATATCATGTTGTGCAATAATGAAATCTTATAATCACAATCCTGTCATTGCGAGTCCCGGCTAATCGGGACGAAGCAATCTTCTCCCCTTCCCCCCTTCCCCTTCTCTCCATCTCCCCTTCTTTCTTTTTGTCCCCGTTTACCCTCCATTCGTCAAAATTCCGTATTGTGCAAGCCCTCAGCTATTTGACAATTCCAACTTTTTTACTAATTTAACCGGATTATATCTTTCCCATTATGAAAAGATCATGCATGCTGTCAGTTATCCTCGCAGCTTGTTTATCACTGAATGCACAGGATAACGTGAAAATCTCAACACCGGAGGTTACATTTCTGAATAATATATTGACAATAAAATATGATTTAACGGGCTGTGGTACAGGAGACTATATTAACATTAAGCTTATAGTTCTTAATGCGAAGGGAGATACCATAAAACCTGTATATGTCACCGGGGATTTGGGCAGCAGGGTAAATTGCGGATTTGGAAAGAAAATTGAATGGAATGTTGCGAGAGACAATGTCATTGTCAATGAAGAACTGCAAATACAGGTAACAGGGAAACCTGTGGCTCAGGTTATTCCATCATATATGCCGGTACAAAAGTCAGTTTCAAGAGGGAGTATTCTGCTTTCATCAGCCTTTCTGCCCGGACTTGGGCAGAAAAAAGCATCCGGCAAAGGGGGGTATCTGACATTCAGCGGACTTGTTTACGGGACTGCAGGTGCTTCACTTCTCTTTTATCTGCAACATAATAACTATTATAACGATTATAAAACAGCTTCCGGAACCGAGCGGGACAACCTGTATGAAAAATCGGTTAACAGTTTTAATATGTCTCAATACCTTCTTTACGGATCTGCAGGCCTATGGGCGGTTAACATGATATGGTCGTCAGTCATACCAATAAAAGAGAATACAGGCAGGAAAATGAATGTCGGCTTTATGAAATTGCCTGAAAACGGCTATTTAGTTTCAGCAAAATGGACCTTTTAAATAAAAATTATATGAAAAGCTCAGCATTGAAATTTTTAATAACGGCTTTGATCCTGGTACTGCTTGCACCTGTGATCAGTTCTCAGGAGATAAAGAGCGAAAAGGTGAAGATTCTTGTTAATACCATGAACAAGCCTGCGGAACCGGTAACTGATATCCAGCTGCTTGAACCTAAAGACCTTCAGCAGGGAATTACTTTTCTGACTGAACTTCAGTCCATGCCCCTAATTTTAAAACTGCAGAATCCATCACAGGGGATTAAAGTTCTTATCAACAATGTTGAAGTATTGCCAAATGCAAATGGTGATTTCTACACACATACCTATAATTTGGTAAAAGGCTCAAACTCACTGTATATTTCTCTTTTAAAAGACAATAAGGAGATAAAAGATCTTTCCTATACGATAATATACAGGGAACCGCTGAAAAACCTTTCCCCGTTTGTAACTCCTGAAGGGAAAAACTATGCACTGATCATTGCCAGCAATACCTATAAAGCTGAATCAGGCATGATGAATCTTCGGCGGCCGATCCAGGATGCTACAGCTCTCAAGGAGGTTCTTACAACACGATACACTTTTGACTGGAACAATATCCAGACTCTGTATGACAGGACCAAGCTCGATGTTGAAGTAACACTTGAAGAGCTTCAGAAGAAGATCCTTCCCGATGATAACCTGCTCATATTTTATGCCGGTCATGGAATGATGGATAAAGAAACTGATATCGGATACTGGCTCCTGTCTGATGCTACAAGGTCAAGGGTTACATGGCTCAGCAACAGTGCGATAACCGATTTCATCAAATCATGCAAGGCCAGGCATATTCTGCTCATTGCCGATGCATGTTATGCCGGTTCAATATACAGCTCAAGAGGAATGCTGGATGGTGCTTCAGAAGCAATAGAGGATCTGGTTAAGCATAAAAGCAGGAAAGCCATAACCAGCGGCGGTACAACAGAGGTCGCTGATGAAAGCAAATTTGCTCAGGTACTTGTTGAACAGCTTAAGAACAACACGGAAAAATATCTGCCCTCGGTGCAATTATATTATATACTGCAGAAACCTGTTCTGGCCAACAGCATGACAGCCCCGAGATGGGGTTCAATAAATAATGTAGGGGATGATAACGGGGATTTTGTTTTTATTTTAAAATAGTCAGAAGTCTTTAAAGTCCATACTTCGGGCACCGAAGTTTTAACGAAGGTGCCAAGTCTGTAAAGTCTAAAGTCAGTAAAAATGAAAAGACATTATTACAGTGCGATTTTTAAGAATCTGGTTCTGGCAGTAATATTGCTGACAACACTGACTGTCTGTGAAAAACCGGAAAGGATCATTTCATTTATAACCCTTGAAGCTCTGGATGCCGATATTTCGTATACAACCGCAATACTAAAGGGAGAGATTATTGATGCTGGTTCGCAGCCTGTTGATGATTATGGAATAGTATACTCAACTGATCCGAATCCAAGAATTGGCAATGCAATCATAAAGTCAGCAGGTACAGGCATTAAGAAAGGAGTCTTTTCTATTACAATTTCAAACCTGATCAAAAATACAAAATACTATTTCAGGGCTTATGTTACTATTGATGACAATGATATCCATGCTGATAAAATATACAGTTTTACAACGAAGGACTATCAGGCGCCGCTTGTCACAGCTGGCAGTGTAACAAACATAACAATGACCTCAGCTTCGCTCAGCGGCGAGGTCACTTCAGATGGAGGCGAAGCAGCCACAATAAGAGGACTCTGCTGGGGAACATCGGCTAATCCGACATTCACCAGCTGCATTGATACAACTGTCAATGGCACCGGAACAGGAACATTTACAGGAAGAATGACAGGTCTGACAGCCGGCACTCAATACTATGCAAGGACATACGCAACAAACTCTAAAGGCACAACTTATAACAGTTCAGATGTTGTATTTAAAACCCATTGTCTTCCTGCAGTCACAACCGCTGAGGTTACTGATATAACCGGGACAGGAGCCACGGCCGGTGGAGAGGTGACCGATGACGGAGGCGTTGAAGTGACAACCCGCGGTGTATGCTGGAATACAGCTTCAAGTCCGGCTGTTGCGCTTACAACCAAAACAACCGACGGTTTAGGAGAAGGCTTATTTGAAAGTACAGTTACCGGACTAACCTCCGGAACTACCTATTATTTAAGGGCTTATGCCACAAACCTGTACGGAACATCATATGGTGAGGAGAAGACATTCATTGCAACAAAAGCCCCTCAGGTAACAACAAGTGCCGCAACACTGATCGGAAAATCAACAGCAACTCTTAACGGATCAGTTAATGCAAACAATGCTTCATCAACAGTCACATTTGAATATGGAACTACAACCGCATATGGCGCAACCATTAATGCAACCCCGGGAACAGTGATCGGAAATTCCTCAACGGCTGTGCTTGCAAACATCTCAGCACTTGATGCCGGCACA
>CAZGGZ010000104.1:0-6119 GCA_964525415.1 uncultured Rikenellaceae bacterium | reverse complement strand
CCTCTTCATCGGATTGAATTCCCGCAATACTGCCATTGTCCCTGACTCCAATAAGGATTCTTCCACCATCACTGTTAGAAAAAGAGGACAGTGTCCTTGCAATTTTTTTGCAGTCAGAAATGCAGAATTTAAAATCTAATTTCCGGCCTTCTCCCTCTTCAATGAGTTTTTTAAGGTAGCTCTCCATATATGTTACTCGAATTCAGGTGGTATAACTATCGGGACGGCAAACGGCGGGGAGAACGGGAGAAAGAAAAACAAGGTTGGAAGGTGTTGAACTGACCATACTGACATCTATCACAACAATCTCTGACCTCCCTGTTGTACGGACAGGAGGCCCCCATAACCTGATGCCGCTTGAAACAAAGAAATGTGTTTCGCCTTTTTTCATATACCTGTAACTTAGTTCATACACACTGCTGGTTATAAAGTTAATCGGGAATAATTGTCCGTTATGCGTATGTCCTGATAAAACCACATCGGCTGATGTTCTGCTTATTTCAGCAGTTTCTGTCGGACGGTGATCGAGAAGTATAACAGGTAATGAATCGGTAATTTTACTAAGGAGCTCCCTGGCGCTTTTTCTTGTAAAGGAATGGCTGTCGTTCCTGCCGGCCAGGAAAAAAGAATTATCAATCAGAGCCACGCTATCCATTAATATTTCAATCCCGGCCTTGCTGAAAAAGCTGCCTCTGTCCTGCCGGGCATAATGCTCATGATTTCCAAAGACACCATAAACGCCATATTTTGTCTTTATACTGCTTAAAAGCTTCTCAAAATATTCCATATTCTCATCTTCCCTGTCACCTTCAACAATATCACCGCCGAAAAGCATAATATCAGGATTTATGGTTTTAATATCTTCCACAAATCTTTCAACAAACCGGACAGGGGTATTTTCCTGAAGGTGAAAATCTGAAGCAAAGGCAATCCTCAGGTGACTTATGTCAGACGATCCGCGGGGAACAGAAACCTGGTATTCTGTTATCCTGATAGTATTGAAGTTTATTATTCCTGCAATTACAACTGCAAGAGAAAATAGTATGATTATTGTCAATCCGGATCTCCTAAACGGGCTGCTCTTGATCTTTTCGCGTGATATTATCCTGAAAAGCATATTTAATAATAGCAGCAGATCAAGAAGAAGCACAAGAAGAAAAACATACAAAAAGAATGGAAGCAGGTAATTGGCAAATTCTGACAGGAACGTGCCTTCTTCCCTCACCAGATTGCTGACCGGGTAGATCAGGAATAAAAGCAGGTAGATCAGTACGTAATAAACTCTGTATCCTTTTCTGATGAAGAGCTGCCAGATGCGTATAAACAGGTAAATGTTTGGAATTATGTACGCAAGGGTGAGTATGGTATGGAACATACCGGTATGATTCTTTGATTGTATGCGCAATGTACCATAAATGTAGTATAACTCAAAATCGAAGTCTGACTTGCTTTGCGGATCGTCTTGTGTTCTTCGAACACTGTCATAATAAAATTGACTTTACCATCTAAAGATTGTAATTTTGATAAAAGACAACATCAGCTCATAAATGAAAAGATTCAAAATTACCTGCCTGCTATTTCTATTCTGCCTGATATCAACAAATATGTACCCGCAGGCAGATAGTCTGATAAACAATAAGTCCGGCAATGATAAAAATGATGCCAATAATTATTAATATTCTACCAGGATGAGGCATGGCTGCACGACTACAAGACCACACGACTTAATACAGTATCCTTACCCTTATAGTATGCTCTATATTCTTCAGGTCCTTTAACACTGTCGAATCCAGCTCACTGTCAGTTTCGATAATGACATACCCGATATCGGGATCGGTCTGCAGGTATTCTGCCGATATATTAATTCCCCTGGACGAAAAAAAGTCATTTACTTCGCGAAGTACTCCCGGAACATTCTTATGGATATGCAGGAACCTCTGATTTGAATTATTTGGCGGGAGGGCTATCTCAACAAAGTTCACTGCCCCGATTGTTGAACCGGTGTCACTGTATTTTACCAGCTTTTCAGCCACCTCCGTGCCGATATTGGCCTGTGCCTCCAGGGTGCTTCCGCCAATATGGGGTGTAAGGATCACATTGTTGAATTCCTGGAGCTCACTCACAAAGGGTTCCCCATTGGAAGCCGGCTCACCGGGGAATACATCAGCCGCCACTCCCGACAGATGCTTAATTCTTAATGCTTCTGCAACTGCCCTGTAATCAACAACATCCCCGCGTGATGCATTAATAATGCAGGCATTCTTTTTCATAAGAGCAACCTGTTCCACAGAGATCATATTCCTTGTAAGTTCGGTTGACGGAACATGCAGGGTTACCGTGTCGGAGATCTTTAATAGGTCATTCAGGGTGGCAACTGGCCTGGCATTGCCAAGACTCAGCTTCTTCTCGATATCATAATAGAATACATTCATTCCCAGGTTCTCGGCAAGTATTGATACCTGTGAGCCGATATGACCGTATCCTATTATTCCAAGGTTTTTACCTCTTATCTCCACCGAGTTCCTGACCGACTTCTGCCATATCCTGTTGTGGGCAAGGGCATTCTTTTCAGGGATGCCTCTCATCAGCATTATACATTCGGCAATGACCAGTTCGGCCACCGACCGGGTATTTGAGAACGGTGCATTGAAGACAGGTATGCCCAGCATCTTGGCGTCCTGTGTATCCACCTGGTTTGTTCCGATGCTGAAACAACCGATTGTAAAGAGCCTGGGGGCTTTATGCAGCAGGTCACTCCGAAGTTCTGTCCTGCTTCTTATCCCAACAATATGAGCCTGCTGAAGTTTTTCTTCCAGTTCACGGCCTGAAAGCGCTTCATTATGGTATTCAATGTCACTGTAGCCATTCTCTTTAAAACACCGGATGGCATTCTCGTGGATGCCTTCCAGTAAAAGAACCTTGATCCTGCTTTTGTCGAGAGAATACTTTTTCATCTTGAGGTTGAGGCATTATTGAAGATGCAAATTTAACAGGAGATTGGAAAGTTGATGCATAAAGGGTAAAAAAAGATGTCTTGGCCTCCCGCGTTCGAGAGATCGCTGTTTTGTTACCTTAAAAACGGAGTTCCGCGTCAGAGGAACGACAGACAAAGTGAAGCCCGGACAACGAAGTGTCAGGACTTACATAAACTTCTCCCGTTTCTGCAAATTAAACAGTGCTGCAAGCAGGAAAAGTATCGATCCGGTGATGAGTATGATCCTGTTCTTGAACATGATTAAAGCCCAGGTAGTTTCATTTACATTATAAGCCGGAGAAAAAGGATTAAGAAAGACATTCCACTGGCTTTTGTAGAGCGGATCCGACAGGATCAGGAAGAAAAGGCCGAAAATTATCATTACAACAGCCGTTCCGTTCCCGTTCCTAATAAATGTTGAGAGCATGAAAGACATCATCCCCAGGAAAAGAACAGGGATCATGACCTGTGTGGTCATTCTGAGAATTGAGAATTTCACTATAAGCACTGAAGAGAGAAACGTGAAAACGAGCATTATCAGGTAAGCGATTACGAATATCAGGATGATCCTGACAAACCACACTTTATAACGGTAATTCGGTATCCCGAAAAGGATCTCGATTGTCCTGGCATCCTGGTCGTTCTGGACACCGAAGACGGAAGGATAAAAGACAAGAAGTATCCCTGAGAAAAGGAAAACTCCATACAGATCCTGCATCCTGGAAACATCTTCTGAAAAAACATAAATAACCGAAAGGCCCAGGTAAAAGAGTACCGAGCCTGCAAGAAACCAGATGAATTTATTCGCGAAGATTATCCTCAGGTTATAGAGGATCATCTTCTGAACCAATATGAAATAATTATATAATGTGTTGGTTTTCATTATTTTCCTTTTTTCTTAACAGCCACAAATATGCATCTTCCAGGTTTGGTGTGGCGGCTACGGCATTTTCCCATGGCTTTGTCTCTGAAATGACCCTCACCCTTACATTTTCGCCTTCCGACATATGATGCACCACAAGATGTTCCTCAACGAATTTTCCGAAATTCTCTTCCGGCATGCTGAACTGCCATACATGTCCTTCGGCTTTTCTTGTCATATCAATCGGTTTGCCCAGGTATTTCAGTTTGCCTTTGTTAAGCACGGCAACCTTATTGCAGGAGCTCGAGATATCCTCAATGATATGTGTTGAAAATATAACAATGCGTTCCCGGCTCAGTTCAACAAGCAGGTTCCTGAATCTTATTCTTTCCCTGGGATCCAGCCCCGCTGTGGGTTCATCCACCACAAGTATCCGGGGAAGATGCAAAAGTATCAGAGCAATGCCCATCCTCTGCTTCATCCCGCCTGAATATGATCCGATCTTCTCATGCCTCCGCTCTTCCATATGAACAGCTTTGAGAACATAAGTAACTCTTTCATCCCTGGTTTTACTATCGATTAAATTCTTCAGCATAGCCTGGTAATGAAGGTATTCGTGTGCGGTCATATTCTCATAGCTTCCGAATTCCTGAGGCAGGTAGCCTATCAATCCCTGCAGCTCCTCACGTTTTTTCTGTGTGTCAAGACCATTTATCCAGACCTTTCCGTAACTCTGTTCAAGGATCCCGCAGATGATCCTCATAAGTGTGGTTTTCCCTGCACCGTTTGGTCCCAGCAGTCCGAACATCCCATTACCAATGTCTAATGAGACACAGCTCAGGGCTTTGAAAGGTTTCTTCTTTTTCCCGATAAGGGGGACTGCGGCAACAATTTTATAGACAGTCTTTCTCAAGCCTTTAAACCTGCCTTCAAGCCTGTAGATATCGATGTTCTCGGTGCTCAGCTTCTGTCCGGTTTTATAGATGAATAAAGCCAGGAACCAGATAAATCCGAGGATAAGCACTACGGCAATATTATCCCATTTAAACTGGAAGAGAACAAGGTTGAGGAGCGGAACGATCCAGAAAACAATAAAGTCAATTACGGGGATCATTTTTTTCAGAAGCCTGTTTTTACCTCCGGCAGTCAGGTTGGTGAAAAGCTCCCTGAACTGGTTCCATGCCGCCGAGAGGAAAAACCATGCGGCGATGCTGAAAATGAAGATCCAGAATCCCTTTTTAAGATAGAAATATGTGAAATAGACCATAAAGATAAACAAAGGCAGCTGCCATGCAACCCTGGTCATATCCTTCCACTTTCTGAAATGCTGTTTAAGTCCGAGCCTTATCCTTATCCTTTCTCCTGCTTTCCACTCACGGATCCAGCGGTTTTCCCTTTCATAGATCTTAACAAGGCTCTGTACCCGGATGTTGATGTTCTCATCAGGTGGAATTACTGTCTCCTTTGCCTTTCTGAGGCTGTTAACGATAAACCATGTCGATGCCGGCACAACAATTATACTGAGGATCGTGGTGATGAGCTTCCAGATAAACTTATCTATATTAGTGTAGATAAGGAATATCAACAAGCTGAAGACGGCAAGCTGGATTGCTTTTTTCTTCCAGTCAAGTGATTTGAACCAGTCGAGTGCATTTTCAAGCCCGGAATAGAATGTGGGAATGAAAACAAGTGTAAGGAGGGTACTTAAGGTAAGACCACCGATAACAGTTATGGCGAAGGAGGCTCCGATAACAGACACAAATTCAGCTTTGCCCATTGCCAGAGGGAACATGGCTATCACTGTTGTTGAAGCAGTTATCAGGATCGGTCTAATCCTTGCCATACCGGCAGTCATTAATGCCCGCGAACGGCGGTTACCCCGTTTTCGAAGTATGTTCGTATAATCGATCAGGATGATCCCGTTATTGACCACGATACCGAGCAGGATCAAAAATCCAGTAAGAGTATTGGCGCTTAGAAGTGTATTTCCGGTAAGAATAAGAGCTACAAGTGATCCCAGTGCGGCCAGGGGTATGCTGAACAGCAGTACAAAAGGCACTGTAAGAGATTCAAATACCGCAGCCAGGATCATGAATATAAGGATAAATGCAATCCCTATAAGTTTATAGAAATCCTTGAGCTGATCCTCTTCATGCACAACTTCTACCGCTATGCCAGCAGGGATATTCAAGCCTGCAACTATCGATTCGATTTCGGACCTTGCTCCCTCAAGAAGATCTTTTGATGACTTAATTTCATCAGTGAAATTATAGGTTACAGTCA
>CAZGGZ010000103.1:0-6185 GCA_964525415.1 uncultured Rikenellaceae bacterium | reverse complement strand
TACTTTTACTCGCTATGGGACTAACAACTACAGGATGCAAAAAGAACCTGATGCTTTTTGCAGGAGGATACACTGAAGGTGAAGCAAAAGGCTTATCAGTATTCAGTTTCAACATTAAAAGCGGAAGTCTGGATCTTAAAGCTGAATCGGATGCAGGGCCAGGTCCTTCGTACTTTTGTTTTTCGGCGAAATACGAATTGATATATGCTCTCAATGAAGTTATGGAATTAAGAGGAAAAGCGGGAGGGGGACTTACAACATTGAAATACAACCGGGAAAACGGACAATGTGAAAAGGAGGGAGAATTATTGATTCCATATGGAGGACCCTGCTTCATTTCGGGATCCACTGACGGGGGCTATCTGTTTCTGGCAAACTATGGCAGTGCCTCAATAGCCGTCGTAAAGCTCAATGGATCGGGTATTCCGGAAAGAGTAACTGATTCTATATTATACGAAGCAGACCCGGAAAATGTTTCACATCCGCACATGATTCAGCAGGATCCGGCAGGTAGGCATGTATATGTAACCGACCTCGGACTTGACCGTATTATGATATATGACCTGGATAAGATTAACGGCAAATTGATCCTGAAAGAAAATGGAGTTGTTGAAATCCCGAAAGGTTCAGGTCCGCGACATTTTGTTTTCAATGCAAGTGGAGATAAAATGTATCTGATCAATGAGCTGGGCTCAACAATGATGGTGTTTGATATTGATGATAAAGGCGGATTGAAACTTATACAGACTTTAACCACTTTAAAGGAAGGTTTCGAAGGCAAAAGCAATTGTGCTGATGTACATATAAGCAAAGACGGTAAATTCCTTTACGGATCAAACCGGGGGGAGAATTCAATTGTCGTATTCAATATTGCGGAAGATGGTTCGCTGACAGTTGCAGGACGTTCAACATGCGGAGGCGACTGGCCCAGGAACTTCGTTATTGATCCCTCTGGCAAATATCTCCTTGTCGGGAATCAGCGGTCAGATCAGATCTCGGTATTCAGGATCAATACAAAAACAGGTATCCCTGAGGGACCTGTTAATAATGTGAAGATGAAAGGAGTGGCCTGCGTTAAATTCGAACCCTAATCTTTTCAAGTATATTTGAGCAGTGTTCATCAAGATCAATGCTATGACTGGAAGAAGACTTATTTATATGATGCTTTGCGGGTTAGCGCTGTTGCTTTTTCTTCCCGGTTTCAGTAAAGATCAGAGAGAGCCATATAAGAACTATGTAGTCATGGTTTCGATGGATGCTTTCAGATGGGATTACAGCCGGATTTACAATACGCCAAATCTGAATAAGCTTGCAGCGGAGGGTGTGAAAGCAGACCGGTTGATCCCGTCATTCCCAACTGTAACTTTTCCGAACCACTATACGATTGCAACAGGCCTTTATCCTGATCATCACGGACTTGTCAACAATAATTTTCCTGCTCCCGAACTTGGACTTTATTACAGGATGGGGGACAGAACTGCTGTTGAAAATCCGGCATTTTACGGCGGGGAGCCGGTCTGGATAACTGCAGAAAACAATGGCATTCTTTCAGCATCATTCTTCTGGGTAGGCTCCGAGGCGCCTGTAAAAGGGAAGCATCCGACTTACTGGAAGATTTATGATGAAAGCTACACTTATGAGGAGAGAATAGATACTGTGATCAAATGGCTTTCATATCCGCCGGGGAAGCGCCCCGGACTGATTACACTCTATTTTGATGAACCGGATGCAATCAGTCATGATTACGGACCTGTATCACCGGAAACAGGAAAAGTGGTCGAAAGACTTGACAGCCTGATCGGAGTCTTGCGTCTGAAATTATCTGCCCTTTCTTTTTCAGACCGGATCAACCTGATCGTCCTTTCAGATCATGGAATGGGACCTATATCACCTGATAAATATGTAAACCTGAAAACCCTCGTTCCTGAAAGAATGATCGCTTCGATATTCGGAGGTAATCCGGTCTATACAATTAATGCTGCAGAAGGGAAAAAAGACAGTGTCCTTTATTACCTTAACAGGATCAGAGGGCTGAAAGCCTATAATAAATCAGAAGTTCCTGAACGTCTGCATTACGGAACTAATCCCCGAATCCAGGAAATTGTAGTTATTGCAGACAGCTCATGGAGTATCGGTACACGACCGGACGGATCATCATACAGGGGAGGCGCTCATGGATATGATAATACAAACTCCGATATGCATGCAATCTTTTATGCAGCAGGGCCGGCCTTCAAAAAAGGATGCTCATTTGAACAGCTTAATAATATCGATATATATAATCTCATCTGCAGGATCCTGAAAATCACACCGGCAAAAAACGACGGTGATCCTGATCACATAAAACATCTGCTTAGAAAAAAATAAACCACTAAGCGCGCAAAGCATGAGCAAAGTACTCAAAGTCATATCAATAGCAGCGATCTCTTTGCGGCCTTTGCTAAAACTTTGCGTTCTCTGCGGTTAAAAAGGTTTTTCTATTTCTTTTCATTGAATTATCATTTTTTTTCTGTAACATTAATACACGATTTACAGACCTGATTTTAAATGAATCGCAACGATTTAATCGCTGATTTACAGCGTAATAAAGATAAAGCCTGGGATATTATTGTAATCGGCGGCGGAGCTACAGGGCTGGGCGTCGCACTTGATGCTGTTACAAGAGGTTACAAGACATTACTTCTGGAACAATCGGATTTCGCTAAAAGCACTTCATCCAGGAGCACTAAACTTGTCCATGGAGGCGTGAGATACCTTGCCCAGGGCGATATCCTGCTTGTAAAGGAAGCTCTCCATGAAAGAGGGATAATGCTGAAAAATGCTCCCCATCTCACAAAGAACCAGGATTTTGTTATTCCGGTCTATACTGTATGGGACGTTATTCTGTATACTGTCGGATTGAAGTTTTATGATATCCTTTCAGGAAGACTCAGCCTCGGGAAATCATATTTCCTCAGCCGGTCAAAGACGTTGAAGCGTCTTCCCCTGCTTAAGCCGGAAAAGCTCAAAGGAGGGATCATCTATCATGATGGCCAGTTCGATGATTCAAGGATGGCGATAGCACTTGCAGGTGCATGCGTTGAAAAAGGGGGAACTGTTCTGAACTACTTCAGGGTGAATGGTTTTTTAAAAGATGAGAAAGGAAAGATAACCGGTGTTCATGCCGAAAATCTTGAGACTAAGAACAAGTATAGTTTATACGCTAAACTTGTTATAAATGCAACAGGTGTTTTTGCTGATGAGATCCACAGGATGGATAATCCGGACGCCAGACCTACAATACGCCCCAGCCAGGGAGTCCATATTGTCCTTGACAATTCATTTCTTCAGAGCCAGTCGGCAATCATGATCCCAAAAACCGACGACGGCAGGGTGCTGTTCGCAATTCCCTGGTACGGGAAAGTAGTAGCAGGCACCACTGATACACCGCTTGATACAATTACTCTCGAGCCAAAACCGCTTGATGAGGAGATTGATTTTATTTTACGGACAGCCGGCAAATATCTGGTTAAGCCTCCGTCAAGAAAAGATGTACTATGCATTTTTGCCGGATTACGGCCGCTTGCAGCCAATCCCGACAATCCTTCAGCAACAAAGGAAGTCTCCCGAAGACATAAGATAACAATCTCAGAATCAGGACTTCTTTCTATAATCGGAGGGAAATGGACCTCTTACAGGCGGATGGCTGAAGAGACGATTGACAGGGCAATCAGGGCAGGAATGCTGGAAAACAGAAAATGCATGACAAAGAAATTAAGTCTGTTTTCACCTGACCCCGGATTACATGCAGAACGTCTTCAGATCTATGGCAATAAAGCAGTCGAAATTGAAAAATTAATGTGCGGAGAATCTTCCATGAGAGAGTTGCTTAATCCGAATCTGCCTTATACCAGGGCAGAAATTATCTGGATCTGCAGGAATGAAATGCCGCGAACCATTGAGGATGTTCTTGCGCGAAGAACACGTTCGCTGTTTCTTGATGTACGTGCAAGCATAGCTATTGCACCTGCAGTTGCTGATATTATGGCCGAAGAACTTGGATACGACAACAGGTGGAAGGAGCACCAGATTGAGGAATATAAAAAGTTGACATTAAATTATTTATGATATGAAGAAATATATCCTTGCTCTTGACCAGGGGACAACCAGCTCGAGAGCAATCGTATTTGACCATGACGGTCTGCCGGTTGCTTCAGCACAGAAGGAATTCAAACAGTATTTTCCAAAGCCGGGATGGGTTGAACATGATCCTGCAGAGATATGGTCCTCACAGGTTGAGGTCGCCAGGAAAGCAATGACCACTGCAGGAATAAAAAGCAGTGATATTGCTTCTGTCGGAATCACCAACCAGCGTGAAACTACAGTTGTGTGGAACAGGAAGACAGGCAAGCCAATCCATAAAGCTATTGTATGGCAGGACAGGCGTACTGCAGACTTTTGCGATAAGCTGAAAAAGGAAGGATTTGCTCAGAAGATCCAGAAAAAAACAGGTCTTATCATAGATGCCTATTTTTCAGCCACGAAGGTGAAATGGATACTTGACAATGTAAAGGGCGCCCGTGACCTGGCTAAAAAGGGACAGCTTGCATTTGGAACAGTAGATTCATGGCTGGTCTGGAATCTTACGGGAGGGAAGCTACATGTGACGGATGTTTCAAATGCATCAAGAACGATGCTATTCAACATTCATACTCTTAAGTGGGATAATGATCTGCTGAAGATCTTTGATATTCCTGCAAGTGTATTGCCTGAGGTAAGATCATCAAGCGAAGTATATGGTAAAACTTCAGGAGTATTTCCAACACCGGTACCTGTTGCAGGAATTGCAGGCGATCAGCAGGCAGCCCTTTTCGGACAGATGTGCATTGATCCGGGGATGGTCAAAAATACTTATGGAACAGGATGCTTCATGATGATGAATATAGGGACTAAGCCGATAGACTCGAAAAGCAAGTTGCTGACAACAGTAGGATGGAAGATCGGAAACAAAACAACATATGCTCTTGAAGGAAGTATTTTTATTGCCGGAGCAGTAGTTCAATGGCTTCGCGATTCTCTGGGAATAATCAAAAAATCCCCGGACGTCGAAAAGCTTGCGGCTTCGGTAAAAGGAAGTGAGGGAGTATATTTTGTTCCCGCGTTCGCGGGACTTGGTGCTCCATACTGGAACCAGCATGCACGCGGTACAATAACAGGCATTACCCGCGGATCAACAGCGGCTCATGTTGCCCGTGCTGCTCTTGACAGTATTTGCTATCAGACTCTTGAGGTTCTTCTGGCAATGAAAAGGGATTCCAGAATAGACATAAAGGAACTCAGAGTTGACGGCGGAGCTACTGTGAATAACAACCTTATGCAGTTCCAGTCCGATCTTCTCCAGGCAAAAGTGGTCAGACCGAAAATTACGGAAACCACCGCTCTGGGTGCAGCCTATCTTGCAGGGCTTGCTGTTAATTACTGGTCAGATGTCAGGGAGATCAGAAAGCAATGGCAGGTTGACCGGGCATTCACTCCGGGCATTAAGGAAAAAGAAACAGTATCGCTTGTCAAAGGCTGGAAGCGGGCGGTCAAGGCTGCAGAATATTGGGCGGATAATAAATGAGGCTACCGGCAAAAACCAGTAACCGCCGCCAGCAACAATTAACTACCAACAAGTAACCAGTAACCAGTAACCAGTAACAATTAATTACCATGAACCAGTTCTTTGCAGAATTTTTCGGTACCGCCATGATACTTGTTTTCGGTGGCGGAGTAGTAGCAAATGTTCTTCTTTCCAAGACCAAGGGAAACAATGGAGGATGGATAGTGATAACTTTCGGGTGGGCAGTCGGAGTCTTCACCGGAGTTCTGATTGCAGCACCGGTCAGCGGAGCTCATCTGAATCCGGCAGTAACGCTGGCGCTTGTGCTTGCAGGTAAATTCTCCGCTTCACTGATGCCGTTATATATAAGCGCTCAGCTTCTGGGTGCAATGTTCGGAGCGGGGCTGGTATGGCTTGCTTACAAAAAGCACTTTGATGCAACCACTGATGCCGATTCAAAGCTGGCAGTCTTCAGCACGATGCCGAATATAAGGAGCTACTGGTACAATGTGGTAACTGAAATAATAGGCACCTATGTTCTTGCCCTTGCGGTTCTCTACATGGCTGAACCGGAAGTAGGGCTGGGAGGGCTGAATGCATTGCC
>CAZGGZ010000102.1:0-6349 GCA_964525415.1 uncultured Rikenellaceae bacterium | reverse complement strand
GGATATGCAGCTGCAACCCGGGATATTGAAGTTGATGCAGAAGAAACCGGAATGGGCTTTACACCGATAATCAGCATTAATGTTTCACCCATCGAAGCTCTGAATATTGCTGTTAAATACGAGTTCCTTACCAAACTTGAACTTACAACAGCACTGATCGATAATAAAGGCGGAGGTATATTTATCCAGGATGAAGTCAAAAGAGCCGATATGCCTGCAATGCTTGCCATTGGCGTTGATTACACGTTAGCAAAGCTCAAGCTGTCACTCGGATCGAATTATTACTTCGACAAATCAGCCAACTATGGACATAAAATTGACGATGACCTGAATCCGGCAACCCCCACGGTTTATGTTGATAACAGTGAAATTATTGACAATAATGGTATGTCGCTGCAGGCAGGACTTGAGTATAAGGTTTCCGATAACTGGCTTGCAAGTGCAGGGTACGTGTATGGCAATAAAGGTGTCAATAGTGTATATCAGAGTGATCTGACTTTCGGTAATGCAACACATACATTTGGCGGCGGAGGAGCATTCACACTTAATAAATTAAGGATTAACCTGGGAGTCAGTTATACCATGTATCTCGAGGACGAGAAACATGTAAATCATTTTCTGGGGGCTACCAACCTGCAGCCTAAAGAAACCTATACAAAAAGCACAATGGTTGTAGGAGCCGGAGTAGAGTTAAGTTTTTAGGATAAAATTCTATATTTCAGAAAAAGGCTGATCCAGACCGGATCAGCCTTTTTTAATTGAAACATATATTAATCGTATTAATATTTTACACCTTTTTCATTAAGGTATTTAAGATACTCGTTCACCCTGGGAGCTCCTGACGATTTCATTTTACGGTACCATTCGCCGGCAACTGTTTTTGTGCCGGCTTCATCGGCGAGCATAACTATAGTTAAATATAAAAGCCCTTCAATACCATAGTTTTTGCTGTCTGTTGAACCGACAAGATCAATCAGACTTATAATAGCTTTTGAAGCTTCTTCATTTTCAGCAAGCACAAAGCACTCATTGATCTTTCTGTTGAGTTCATTGTCGAGAGTGACTCCGTAAAATGAAAAACAGTTTTCACTGCACTCCTCAATAAGGTCCACCCATGCAGTTCCTTCTTTCAGGAGAGGAAATAATAGTACAAAATCCAGCTTCTCACCTGGTGCTTTGAACTTATACGAATCAGGACAAACAGGGATATTATCGGCTGAAACAAGCTTGCTCCGTGTCCCGTCGGGATATATCATATAGATGTTCCTATCAGCACAGAAAGAGCCTCCCTGGATACGGTTCTCGATACTCATAAAGAATGATGTGCCCCTGGAACTGGACTCTACCTTGCTGATCTCCAGCGTTTCATGACTTTTTAAACCATAATTTGGCAGTACGAACGACTGTGAATTAGCAGTTAACAATCCGGTTAATCCAAATAGTATTAGCACACTTTTCTTCATCACTCTCTGAATAAAAGCCGCAAGTTAAAAAAACTCTGTGGAAATCTGTGCTAATAAGCAGTAGTCTGTGGATCAAAGTTACACCATCCGCTTGTCCAGTCGGTTGTTCCGAATGCTCCTAGATGCGTAATACTGGTGAAGAATGTACCGGTAAGCTTCGTGTTAGTAAATGATGCACCTGTAAGGAAGGTTGAACCATCTGCCGGAACCAGGGAAGGAGCAGTAAGGGATAATAGCAATGAACCGATAATATCGCTCACAGTTTTGCTATCAATATTACCACGTGAAGCATCTTCAAAATACGCCCGTATTTCGCCAACCGTGTAAGGAACTGCAGGAGTCCCGGGTACTGCTTCAAAATTTACTCCCATTCCGGCAAGAATCGTCCTTTCAATCTGGAGTGTATTATTGCTTGCCATCGTTGGGGTATTTCCTACTGTTCCATCAAGTATAAGTCCTTTCGGCCAGCCGACAAATATTGAATTGAATACTGAAAGTTGTGTTGACCTTCTCAGGTGCATTGCTCTTTTATACAGACTGTTGACATTTGTTATGCTGTTTGCATAAGGTCCAAAAAGGGTGATGTTTGAGAATACGGGTGCGGTAACAGGTGTTGTCAGAGAACCTTCCGCATCGTTGTCCGATTCAAACCCGTTTGAACCTGACTGATCCGCAACTGCAGGATCACGTATACCAAGAACAAACTGTACCTTGCCTCTGTATCCATTATCAGTATCAAAATCATCATCAAGTCCGCGGTGCGCAACAAGATATTTGCAGTTAACGGTTCCGCCGAACCATTCAAATGAATCATCACCGGAGTATGAAACCTGGATATGATCGATCGTAGTGCCTGCCCCGACTGAATAAAGGGTCAGTCCGTTGATCTCGCTGTTTGAGGTAGCAGTAAGTGCAATCCCGGGAAACTCAATTCGTACATATTGTAAAATGCCTGAATTATCAGTATCTTCAGCACCTCCGTATAATGATCCAATACCCCCTTCTGCAATTCCAACACCAACTCCATTGTCGTGCTTGTTTGTTGTGGCTTTTCCGCATATCACAAGTCCTCCCCAGTCACCGGCTGCTCTTTGTCCTGCCGGCTTGTCTGATGTAAAAACAACAGGCTGGGATGCGGTGCCTTCTGCCATAATTTTTGAACCTCTTTCAATAATAAGAGCACCTTTAGTTCCTGATACCCCTTTTATTATTGTACCAGGATCTATTGTTAATGTTGCATTATTCTTGACATAAACAAAACCCGACAGGAAATAGCGGGCATTTGAGTACCACCTTGTATCAGTTGTAATATCGCCTGAAACAGTAATCTGCTGTCCGTTTGAAGGAATAACAATTATTTCGCAAACAGCTTTCTTTGTTGCATCACTCATTGAGACAGCAGTTATCTCAGTAATCCCCAGAGCTACTCCGGTAACAACACCATCATCAACTGTGGCAACGCTTTCATCACCTGTTCTCCATTCAATTTCAAGATTTGTAGCATCGATCGGAGAGAAAATCACATTAAGTCCAACAGTTGATCCTATCATAACTTCTACCAAGGTCTGATCGAGCTCAATGCCAGTGACTAAAATCTCTTTCTCACAGGACGTTGCAATCATGGTAAGAATACCCAGCGCTGCTAAAAGCTTCATAAAATTCTTTTTCATTATTATTTTTTTATGTTTGGTTAATAATAATCTTTTTACCGTCGCGTTTCATTAAAATTTTAGCGATACTGCGAGAGAGAAATATCTGCCGGGATTATACGATTTTGTAACCTGGGTTCTTTTAAAATACTTTGAACCGGTCAGACTGCCATTGGAGTACAGATCCATATCCACCAGGGTATTGATAGTCTGAGCATATTCAACATCTTCATTCAGTATATCCTTAATGCCACCCTTAATTTCAACATTTTCCCCTATCATCTTGCTGAATGTCAGATCAATGACGTTCCTCGGCATTTCATAGATATCAGGAATATCTTCCCACTGATTGGGCAACGGTCTGCCTACAGCCACAATCCTCTTTCCAACTATATTATAAAGGAGACTTACTGTAAGATCGTTTTTACTGTTCCGGTAAAACAATCCTGTGTTCACAATAAAAGGTGATTGTCCTTCAAGCTGCCGGTTCCTGGCAAGTGCGTCCTCATCAAACTGTACCTTGCTTGTTATCAGGGAGCTGTTGAGGATAACGGCAAAGCCATTCATCCCGTTGATAAAGCCAAGTGATTTTCTCAGTTCAGCCTCGATACCGGCAGCATAGGCTGACTTCACATTCTCAAAAGAGTACTGTGCAGGACTGTTGCCGAGTATTACCTGCTCAATGGGATTAATAAACTTCTTGTAAAATGCACCGATATTAAATGTCTCTCCGGTTGCCGGATAAAGTTCATACCTGATATCAAAATTATGAATGTAAGCCTGTGTGATGTGAGGAGCACCATAGATGCCGGCATTCAATTCAAAATCAACGTAGTAGAATGGAGCTATTTCCCTGAATTCAGGACGGTTCACTGTCATTCCGTAAGCAAGCCTCAGGAGGTTCTTATCATTGAAATTGTAAGTCAGGTTGGCAGACGGGAACAGGTTGACTGTATCCCTGTCAACATCAACTTTAACCGTTGAACCCTGCTTGTAGCTTGAAAGAGTCTGTTTGTTCCTTTCAATCCTGACACCGGCATATAAATTCATCCTTGATCCTATCGGAATCTTTGCGGAAAGATATCCTGCCGTCTGCATGTTGGAAGCTGTATAAGAATCCGACAAAGCAGTAATTTCATTAAGTTTGATACCGTCGGTCAGATTAATATTCTCATCAGTGAATATTTCATCAACAGGAAGAGTGGTCCGGCTAAAGAGAGATGCAGAGCTTCCCTTTGCATATCCGAAATTCCGCGCGTTGAAATATCTCTGTTTATTTTCAAAGTATAATCCTGTTTTCAACTCAGGTGTAAATCCGTTGAGATCTATCTTCCTCGTATAATTCATAGAAGCTGAAATGGTATTCTCAAGGAGATTAATCCACATCCTCGACTGGGAGGAAAGGTCGGCCTGGTCACCGAATATGAGTAAATACTGTGTGGTATCCACGAGGTCGCGAATATATCTGAACCGTCTTGTGTCGGGTTCTTTTTTATTTGAATATGCATATCCGATAATCCAGTCAAGTTTATTGTTTTCGCTCTTTATTGAGTGTTCACCTGCCAGCTGTCCTGTATATACCATACGGCTCACATAGCGCTGTTCCTCTGAATGTATGTATCGGCCATCGTTATACCATTCCCTGCCTGCCCTGGAAGTAACCCTGGCTGTACCAGACTGGTTCAGCAGATTGCGGAACTCCAGCCGGGTATTCTGTCCCAGAAAGACCGAAGTGTTATTCATCACGGCAATCCTTGCCGAATTTGAATATTGCCTGTCAGTGAACTGGTTGAGGTACGATGGCCTGTCATTTGAAAAATTATATATTGAATAATCGGTTAAACTGATATCGTCCGAGCTGTTTGAGAGGCTGTAATTTAGTGCGGTAGTATTCCCTAAAGTATGGGTTCCGATCTTATACTTCCTTGTAATGCCTGCCATCAGCTTCTGATCAGGATAAGCCAGTGTGGAAGAGGCGCTCCATTTGTTGTTAAGCTCCATCCCGAGTGAGGTGATCCTGTCGCGGATCACAGGGTTTGTGGCTGATTCATATTCGTTGAGATGAGCCGGCATATCATCGGGTAATGCCCTTGATCCGTTATCAAACCCGAGCCAGTCACTCTTCCCTGATACACCTTTGTAAAATGTGCCGAAGGTTGTGCTTTCGCTGAAACCTGTGCCGTAAGAAAGGAACCATCCTTTTTTGTCGGGCATGTTTTTGGTGGATATCTTTACAAAACCTCCCGCAAAATCAGCCGGCAGTTCAGCTGCCGGCGACTTGAATATCATTATATTTTCAATAAGAGAGCTTGGGATTATATCAAACGAGAATGCCTTTACGTCGGCTTCCGAGCTTGGCGTGGCGGCATTATTGAGCCATACATTATTATATCTCTGCGCCAGTCCCCTCACAATCAGGAACCTGTTATCAATTATAGTTATTCCCGGTATTCTCTTTACTACCTCCGAAGCATCCTTGTCCAGCGTTTTTGATATCTGCTGACCTGAAATTCCTGTTGACACAAAAGGCGTTGCCCTGATATCCGTTATCATGGATATCTCGGTGTTTGTTTTCCGTATAGCAGTCACATTTATATCGCCAAGCGAAACCAGGTTCTCTTCAAGTTCAGCGCTGATGTTTGTCGTCTTACCGGCGGTTACAATGACATTCTCAATGGCTGCTGCAGCATAAGAAATATATGATACCTTAAGATTATAGGTTCCCGGCCTGACATTATAAATTGTGAAGTTCCCGTTAATATCCGTTGTCGTACCAACGGAAGTTCCCTCTATTATGACAGTTGCACCTATGAGTGATTCCGGTTTCGATTTGTCTTTAACTGTTCCTGCAATTGTTCCTGCCTGGCTGTACAGCTGCATGATAAACATCAGGTTAAAGAAAACTGAAGTAATAATTTTCAATGTAACCTTTTTCATATTTTTCTTATTGCTGGTTCCTTTTTTATTTCCGAAGCAAATATCCAGTGAAACATTAAGAGAGCCGGTTACGAACCGGTAAAGGTTTATTTACGTTTATGTTACAGACAGGAAGCATTTGTAATATTATTGTAATATCAATATTCATTTAATGCAATTACCTTTGCATCGGATATTTATACTAAAACAGATTGAAATGGATCCCAGAGGCAAAAAGATCCTCATAGTGGATGACGAGGAAGATCTCTGTGAGATACTTCAGTATAACCTTAGTAATACAGGATATACGACAGAGGTTGC
>CAZGGZ010000101.1:0-6830 GCA_964525415.1 uncultured Rikenellaceae bacterium | reverse complement strand
TTCCTGTACCTGTCCACGATCATCTGCAGCGTATCTTCACATGCCTGCTGCGGCGTCCGCCCTTCCCTCATCCTGAGGACCATATAATATGAGGCACACGATTTTATGACATCCTCGCCACGACCGGTGGCTCCTGCAGCTCCGACCTGATTGTCAACATAGAGACCTGCACCGATGATTGGTGAATCGCCGACACGTCCGTTCAGCTTGAAGCTTAGTCCGCTCGTTGTGGTGCATCCTGCAATATCACCGTTCAGGTCAATTGCCAGAACGTTTGTTGTGCCATAATGATGTTCAATATCAGGGAAATCGTTCCAGTAGGATTCCTTCTTCTGGAGATTCTGCAGGTGTTCGGGAGCACCCCAGTCATCTGAAGGGCTCATCTCTTCCTTCCAGCGCAGCCATATTTTACGGGCTTTCTCTGTCAACAGGTTCTCTTCCCGGAATCCCCATGCTTTTGCAAATTCCAGGGCTCCGGCACCAACCAGAAGTACATGATCAGTCCGCTGCATCACCAGCTTTGCGACCGAAGCCGGTGTTTTGATATTCTCCAGACAGGCTACTGCACCTGCAGAATAGGTCTTGCCGTCCATAAATGAGGCATCAAGCTGAACAACGCCCCTTTCATTTGGCAAGCCTCCATATCCGACACTGGTATCTTCAGGATCGAGTTCAATGATATTTGCAGCCTTTTCAACGGCATCAACAGCAGAGCCTCCGTTCCTGAGGATCTCCCAGCCTCCCTCCATGGCTTTCTGTCCCGTCTCATTTGTATGACTGGTAATGATGAGAGGTTTTATTCCTTTGTCCTGGAGAGCTGAATAACATGTAAGGGAAGGCAGAACAAGAGCACCAGCACTCAGACCTGCTGTCCTGTTGACAAAATTTCGTCTGGAAATTATCTTTTTCATATTGGTTGGTTTTACTGACTTGGTGAACCTTGGAGCCTTGGAGTCTTTGTGGCATAAAAATACAGCCACCAAGGCACCAAGTATCGCCAAAAATTATTTAATTGTTTAATTATTTCACTATCATTTCTGTTTTCACTGTCAATGATGCATTGCTTTTCTTATCCCATATCTTAAGTTCGCAACGGAGAGGGTTGTTGAATGTTGTACCGGCAAGCATGAAATGGGCCGATACCCTTGATGAAAAATCTGATGCAGCAATCCCTGATTCGGAATAATCCGAGAAAAGATCATCGTAATCGAGGATCACATCACCACTTGAATCAGTGCCCCTGAGCTGCATCCCGGGGAAGACCATCCCGTTCTCTTCGCTGAAACCCTTAAGCCCTTCGGCAATTATATATATGTTATCATCGAAGTTAACTATGTTGTCAGCAATCACATTATTGTTCCCCTGTGAGAACAGATAGATCTCTCCGTATGTTACATCTTTCGGACTGACCGAAATGCTTTCGTTTTCCACGACATTGAATTCCAGTTCTGACCTGAATGTTCCTGTTCCCTTTTTATCCCAGATAATGATAGACAGTTTATACTCTCCTTTTGAGCTTATCGGATCTGCAACAGTCAGATCTGTTGTAAGCTGGAGAGGGGAAAAGTTCATTCCCTGAGTATAATCCTCATAAAGATCATCTGCACGCATCAGGGTATCGCCTGAAGGATTTGTGATGACTATTTTCATGCCTGGGAAGACATACCCGTTTTCAGACGCAAATCCTTTTATATCATCGAAACAGATATAGAAGGTTTCACCATAAGAGAAAGTACTCCTTGAAGTTTTCTCATCATTTATCTTCAGGTAAACATCTTCGCATGTCAGATCGCTTCCTGTTGATGTTAATCCTGAAATAAGGTCCTTTTCAACAGACTTGCTGAATTTACAGGCAGTAAAAGCTACTGAAATCAGAAAAACCGGTAGTATTGTTTTCATATTATAAATTTAATGTTGTTTATTTCTCCTTTAAAATATCTGCTCATTGAGCCAACCGGGCCGGTTGGTTGTTATTCCCTTTACTCCGAGTTTGATCAGCCGTTTTGCTTCTTCAGGATCATCAACTGTCCATGAATAAACCTCAAGATTCAGGCTTTCAGCCTTCTTCATTACTGGTTCATTAATTATAGCATAGCCCAGGCTGATCCCTTCAAGATCTTCCCCTGCAACTTTATCAAAGTAAGTTTCCAGAAGGGCAGCGTTACTGCAAAGCCAGTAACATGGATATTCGGGAAAGAGTTTCTTTGTATCTGCAATTGTTTTAAAATCGAAACTTATAAATGTAAAATTCCTGTTTTCCCGGTATTTATAGATTTCCTTTTTCAGGAAAGGCAGTATTTCACTTTTGCATTTTATTTCAATAACAAGTTCTTTCCCTGCAGGCATTGTTTTTATTAGTTCTTTTAAAAACGGAAGTTTTTCTCCGGAGTATTTTTTATCCTTATACGTTCCTGCATCGAGCTTTCTCAGGATCTTTGTTTCTGTCTCACTTATTTTAAAGTCCTGTCCTGTGGTCCTTTTTGTTGTAGCATCATGGCAGCAGATTATCTTATTGTCTTTTGACAGCCAGATATCGCATTCAACGGCATCAGCGCCGGTTTCCCAGGCAAGCCTGGCAGAGGCTACAGTATTCTCAGGAGCCAGGTATGAAGCACCCCTGTGTGCAATGATTGTAACCTGTCCTGAAGCATTGGTCAGGGTTTGCATCATAATCAGAATAATAAGTATTTCTTTCATCTCAAATGAACAGACAACGATTAATTTCTAACCGGTTAGTTTGATTAGATTTCGTTTATTATCTTGCGTGCCGGTTTTCACAAATATAAAAAGCATTTGTCAGCAAAGGATACCAGAACTTAAATATTAATCATAATGAGTGATCAGTCAAATACAGGAAGAGACAGTTTTTCAAACAGGTTTGCAGTGGTAGCCGCAGTTGCCGGTTCAGCAATTGGTCTTGGCAACATCTGGAGATTTCCTTATCTGATGGGTGAAAACGGGGGAGGAGCATTCCTGCTTGTTTATCTTTTATGTGTGATCATTATTGGGATTCCTGTAATGACTTCAGAGTTTGTAATCGGAAGAGCAGCGCAGCTTAATCCTTACGGAGCATTTAAAAAGCTTGCTCCGGGAAAACCATGGTTCCTGATAGGAGTTATGGGTGTTGCCGCCGCCTTCATGATACTGGCATTTTATACAACTGTTGCAGGCTGGACCCTTGAGTATTTCTATCAATCTGTTACCGGCAATCTTTTCGGGAAAACCGATACGGAACTTACTTCCATGTTTGATAGTTTTCTTAAAAGCTCATTTCGACCACTACTGTGGTTCTTGCTTTTTATGGTCTTTACAGCATTTATTAATTTTTCCGGTGTAAAGGAGGGAATAGAAAAGTACACTAAAATAATGATGCCCTTCTTATTTGTTCTGTTAATTGCACTATGTATAAGATCACTGACCCTTCCAGGAGCCAGGACCGGTTTGAATTTTATGTTTAAGCCTGATCTTACCAAAATAACCCCTGATGTTATTCTTCAGGCTCTCGGTCAGTCATTCTTTTCGCTAAGTATCGGAATGGGTACTTTAATAACCTACGGGTCGTATATAAAAAAGACTGAGAATCTTGCCTCATCCGCGGCATGGGTTACCATTGCAGATACTTCGGTGGCAGTACTTGCCGGTATTGCAATTTTCCCTGCGCTGTTTGCATTCGGCGGATCGCCTGCACAGGGAACAGGACTGGTTTTCATTGTGTTGCCGACAATCTTTGAGCAGATGCCTCTTGGCAATATCTTTGCTGTAATGTTCTTCCTTCTGCTGGCTATTGCAGCCCTGACTTCAACTATCTCGGTTCTGGAAGTAATTGTGGCTTACCTTGTTGAGGAACTGAAGATGACCAGGAAAAAGGCTACTGTTGCAGCAACCCTTGCAGTCTCGGTTCTGGGTGTCGTTACCGTTCTTTCATTTGGTGCACTCAGCAACATAAAAGTATCTGGCAAAGTTATTTTTGAAATGCTTGAATTCCTTACTTCCAACGTGATGCTTCCTGTCGGAGGATTTTTCATAGTCCTGTTTATCGGCTGGTTCTTCAGTCCTGCCCTGACTAAAAAGGAATTAACGAATGATGGAGCCCTGGTAGGAAAAATGCTCCCCCTGTTCAAATTCATTGTGAAATTCGTTGCACCGGTAGCTATCGCTATGGTATTCCTCTACAGCCTGGGAATATTAAAATAGTTCATCAGAAAACACCGACCCGGGAAGATCCCTCAGGTTATAACGCGATGCCATTGCTTCGCCGTATGCCCCTGCTGACCTTATAGCTATAATATCACCCCTGCGTGTTTCGGGCAGCTCTATAAATTTGGCAAAAGTATCTGCTGACTCGCAAACCGGACCTACAACATCATACCTGTAAATACTTCCCTGTGATGTAAGGTTTTCTATTTTGTGATGAGCCTGGTAGAGCGCCGGGCGGATCAGGTCGGTCATTCCGGCATCAATGATAGCAAACATGGTATTGCTTCCGTTCTTAATATATAGCACTTTTGAGATCAATGATCCACATTGTCCTGTTACAGCCCGCCCCGGCTCAAGATGAAGCTCCTGTCCGGGTCTCAGGTCAATGAAATCATTGAGCAGTGTAAAATACTCTGCAAACCCCGGGTACCTGTCAGGATTCTCATAGTCAATCCCCAGACCGCCTCCCACATTTACCACTTTAAGGTCAACGTTACGGGAAATAAACCAGTCCTGCAACTCATTTATGTGATTGCACAGGCTTTGAAAGACTGACATCTTTGTGATCTGTGAGCCGATATGGAAATGCATGCCCGTCAGGTTAATGTTCCTCAATTCTCCAAGTCTTCTCAGTACTTCATCAAGCTCCCATGTATGTATGCCGAATTTACTCTCTTCAATTCCTGTTGTTATGTAATGATGGGTGTGTGCATCAATCAATGGATTGATTCTGAGAGCAATTCTGACAGATTTATTTTGCCGGGAGGCAAAAGAATTGATTACTTCTATCTCTGGTATTGATTCGCAGTTGAAGCAAAAAATATCTGCCCTTATTGCCGCTTCAATCTCCCTGTCACTCTTCCCGACTCCGGCAAAAACGATATGTCCGGGATCAAAGCCTGCAGCTATTGCGGCTTCTATTTCATTCCAGCTGACGCAATCAGCTCCGAAACCGAAGGATGAAATTATTTTCAGTATTCTCGGATTTGCATTGGCTTTTACAGCATAGTGTACTTTATAACCCGAATTATCTGACTCTTTTTTTAAGGCGGTCAGAGTTTTATTCAGGACGTCGAGATCATAGAAATAAAAAGGTGTTGGTAGATCCCGGAATTTTTCTATCGTTTTGCTGTCTGTCATTTTATTATTTGAAAAGGTGTTTGCTGAGTTGTTTCAATGCCTGTGTCTTATCCGATGTATCTACAAGCAGAGATAAGCTGTTCGGACTTCCGCCATAGGAGATCATCTTTAAAGGGATTGTATTGAGCGCCAGGAATATTTCCGGAGCCGATCCGGTGCGTTCAGTCCTGAAATCGCCTACTACGCATATAATTGTCTGGTTTCGCTCAACCTCCACGCTCCCGAGTTCCCTGAGATCCCTGGCAATCTGATCCAGGTATTGAGGATTGTCAATAGTCAGCGAAACGGCAACCTCGGATGTTGTTATCATATCTATGGGTGTTCTGTAAGCTTCAAATATCTCAAACACTTTCCGCAGGAAACCGTATGCCATGAGCATCCTGTCTGATCTTATTCTCAGTACTGATATTCCGTCTTTGGCTGCTACAGCCTTGTAGTCAACAAGCTTGCTTGTGGATGTGATCAGAGTACCTTCATCTTCCGGGTCCATAGTATTTTTGAGCCTGACAGGAATATTCTTTTCACGGGCCGGATTAACACTTGCCGGATGAAGTATTTTAGCTCCGAAATAAGCCAGCTCAGCAGCTTCATCAAATGACAGCTCACGGATGATTTTAGTATCCTCAACATAGCGGGGATCATTATTGCGGAAGCCGCTGATATCTGTCCATATCTGTATTTCTTTGACTTTCAGCGCTGCACCGATAATAGATGCCGAATAGTCGCTGCCGCCACGTTTCAGGTTATCAATCTCACCATAAACGTTCCTGCATATAAAACCCTGGGTAATCAGGATAGTTTCGGATTTATGTTTTTTCAACTCCCTGTTAATGTTTTCCTCGATATAATAATAATCAGGTTCGCCGTCTTTATCGATGCGCATGAAATTCAGTGCAGGGAGAAGTACCGATTTTATTTCCCGCTCCTGAAGCAGATGATTGAACAAAGAAGTTGAAAGAAGTTCTCCCTGTGCAACTATTGCTTTTTCCTGAAGCTTTGTAAAAACCCTGAGGGTGAAGTTATTGATATAATCAAAATGTGAATCTATAAGCTCGTGTCCGGTTTTACGGAAATCATCAGTCGCATACAGGTCATGAACCACCTGGTGATATGCAGACCTCAGGGACTCTATTTTTGATGATGCCTCATTGACATTCCCTGTATACAGCAGGTCGGTGATCTCCACCAGGCTGTTTGTTGTTCCCGACATTGCAGAAAGAACGATGATCTTTCTTTCCTTATCGGTTATCAGTGGGATGAGAGCTCTCATCCTGTCGGGATTTCCTACTGAAGTCCCGCCGAATTTCATGATCTTTAGTACGTCCATTTTTCAGTTCGGTTTATAAAAAAACCTGCACATCAGGCAGGTCGCAGCATCAAATAAATCTTGTGCAAAAATGATGCGGACCTTAAAAAGGATGCATGATCAGCCACATTGATTTTTTATACTGCCTGTACATTAATATATAATCAGGTAGCAAAAATATACTTTT
>CAZGGZ010000100.1:0-7008 GCA_964525415.1 uncultured Rikenellaceae bacterium | reverse complement strand
GTCAAAGAACTATAAATATATTTTCAATCCCTTTGTAATGTCATTTGGCATTATCAAGGGGGGCTTAATTATTATATACCAGATTCAAATAGATAAGTAATGGGTTTTATGCCCCCTTCAGGGGGCAGGTCATGCTTTAGCATGACCGGGGGTAGCTGGCTTCCCGAATAAATCAAAATCAGTTGATTGTGTGATGAGGATCTGGCAGAAACTACCGGGTTTCAGATCATATTCAACAGGTATCAGCACCTCCTGATCAACTTCCGGACTGTCATATTCTGTCCTCCCGGCAAAAAACTCATCCTCCCTCCTGTCGATAAGCACTTTAAGAGTTCTGCCAACCAGATTTTCATTCAGTCCGGCAGAAATTACCTGCTGTATCGCCATGATTTCCGCGACCCTCGACTCCTTTATCTCTTCAGGGATCTCATCCTTATAGCTGTCATATGAGAAAGTGCCCTCTTCATGAGAATATGCGAATACACCCAGCCTGTCAAATCTGAATTCCCTGACAAACTGCTTTAATTCAGCAAATTCCTTTTCTGTCTCTCCCGGATGCCCCGCTATCAGTGTAGTCCGCATAACTGCTCCAGGTATCCCTGTCCGCAGTCTGTTCAGGATATCTTCAGTCTCTGCCCGGCCATGAGATCTTTTCATCAGTCCGAGCATCTTATCGCTGATATGCTGGATGGGGATATCAATGTATCTGCAGATACGCGGGTTATCCCTGATGATATCAATCAGTCCTTCTGGGAAGTTTGCAGGATACAGATAATGAAGTCTTATCCATTCAAGCTGTTTTATTTTAAGAAGCTCTGAAACCAGGTACGGAAGTCTCTGTGTCTTGTAGAGATCAAGGCCATAATAGCTCAGATCCTGTGCAACAAGAATAAGTTCCTTAACTCCTGAAACAGCCAGCTCCTCAGCCTCCTTTACCACATCTTCAATGGTCCGCGAAACACATTTGCCTCTGATAGCGGGAATTGTACAGAATGCACAAGTCCTGTCACACCCTTCGGATATCTTCAGGTATGCATAATGTCCGGGATTAGTAAGAACTCTTCTTGTCATCAGGTCCGGTCTGTAGCTGGCACCGACCTCCCCGAGTATTTCCCTTGCATTATTGACTCCGAAATACCTGTCAACTTCAGGGATTTCAGTTTTAAGTTCATCAATATAACGTTCTGACAAACAGCCTATAACATACAGATTCCTGATTTTTCCCGATTCCTTTGCCCTTATGAACCGCAGGATAGTGTCGATGCTCTCTTCCTTTGCATCGTTGATAAAACCGCATGTATTTATAATGACTGTCTCGGCTGAATAGTCGCCCTGGTCATAAGAAATATCATAACCTCCGGCACGGAGCTGTGCCAGGAGCTTTTCTGAATCAACGACATTTTTTGAGCAGCCAAGCGTCACTATGTTGATTTTCTTCTTCTTCATTTGGAAAAAAGTGAGTCGACGAATTCAACACGATTAAATACCTGGAGATCTGTTAGCTTCTCACCTATGCCGATATATTTGACAGGTATCCTGAACTGGTCGGAGATACCGATAACGACACCTCCCCTGGCAGTTCCGTCAAGCTTTGTGATTGCTATTGCTGTCACGTCAGTTACAGCAGTAAACTGCTTCGCCTGCTCAAATGCATTTTGTCCCGTTGATCCGTCCAGAACAAGAATAACTTCATGCGGTGCACCAGGCAGAACCTTCTCCATGACTCTCTTTATTTTTGAAAGTTCATTCATCAGGTTGATCTTGTTATGCAGCCTGCCCGCAGTATCTACAATGACGACATCATAACTTCCTGCCACAGCAGACTTGACAGTGTCGTATGCAACCGATGCAGGATCTGATCCCATCTGCTGGCTGATCACCGGTACGCCTGCCCTGTCGGCCCATATCTGAAGCTGGTCAATAGCAGCCGCCCTGAAGGTATCTGCCGCTCCAAGCAGGACTTTCTTACCGGCGTTCCTGTATTGAAATGCAAGTTTTGCTATAGTGGTAGTTTTCCCGGAACCATTGACACCAACAATCATTATTACATGAGGGGTGGCTGCCAGGGCAGATGAAAAACCTGATTCAGCTCCGGCATTGTTATCCTCAAGCAGAGCTGCAATCTCCTCCTTTAAAATGATATTCAGCTCACTGGTATTCAGATATTTATCTCTTGCAACACGTGCTTCAATACGTTCAATTATCTTCAGTGTGGTTTCTACACCAACATCAGATGAAACAAGGACTTCTTCAAGTTTATCAAGCACTTCATCATCAACCTTTGACTTTCCGACAACAACCCTTGAGAGCCTTGTAAGAACACTCTCCTTTGTTTTCTCAAGACCTTTGTTGAGACTCTCCTTATTCTCCCTGGTAAAGAAACCAAGTAAAGCCATATCCTGAATTATTGAAAAACAAATATAAAAAAAGCTTCCTTCGCGACGAAGAAAGCTCCTGATATCTTCCTGTTAATTAAAATATTATTTCTGGTTGAAAAAGTCCTTAATATGATCATTGTGGACAATCTCTTCCTTGAACAGGTAAGCACCGGTTTTCTCAGACTTCGACATTTTGATGCACTTTGTAAAGAGCTTACCTTTCCCTGTTTTGAGTGTTGCTACAACTTTCTTTGCCATGGTATGATCTTTTTATTTTATTTCCCTGTGAAGCGTATATTTCTTAAGCACCGGATTATATTTCATCCTTTCAACCCTGTCAGGAGTGTTCTTCCTGTTTTTTGTGGTGATATATCTCGACATTCCCGGAAGTCCGCTCTCCTTATGCTCTGTACATTCCAGAATTATCTGTTGTCTGTTGCCTTTAGCTTTCTTTGCCATTTTCTTTCCTTATTAATAATTCACAATGTAGCCTTTTTCCTTTGCTTCCTTAAGCGCTGAAGCAAGGCCTTTTTTGTTGATAAGACGCATCCCTGCAGCAGATATCTTAAGGGATATCCACCTTTTCTCTTCCGGCAGGTAATATCTTTTTTCAAAAAGATTGGGATAGAATTTTCTCTTGGTCCTTCTTTTTGAATGTGAGACATTGTTCCCGACTATCGCCTTCTTCCCTGTAACCTGACAAATCTTTGACATTGATGTTTGTTTAATTTTTCCTGAATAATGTCTTTAAAAACGAAGCGCAAAATACGTGATTTTTATCTGATTGACCAAATATTTCGGCTACTTTTTTTTAACAGAGCCGGCAATCCATACGGATTTAACTGCTGATAATTTGCTTCCTGAGGAGGTTCAGAGCAGCATATGAGAACCTGTTAATGTTAGTTAATCTGTCCTGTACGAAGAGATGTTTTTCAGTGACTGTACCTTTTTCTGATGAAACGGCAATCCATATTGTGCCGACCGGCTTCTCTTCTGTACCTCCGTTGGGACCGGCGATGCCTGAGGTGGCCACGGAATAGTCGGTTTTAAGGAGTCTCCTTACCCCTTCTGCCATTTTTTTCACGGCCTCTTCGCATACAGCACCATATTTCCCGATGATATCTGCGGGTACTTTAAGAAGATCCTCCTTTACAAGGTTGTCATAAGCTATCACAGATCCTTTATAGTATTCTGAACTGCCGGGGATACTGGTAATCAGATTTGCTATTCTGCCGCCTGTACAGCTCTCAGCAGTAGAAAGAGTCTGTTTCTTTTCTTTAAGAAGTTTTCCTGTCACAACCTCGAGCGAATCCTCATTTTCGCCGAAGATCAGCTCAGGAATGATCTCATATAGTTTCCTTACCTGTGTTTCCATGCTCCTGCCAAGTTCTGATTTCTCCTTCCCGGTTGCAGTCAGTCTTAATTTGATAATGCCGTAGTTAGGCAGATAGGCAATCCTGATCTCTGCTGGAAGAGCTTGCTCAAATCCTGTCAGCAGTTCTGCAAGCCTGGCTTCTGGCGCTCCGTAAGTCATTATATTTTTGTGGATTATGGTTTGAGAACAGAAACGTTTTTTTAATTCAGGAATAACATGTTCTGTCATTATGTATTGCATTTCGTAAGGTATCCCGGGCATTGAGACTAATACTGTACCCTCTTTCTCAAACCACATCCCCGGGGCTGTTCCCCTGGTATTGGTCAGGACCCTGCAAGCTTCCGGTACCTCTGCCTGTCTCCTGTTATTTTCGTTCATCTGAACACCGCGCCGTTTCATCATTCCTTCTATCATGGTCAGCACCTCCTTGTTAATGACCATCCGGCTGTTAAAGAATTCACAGAGAACCTTCCTGGTAATATCATCGCTTGTAGGTCCTAATCCCCCGGTAATGAGTACTACATCAGCTTTTCCCGTCACCTGCCTCAGGATGTCCATTATATCATCGTGATCATCATGAACAGAGGTTTTACGGTATATATCAAATCCAAGCCTGCTCAGCTCAGCTCCCATCCATGCTGAGTTTGTGTCTAATGTCTGGCCTATCAGAAGTTCATCACCTATTGTAATAATTTGAGCTTTCATATGTGTCTTGTTCCCGATGAGGCAAAAGTAATAAGAATCAGGGGATTGATGGAAGCTGAGTATGAAAGTTTATTATAACAGCGAGGGTGAAGGTATTTTTGTTTTATATTTGCCGAAGCCCGGGGGTACAACCGGAGTACTATTGCGGGAGTAGCTCAGCGGTAGAGCATCAGCTTCCCAAGCTGAGGGTCGGGGGTTCGAGACCCCTTTCCCGCTCAAAAAAAGGCTGGTAACCAGCCTTTTTTATTGCGGATTGCGGATTTACGATTTCGGATTTTCAATCCGCAATCCGAAATCCGCAATCCGCAATACAGAGAGCCTCCAATGGGACTCGAACCCACGACCTGCTCATTACGAATGAGCTGCTCTACCGGCTGAGCTAAGGAGGCATTAATTGCCGCAAATATAGAAAATTTCAATCCAATTTCTCCAGCCTTTGAAGCAAAGGCGGATGAGAATAATGAAAAAAGACATATGTCGGATGCGGCATCATGTTGGAGAGGTTTTTAACCGAGAGCTTTTTCAGAGCTGAGGCAAGTATTGCAGGATCATAAGTCTCCCTGACAAACCTGTCGGCAGCGAATTCATTTCTCCGGGATATTATGTTGGAAACGAGTCCGATAACCAATGACAATGGACTATATAATATCCCAAAAGCAATCAGTCCGAGATGAAAGCTGGGTTTCTCCGCTCCCATTGCCTGCGACATCTCAGGATTATCCACTACAAGCGAAAAGAGGAAAAGCATAAATCCTGTGATCAAAACCGAGGATATCATTGTCTGCAGCACATGTTTCCTCCTGTAATGTCCTATTTCATGAGCCAGGACAGCAACTATCTCATCTTCAGTAAGTTCTTTAAGAAGCGTGTCGAAAAGCACTATCCTTTTCTTTGGGCCGAATCCAGAGAAATATGCATTGCTCTTTGTGCTTCGCTTTGATCCGTTAATAACATATATGTTCCTAAGCTTGAAGCCTGTCCTGTCCGCATATTCTTCAATCTTGTTTCTTAAAGTTCCTTCTTCAAGCGGTGTTTGTTTATTGAATAATGGCACGATCAGCTCCGAATAGAAGAAGTTCATGAATATGGTGAAGGCAGTAATAAGTCCCCATGCATAGAGCCAGAACAGGTTCCCTGCCTTGTAATAGAACCATGTTATAAGGCCGAGCACCGGTATTCCGATAAGGACAACAATAAACCATGATTTGATATGATCAGTAATGAAAGTTCTGACAGTCATTGTGTTAAATCCATATCTCTTTTCAATTACAAAAGTATCATACCAGCTGAAAGGGATGTTTATGATCTCTGATACAAAGCCTATAATTCCAAAGAAGATCAATGCAATTACTATCATATTCATGCTGAATGTTCTGGCGACTCCGTCAACTAATGAAAAGCCTCCGGCGATTATCATAGCCAGGATCACTGCCAGGTTAAATGCTGATGACCAGAATGATAATTTTCTGTTGTCCTTTTCATAAAGCTGACTCTTCCTGTATTCTTCCTCAAGGCATACTCCCTTCAGTTTTTCCGGAAGGGTATCGGACCACATTTTCCCGTTAAGATGCACAAGGTATCTCTCAAGCAGAAAGCCTGCAAGGGGAATAATGATGATAAGAAAGAAAATGGTATTGTACATTTCAGTACCTGTAAAAAAAAGAAGCAGGGTGTCTGTTTAAAATAAGTGTGGAATAAATATGTCTCGCTGCATTTCCTCGTGCTAAAAGGATAGACACCCTGCGAAGCTGTAAATATAATAAATTTCTTTAAGTTAACATACCTCCGCACACATGAATTGTTTGTCCTGTCACATAAGATGACAGGTCTGAAGCCAGGTATAATGCTGTATTTGCCACATCCTCAGGGAGTCCGCCGCGTTTCAGGGGAATCTTGTTTATCCAGTCATTTTTAACTTCTTCGGGTAATTTTTCAGTCATTTCCGTAAGAATGAATCCAGGGGCGATGGCATTGCACCTGATATTTCTTGAACCGACCTCCCTGGCTACACTTTTTGTGAATCCTATTATCCCGGCTTTGGAGGCAGAGTAATTGCTCTGTCCCGCATTTCCTGAAACACCTACGACAGAGCTCATATTGATTATTGACCCGCTCTTTTGTTTAAGCATCGCCTGGATAACGGCTTTTGTCAGATTGAAGACCGACTTCAGGTTGACCGCAATCACTGCATCCCATTGATCCTCAGTCATCCGCATCAGTAATGTGTCGCGTGTGATCCCTGCATTATTGACAAGTATATCGATTTTTGAAAAATCCCTGACGACATCATTTATCACTCTCTGGGAATCTTCAAAGCTGGCAGCATTTGAAACATATCCCTTTGCTTTTACCCCCAGAGCTTCTATCTCCCTTACGGCATTCTTGAATTCATCGTCATCAGCAATATTTGTAATGGCGATGTCAGAGCCTTCGCGGGCGTATAAAAGAGCAATAGCCTTGCCGATACCCCTGGATGCTCCGGTAATGAGAGCTGTTTTACCATTTAATAGTCCCATCTCATTTCAGTTTATGTTGGTGCAAATATAGAAA
>CAZGGZ010000099.1:0-7661 GCA_964525415.1 uncultured Rikenellaceae bacterium | reverse complement strand
CATATCCCTTGCAATTCTTCCGGATGCACCTGAATGACCAAGCTTCTCCTTCAGCTGTTTATAATTTTCAAGGATTTTTTCCCTTCCGGTTCCTCCCTGAAGTATGAGTTTCAGTTCTGCAATCAGGTTTTTTTCGATGAGTGAATAACCAATAAGCTCTTTTATTACTTCTGAATCCATTATCAGGTTGACAAGTGAGATGAATTTCACTTTTATCAGCATCCATGCGATCAGCATTGATAGTAAGTCGCCCTTATAGCAGGCCACCTGAGGTATATTGAATAATGCAGCTTCAAGGGTAGCTGTTCCTGAGGCAACCAGGGCTGCCTCTGAAACATGGAGTATCTCGTATGTTTTATCCTTAAGGAGCCTGACAGGTTCCTCGCCGGTTATCTTCAGGTACAAGTTATCAGGCAGAGTTTTCACCCCTGCCAGGACAAACTGGTATTCAGGAAAATAGCGGACTACCTTAACCATCTGGGGAAGGATTGACTCTACCTCATGCCGGCGGCTGCCGGCAAGAAGACCGATCACAGGCCTCTCATCAAGATCAAGAGTCCTTTTAAGTTCATCCCGTCCGGGTAAAGCTGACATTCTTCTTTCCGTTTCATCGACAAGAGGATTTCCGCGGTATTCAGCATTAATGCCATGCTTTTTATAAAATTCGACCTCAAAAGGAAAAATGATATACATCCGGTCGACAAACTTCCTGATCTTTTCAACCCTCTTCTCTTTCCACGCCCAGAACTTTGGCGAGATATAATAAAAAACCTTTAGTCCTGCTTTTTTCGCAAACTCAGCAATACGGAGGTTGAATCCAGGGTAATCAATCAGTATTACCACATCGGGATTAAAGTCGGCTATATGCTGTTTACAGAGAGACAGGTTCCTGGAGATGGTCCTGATATTTTTCAGGATTACCATAAAACCCATGAATGCCGTTTTCCTGTAATGCATCAGGAGTGTCGCTCCTGCCCCCTCCATAAGGTCGCCTCCCCAGCAGAATATTTCGGCTTTTCCGTCAGCAGCAATCAGTTCCTTCACAAGGTTTGATCCGTGAAGGTCTCCTGACTGTTCTCCGGCAATTATGAAATACCTCATGTCAGGAACTTTACTATAAAGACTAATACAGCCCAGACAATGGTTATTCCCAGCACACCCCGGCAAGCACGCAGCATATCAAAATGATTAAACAGGAGAAAAATAAGTACGTTTGGGAATATGCAAATGGACATGATATGGGTGGTTACACCCGATAGTTTTATCCTGCTGATCCATACGCTAAGATCCGGATCACCTTTTGCAAAAAGGAAAATTACCAATGAAATAATGACCGGCAGCAGGAAGCCTGATATAATTCCTGTTGACAGTTTATCATATTTTTCTGTCAGGGTCATTTCAGAATCTCTCTTTAAGATTATTGATATACCAGTGAGCGGTCATATCGACTGATACAGGCACTACCGAAACATAATTATTTGCCAGGGCCCACTCATCAGTGTCGTCAGCATCCGGTTCATGATTCTGGAAAGAGCCGGTAAGCCAGTAATATGTCTTGCCCATGGGATCTTTTCTCTTCTCAAATTCCTCCTTCCAGTTCCCTTTCGACTGGCGGCACACTTTTATTCCCTTTATATCTTTTTTATCAGCAGCAGGAATATTCACATTCAGGCAGATCCCCGGGGGAAGAGGCTCTATTGCCAGTTTATCCATAATATAGCGGATATATGTTTTAGATGCCGAAAAATCAGCTGTAGGTGAAAAATTATTCAGGGAAAAGCCCACCGAACTGATGCCATACAGGCATCCTTCAATCGCGGCAGCCATTGTACCTGAATAAAGCACGCTTACAGATGCATTTGCTCCATGATTAATCCCTGACACTACCCAGTCGGGATGCCTGTCAAGTAATTGATTAATAGCTATTTTTACACTGTCTGTCGGTGTACCGTTACATGCATAGATCCTGTGCTTCTCATTCTCCTCAAGGATCTTTACACGCAGGGGTGTTTTAACTGTCAGAGCCTGTGACATTCCCGACTGGCTCTCCATTGTGGAGATCATGACCACCTTCCCAAACTCCTCCATGACCTCAAGGAGGGCTCTCAGACCGGCTGCATAAAGACCGTCATCATTTGTGAGCAGGATCAGCCGGTCGCCTTTTTCAATAACCATAGAAACGTGAATTTGATATGCAAATATAGGTAAATTCGGATGTTATGGAACCCCTCCGGGGTTCTATTATTATCAATCAATGCATCCTTACTAATATTAATGGAACCGCTCCGCGGTTCTCATCAATACAAACCAGCTTTATTCAAAATCCCGGAGGGTTTCCACTAATATTTATGGGACCGCTCCGCGGTTCTCATCTATGCAAACCAGCTTTATTCAAAATCCCGGAGGGTTTCCACTAATATTTATGGGACCGCTCCGCGGTTCTCATCAATGCAAACCAGCGTCTGATAACTTATTTAAGCATTTTGTAGATTTGTTGACCTTTAATTAAATGAACGTCGGAGACGTTCCATAATTATTAGTAAGATATTTCATTTTTTATTTAGAACCCCGGAGGGGTTCCATTATTAAACCAATTTCTTACTTTTGCCTTCTGTTATTACTCTTTTTAAGGAAAATGAAGATTTCATACAACTGGATCAAAGAATACCTTGACATTGATATTGAGCCCCGTAAACTGGCAGTGATCCTGACAGGATTAGGCCTTGAAGTCGAAGCAATGGAGGAATGGGAATCCGTCAAAGGAGGACTGAAGGGGGTTATAATTGGTGAAGTTCTTACATGCAGGAAACACCCTGATGCCGATAAGCTGACAGTAACAACAGTGAATATCGGTGCCTCCGAACCGCTCCATATCGTATGCGGAGCACCGAATGTTGCAGCCGGTCAAAAGGTGCCTGTCGCTACAGTCGGGACGGTGGTTTTTAAAGGGGAAGAAAGCATTGAAATAAAAAAATCAAAAATAAGAGGCGAGCTTTCCGAAGGTATGATCTGCGCTGAAGATGAACTCGGACTTGGAACGTTGCATGAGGGAATAATGGTACTTGAAAAAAATGCGGTTCCGGGAACTCCGGCTTCTGAATATTTTAAGCTAGAAACGGATTTCATCTATGAGATCGGTCTGACACCCAACAGAATAGATAGCGGGTCCCATTTCGGTGTGGCAAGGGATCTTGCAGCGTATCTTAACATAAATGAAGGCAGTAAAACAAGTGCAAAGCTCCCTTCCGTAGCTGTATTCAAACCCGATAATAACGATAATCACTATGAGGTTATCATTGAAAACACAACAGATTGCCCGAGGTATACGGGAGCGACCATCAGCGGAGTGAAGATAGGAGAATCGCCTGATTGGATGAAGAATAAGCTCAGGGCAATTGGCCTTAATCCGATCAATAACGTAGTTGATATTACAAACTATGTACAGCATGAGATAGGACAGCCTCTTCACGCTTTTGATGCCGACAGAATTGATGGCAGAAAAGTAATCATTAAAAACCTGCCTGATAAATCAAAGTTCATCACGCTCGACGAAACAGAAAGAAGTCTTTCATCAAAAGACCTTATGATCTGCAATACCAGGGAAGGGATGTGTATAGCCGGCGTATTCGGAGGAATAGGTTCGGGTGTGACCGGATCAACAAAAAATGTTTTTCTGGAAAGTGCCTATTTCAATCCGGTGACAATACGGAAAACCGCAAGGCGGCATGCTCTTAATACTGATGCATCATTCAGGTTCGAAAGAGGAGCTGATCCGGAAATCACGACATGGGCTCTTAAACGTGCAATTCTTCTTATTAAGGAGATAGCCGGAGGGAAAATATCTTCAGATATAGTGGATGTTTATCCCAATAAAATCAGCAGGACAAAAATTGAAGTGAGCTTTAAGAACATAGACAGGCTTGTTGGGAAACAAATTGATCATCAGGTCATTAAAAAAATACTCGGACTCCTTGATATCAAAATACTCGGGGAAAAAGGAGATTTAATGACACTTGAAATACCGCTTTGCAGGGTCGATGTTCACAGGGAAGCTGATGTGGTTGAGGAGATACTGAGGATTTATGGGTATAACAATGTTGAGATAAACGAACATGTAAATTCAACTCTCACTTACCAGGAAAAGCCGGACAGGGAAAAAGTAGTCAATATAATCTCTGACATGCTTACAGCCAGCGGTTTTGCGGAGATAATGTGCAATTCCCTCAACCCTGCATCATTCTATGAGAACGTTGACTTCAGCAGGGAGGAGCTGGTAATGCTTGCCAATCCCCTGAGCAGCGATCTGAATGCCATGAGACAATCGCTTCTTTATGGCGGTCTCAGCTCAGTAAGCCGGAACATTAACCGTCAGAATCCTGATCTGCGATTTTACGAATTCGGATACTGTTATTTTCTAAGGAAATCGGATAAATCGTTCACCGGTGTTGACAATTATACCGAAACAGGATCTCTCGACCTGTTCATTTCAGGGAATACCGGACTACAGCGCTGGAACTACAAAACAAGTCCCACAGGCTTCTTCAATATCAAAGCGTCTGTGGAAATGATCCTGTCAAGGCTGGGTATAAAAGCAGGCACCCTCTCAACGGGTACCAGCGAAAAAAGATATTTCGCAGAATCCTTCACCTGGTTAAGCAATAAGAAGCTGGTTGCCGAAACAGGCAGGATATCAAAGGAATACCTTGATAAATTCGATATCAGCCAGGATGTTTATTATGCGCATTTCGAATGGGATCTTGTTATGGAACTGATACATGACCACTCGGTGTCATACAGGGAATTGCCAAAATATCCATGGGTACGGAGAGATCTTGCCCTTCTTCTTGATAAGGGTGTTAAATTCGGACAGATAAAGGAAATTGCATTCAGAACTGAAAAGCACATTCTGCAGGATGTTGATCTTTTTGATGTCTATGAAAGCGATTCTCTTGGCCATAACAAGAAATCCTATGCTGTCAGTTTTATCCTCAGGGATGATCTGCGAACTCTTACCGACAGGACAATAGAAAAAACCATGAACAACCTGGTTGCTGCATTTGAAAAAGAAGCAGGTGCAAAAATAAGGTGATGAAGAACAAAAAGATTGAACTGATAAAAGGGGACATCACTTCACTCGAAGTAGATGCAATCGTGAATGCAGCCAACAATACACTGCTGGGGGGCGGAGGAGTTGACGGAGCAATACATAAAGCTGCAGGCCCGGAACTGTACAGTGAATGTGAAGAACTTAACGGGTGTGCAACCGGACAGGCTAAAATAACCGGAGGATACCAGCTTAAGGCAAAGCATGTGATCCATACTGTCGGACCGATATGGCATGGCGGTTATCGTGATGAACATGAGGCACTTGCATCCTGCTACCAGGCTAGTCTCTCTCTTGCGAAAAAAAACAAAATAAAGACAATTGCATTCCCCGGCATTTCCACCGGAGTTTATGGATTCCCGAAAGACCTGGCAGCATTGATAGCAGTAAACGAATCAGCAAGGTTCCTGAAAAAAAATCCTTACCCCGAAAAAGTGATCTTTGTAGCTTATGATGATGAAAGCTACGAAACATACCGAAAGCTTCTCGATCCATGAGATCTCTCCTGAGTTCTGTTAGTCAGTACATTTCCCTGGTCAGGTTCAGTCACACTGTCTTTGCAATGCCATTTGCACTGATAGGCTTTTCACTTGCCGTTTCAACCGACGAGCATCAGTTCAGCCTGAGGCTGCTGCTGCTGATAATCCTCTGCATGATCTTTGCACGAAATGCCGCAATGGGTTTTAACAGGCTGGCAGATAAGAAATATGATGCGCTTAATCCACGGACGCAAACCAGGGAGATCCCGTCAGGAGTCATCAGCACCAAAGCAGTGACGCTTTTTGTAATTATCAATTCAATCCTTTTCATCATAACAACTGCATTCATAAACAATCTGACACTGTTTCTTTCGCCAGTCGCCCTGCTGATCATTCTTGGCTACAGCCTTGCAAAACGGATCACCTCATTGTGTCATTTTATCCTCGGATTGGGATTGAGTCTGGCACCTGTCGGTGCTTACATCTCCGTGACGGGTGCTTTTGACATCCTTCCGGTTTTATATTCGTTCATTGTACTGACATGGGTGGGCGGATTTGATATCATTTATGCCCTGCAGGATGACGAATTTGACAGGTCCAACCAGCTTTACTCGCTCCCGTCTGCAGCAGGTAGAAAAAGAGCGCTGATAGTCTCTTTATCAGTACATTTTTTAACATTCATACTGGTGATAGCGGCAGGACTATTGGGAAAAGGAGGACTCTTTTTCTGGATCGGATCCGCTATCTTTTCGCTTTTATTAATATACCAGCATCTGCTGGTAAAGCACGACGACATCAGCAAAGTGACAATGGCCTTCGGAACAACAAACGGAATTGCCAGCATTCTCTTTGCTGTTTTTGTGATAATAGACCTTTACCTCCGACACCGATGAAAAGCAAATAATAATCATAAATTTGTTCTCCAGGTATTTTTTTTTGTTACTTGGAGGCATAATAAATCTCATATGGGAAATATAGTTGTAAAAGAGGTAGATAGCCGAAAAGAGCTACATCAATTCATTTTTCTTCCTGAAAAAGTCCATAAGGATGAACCTAACTGGCTTCCGCCGATTTACATGGATGAACGACTCCTGTTCAACAAGAAGAAAAATAAATCATACAAATATGCTGATGCTGTTCTCCTTCTTGCATGGAAAGACAATAAACCTGCAGGAAGGATCATGGGTATTATAAACCACAGGTATAATACCATCAACGACGAACAGCATGGACGCTTTTGTTTTATGGAGTGCTATAACGATCCGGAAGTATTTCATGCTCTTATTGATCATGTTGAAAAATGGGCAAAGCAAAACGGTATGGTAAAGCTTGTGGGACCGCTTGGATTCTCTGACAAGGATCCCCAGGGATTCCAGACTGAAGGTTTTGAGTATCCTCTGTTCATTACAGCTGCCAATAATTCTGCCTATATGCCGGAACTCATTGAGGCTGAGGGATATGAAAAGAAGATAGATCTTGTGAATTATCTTGCTGATATGCCGAAGGAATTACCTGAGATCTATGTGAAAGTTCTTTCCAGGATTGAAAAGACTGAGGGGTATAAGATCATCGAGTTTAACTCAAAGAAAGAGCTTAAGCCATATATCATACCTGTACTCGAGCTTATGAATGAAACCTTCAATGAGATCTATGGTTTCGTTCCGCTTAACGATAAGGAGAAGACTGAATTCGCCAACAGGTATCTTCCGATACTTGATCCCAAGTTTATCAAAGTAGTTGAAACCGCTAAAGACATTATCGGATTTGCTATAGGAATGCCTGATGTCAGCCCGGGTATTAAGGCCTGCAACGGCAGATTACTTCCATTCGGGATATTCAAGGTATTGAAGGAATCAAAAAAATCAAAAAAACTTCTTATGATGCTCGGCGGTGTCAAAAAGCCTTACAGGGGAAAAGGAATTGATGTCCTCATGGGAGTAAAAATACTGCAATCGAGTATCAAACACGGAATGGAGATCGTAGACAGCCACCTGGTCCTGGAAGACAATGTCAGGATGAGAGGTGAATATGAAAGAGTAGGCGGCAAGGTTGTCAAGAAATACCGCATATACCAGAAG
>CAZGGZ010000098.1:2713-8022 GCA_964525415.1 uncultured Rikenellaceae bacterium | reverse complement strand
TTCCTGTCATACCTTTGATTTTCAATATTAAAAAAGGAGGAAAAAATGCTGGAAAAAGATCACGGGAAAATCAGTGTCAGAAGACGTGACTTTCTCAAGACTGCTGCTGTAGCAGGCATGGCAGCTTCAATACCCGTTGCCGGACTTTACAAACAGGATCCTGAAACTATAAACGGCTGGTTCAATCGCCTGGCAGATGCCCTTAACAGGCTCCCGAATTCGTTCCCGAGAACGGAATCAAATATTGAACTTGCACTTCTGAAAAAGATCTTCCTTCCTGAAGAGGCATTCCTGGCCGGAGTGCTTACAGGAACACCTGAACCGGTCAGCATAATTGCTCAAAGGGCAGAGCTTTCAGAAGAAGAAACATTAAGCCGCCTGAAGGCAATGATGAACCGGGGATTTGTCGGAGGAAGTGCATCGAAAGGGATGTTCAGACTCACGCCTTTTATAGTCGGCATCTATGAAAGCCAGCTGGAAAGAATGGATCACGAACTGGCTCATCTCTTTGAAGAATATCTCGACCAGGGAGGGATTGAAATAATGAGGCCCCAGCCTGCCATCCACAGGGTCATCCCTGCCCAGAGTGCAGTAAAAACCGAATGGATACTCCCTTATGATAAGCTTCGTGAGCTCCTGATGTCATGCAATACTTTCAGGGTCAGGGACTGCATCTGCAGAAAACAGCAGGATTTTGAAGGGACAAGGAAATGTTCCTTTCCTCTTCATGTGGAACTGATATTTTATAAAGGACCTGAGTCTGCAGAACCTCCTGTTCCTCCGTTCGTTACACGTGAAGAGGCCCTGAAGGTACTTGATGAAACCGAAAAGATCGGGCTTGTTCATACAGCAAGCAATGTTGCGGAAGGAGTCATCTATGTCTGCAACTGCTGCGGGTGCTGCTGCGGTATACTGAGAGGCATAACGGAATTCGGCATTGAAAAATCAGTTGCAGCAGCTAACTATTACTCAATAATTGATCCTTTAAAATGCAAAAAGTGCGGGACATGTATAAAAAGGTGCCAGATGCATGCAGTTTCAGAGGGCAGCGAAAAGATTTCAGTAGTTGACAGAACAAAATGCATTGGCTGCGGATTATGCGTTACCGGATGCAAATTCCATGTCGCCCGGCTCGAAAAGAAACCGGAAGAAGAAATTATAAATCCGCCAAAAAATTATGCAGAATGGGAGCATGAAAGACTGATAAACAGAGGCTTGATACCGCCTGCTTGACTCACCTGAAGTATTATTTCTATGGAATACTGCATTCGTCTGATATAACCAGGTTCTCTGAATATGCCCTGTTTTTCGGATAATTCTTAATTTAGTAGTGAAATTTAATATACAATGAAACCAATTCCACGAAGAAAGTTCATTCAGACCACTGCCCTTGCAGGCGGTGCTTTGATATTCCTTCCCGCACTTAAAGCCTGTAAGTCACCGGATTCACTTTTAGCCGGTAACTACTTCCTGAGAGAATTCGGGATTGATGAAACTCTGTGCCGCAAATTGCTGGCAAAAGCACTATCCAAAGGCGGCGATTTCGCCGATCTTTATTTCGAGTACACTGTGTCAAACTACCTTGGCCTTGAAGATGGAAAGGTAACCCAGTCTTATGGCGATATTTCCCTTGGCGTTGGTATCCGCACGGTAAAAGGCGACCAGATCGGATACGGCTTTACGCAGGATCTGACGGAGCAATCAATGCTGTCGGCGGCAGCCACTGCAGCAACCATATCTGATATGAATGCCACCTCAGCGGGATCTTCATTCAGTTCCCTTGAAAAAGGAAATTACTATCCTATGCCTCCTGATTTCAATGGTATTCCCGGCGCTTCAAAGCTTCCGTTGCTGCAGAGCGTCAATGAGAAATGCCTGGCGCTTTCACCCGAGATCGTTAATGTAAATGCCGGTTTTCAGAGCGGTGCAAAACGCATCCTGATTGTCACAAGCGATGGCTTTTTGGCAGAGGATCTGATACCCTCAGGATATTTGTATGCCAATGTGGTTGCCGAGAGGAATGGCAGGCGCGAACAGGCATCATGGGACCTTGGCGGAAGACGTGATATTTCTTTTTATACAGAAGAGATTGTTGATGAAATAGCAGTAAAATCCGTCAATGACGCCCTGAAGCTGTTCGATGCCATACAGCCTCCTGCCGGCGAGATGCCGGTTGTTCTCGGACCAGGTGTCACCGGTGTGCTGCTCCACGAAGCAATCGGTCACGGTATGGAAGCTGATTTTAACCGTAAGAAAACTTCAACATACAGTACGATGCTTGGTAAAAAAGTTGCAGAACCGTTTGTGAACATCATTGATGACGGAACCAATATCAATTTAAATGGCAGCATAAATGTTGATGATGAAGGAACTCCGGGGAAAAAGACAATACTTGTTGAAAACGGAATTCTTACCAGCTATCTGCATGATAAGATTTCGGCAAAATACTATGGTGTTGAACCGACAGGCAACGGACGCAGGCAGGATTTCCAGAACTACCCTGTGCCGCGTATGCGTAACACCTATATGCTTGGAGGAGAAGACACTGCCGCAGATGTGATCAAGAAGGCCGGGAACGGAATATATGTTGAAAATGTCAGCAATGGTCAGGTAAAGATCGGTGAAGGTGATTTTGCCTTCTATGTCTCACAGGGACGGATGATTGAAAACGGCAAACTGACTGCACCCATCAAGGATGTGAACATCATGGGCAACGGACCAAAGATGCTGACAAACATTATCATGGCAGCTAATGATCTTGAAATGCACCAGGGAGGAGGCGGTTACTGCGGAAAAGACGGGCAGGCTGTTCAGGTATCATTCGGGATGCCGACCTGTCTTGTAAAATCACTTACTGTCGGAGGAACACAGCAGAAAGGAGGCCGGTCATGAAAAACAACAGGGAAAAACAATTGGATCTCCGCAACCTTGCAGACTGGGTAATTGACCAGACCCTTAAGGCCGGAGCTAACGACTGCAGGGTAAGTCTTTCAAAGAGAAGACTCGTCAACGTAAATTACCGCGACCGTAAACCTGAAGTAATCAAGGAGGCAACAACAAAGAACCTCAATCTTGAAGTTTTCATCAATAACAGGTATGCCGTCCAGTCAACTCCTGATTACCGTCAGTCAACCCTTGCCGGTTTTATCAATGATGTGATTGAAAGCGCCAGGATCATGGAGGAGGATCCTTTCCGCACCCTGCCGGATCCGAAATATTATGAAGGAAGATCAACAGCTGATCTTCAGCTGAATGATCCGGAATATGGCCAGCTTACTCCTGAAGGCAGGCATTTGATGGTTAAAACAGTTGAAGAATCATGCCTTCAGAAGGGAGGAGATAAAGTTATATCTGTTGAAGCATCAGAATCTGATGAAAACTATGAAGAATTTATAAAGACCAGCAACGGATTTGAAGGTTCGGCTAAGAATACATACTGCGAAGTGGGAGCTTCAATGACTGCACAGGATGAGGGAGACCGCCATCCACAGGGATATAACTATATAGGCTGCAGGCACAGGAGCGATCTTCCGGCACTGGAAGAAGTCGGCACACTGGCAGCTGTCAGGACTCTTGATCTCATGGGCGGAAAAAAGATCCCGACGACAAAAATTCCTGTCATCCTGGAGAACAGAGGCGCTGCCCGTGTATTGAGCGGACTGATAAATCCGATGTCTGGTTATTCGATACAGCAGAAAAGATCATTCCTTGCTGAAAAAAAAGGTCAGAACATAGCCAGCAGGCTTTTCACACTTACGGATGATCCTTTTTTACCCAGGGGGCTTGGCTCGAAATATTATGATGGTGATGGTTTTCCAGCCAGAAAACGCGATTTAATTAAAGAAGGTGTATTAAATGAGTTTCTTATTGACTGGTATTACAGCCGTAAACTGGGCTGGGAGCCCACATCAGGATCAATATCAAATATCATTATTCCTCCCGGAACAAGAAGTGTTGAGGAGATCATAAAAGATCTTGGAAGGTGTATATATATCACCGGCTATATAGGAGGGAATTCCAATTCCACAACAGGTGATTTCTCAGTAGGCGTCATTGGTAAGCTGTATGAAAAGGGAGAATTTGTTCAGAATATTGCTGAAATGAACATGGCCGACAACCACCTGACCTTCTGGAACAAGCTTGTGGAAGTTGCAAATGATCCCTGGAAATACAGCCAGGCAATCTTCCCCAGCATGGTATTCGAGGATGTTGTAGTGGCAGGGATCTGAATTTATGTTCCGGACTCATGGCATGGATTAAAAAAAGAAAAATTGTTTAGCACCTAAACAATATTTTATCCGATACATTATGCGACGAAAAGAAAATGAAATCACCGATAGGGCAGTAATTGATGAAATCCTGTCAGGATCGCAGGTGTGCAGGATAGCAATGGTTGACGGAGATAAGCCTTATATAGTCCCCATGAATTATGGTTATAAGGATAATACGGTTTATTTCCATTCTTCTCCTTCCGGGAAAAAGATTGAACTGCTTAAAAAGAACAACAGGGTATGTTTTGAGACAGAGTTGCCATCACAGATAATCAGAAAAGAGATTTCATGCGAATGGAGTGCAAAATACCGGTCGGTTATCGGGTATGGTACTGTTGAATTCATTACCGATCCTGAGGATAAAAGAGAGGGTCTTGATATCATCATGGCACATTACGGTAAAAGACTGGGAAGCATTTACCCGGATACCCGGATCAGGAAAGTGCTTGTACTGAAGCTTAAAATTGATGAGATCACGGGAAAGCAATCAACTGACTGGAAATGAATAAAACGAACAGGATTTTCATCTAACCTAACCTCAATCTTCATGAAAAAGAAAACAACATTGCTAATTGTTGCAGCCGTAATTCTGTTTTTATCAATTATTCCGTTGAAAACCCTTGCCCAGCAATCAGCAAGCAGGGATACGATTCTTCTCGCTGCCCGGGAAATAATAAGCGAAACGACTTATTGTGCCCTTGTTACAGTGGACGCCGAAGGTCAGCCCCAGGTCCGTACTATGAATCCGTTCCCTGCCGGTGATCAGCTTATAACATGGTTTGCCACTTCAAGGACCAGCCGTAAAGTGAAGGAAATAAAGAACAATCCGAAAGTATGCGTCTATTGGGCTGACCATATCTCCGCAAAGGGATATGTTAATATCACAGGTACAGCAGAGATCATTGATGATAAGGAACTGCTTCTGAAAATGAAACGCGATTACTGGAGTGGTATACCGGACTGGCAGAATAAATTTGTCCTGATTAAAATTGTTCCGAAGACCCTTGAAGTAATTAATTACAAACATGGACTTAACAA
>CAZGGZ010000098.1:0-2613 GCA_964525415.1 uncultured Rikenellaceae bacterium | reverse complement strand
TGTCAGCCTTTCAGCCCAGAAACCTCCATTTTATAATAACTTCACCGTATCAGTTTATACCAGGGCTTATGAGGTGAGGGATATGGCCGACCAGAAGAAGCTTGAAGAATCATGGGATCTCATCAGCCGGCAGGTTAAGATCGATAAGATATACCTGGAAACTCACCGGGATCAGATAATTGTCGACGAAAAAATCCTTGAATCTGCAATTAAATTCTTTAAATCGAAAGGCCTGAAGGTAGCCGGCGGCATTACATATACCATTGATGAAAGAAACAATTTTGAGACCTTCTGCTATACAAATCCGGAACACCGGAAGAAAATCAAGGAAATTGCAGAATATACTGCCAGGCATTTCGATGAATTTATCCTTGATGACTTCTTCTTTACAAGCTGTAAATGCGATCTGTGCATAAAAGCCAAAGGCGAAATGAGCTGGACAGATTACCGGCTTAAGCTGATGACGGATGCTGCCCGTGAACTTGTTATTGATCCTGCAAAAGCAGTTAATCCGAAGGTTAAGGTGGTTATCAAATACCCGAACTGGTATGAACATTTCCAGGGACTGGGATTTAATCTTGAAACCCAGCCGGGCATGTTTGATGGTATCTACACCGGTACTGAAACCCGCGATCCGGTATTTACCGACCAGCACCTGCAGCAATATTTAAGTTATTTGATAATCAGATATTTCAACAATATTGCCCCCGGACGGAACGGAGGAGGATGGGTTGATCCGGGAGCATCTTTTTATCTGGACCGCTATGCTGAGCAGTTCTGGCTTACACTTTTTGCCAAAGCTCCTGAAATAACCATGTTCGATTACAGGCAGCTGCAGACGCCAATACGTCCTCAGCTTAAGGGAGCCTGGCAGGGAACGGGGACCAGTTTTGATTTTGACGAAATGATGAAACCGGTTCAGACACCTGAAGGGAAAACAGTTACTCCTTCAACCATTGCAAGAGCTGCAGGACTTACATTTGAGAATGTGGATAAGTTCCTCGGATTGCTGGGTAATCCTGTTGGAGTAAAAAGCTATCGCCCATACCATGCAACAGGAGAGGATTTTCTTCAGAACTACCTCGGCATGATCGGCATTCCGATGGATATTTCCCCGGTTTTTCCTTCAGAAGGCAAAATGATCCTGCTTACTGAATCGGCAAAATATGATCCTCAGATCGTGGAAAAGATAAAGGAGCGGTTGCAGTCAGGCAGGAATGTGATGATCACATCAGGATTGCTGAGGGCTCTCCAGGGAAAAGGCATAGAAGATATCGTTGAACTGACTTATACCGACAGGAAAGTGCTGGTTAAAGACTTCCGTGCAGGCTGGGGTCAAAGCGCTCAGTCATCACAGGAGATACTGATCCCCCAGATCAACTATCTTACAAATGATTCATGGGAAGAAGTCACTGCCACCAGGGGAGCAACAGGCTGGCCTGTACTTCACAGAGCACAGTATTCTAAAGCTTTCCTTTATGTGCTTACAATACCCGATAATTATTCAGATCTTTATTATTATCCACCCCAGGTGCTTAACCGTATCCGGGCTGCTGTAACCCAGGATTTCAGGATAAAGCTTGAAGGTCCTTCACAGGTGAGTCTTATCCTGTATGATAACGGGACATTTATTGTAGAATCATTCCTGAACGATCCTGTCACAGTAAAGGTTATAGCCAATGAACCTGTCACCGTAATAAATGATCTTCTTTCGGGTGAATCCATTAAGGGTACTGTTGTACCTGTTTTTCCTTTTATGAACAGGAAGATCGATCCGACATATAGTTTCGAGATCACTATCAAGCCACATTCATACCGGGTGTTTAAGACGACTGATGTGAAATGATCCGGAAATTATTACTTTTATAAACGTGACGGAATTTAAAATCTTTGCTATATGAAAAAAATTAAATGTTTCCTTTCGCTTTCAATGTTTGCTGTCTTGTTTACATGTTCATTAATCGGGCAGGAAGAGTATCCCAACGAGGGAATGCCTATCCGGGACCTCGACGGCAATGTCTACAGGATCATCATGACAGAGTCAGGTGTATGGATGGCACAAAACCTGAATACTTTCAAGCTTAATGATGGCACTCCGCTGCAAATTGTATATGATAATACCAAATGGAAGGATATTAAGGTTCCTGCTCGCGGCTTTTTCAAAAATAACGTGGAATATGCCGAGACCTACGGAGCAATTTACAACTGGTATGCCGTGGCATCAGGCAAGCTTTGCCCGAAAGGATGGCACGTCCCTGCAGAAGCAGAGTGGAATGATATAATGGATTATGCCGGAAGTGCTGAAAGATCAGGAGATAATCCTGCCAAGCTCAAGGAGGCTGGAACCGCTCACTGGAAAGCCCCGAATGAAGGTGCCAATAATGAAATATACTTCACAGCACTGCCTGCTGGATATGTATCATCCTTCAGCGAGGAGTATGAGCCAGGGACAAAAACACTCTGGTGGACATCCACCGAGGATATTCAGAATCTCATGCCCGGAGAAAAGCCATCCAATGCAGCCGTTGTGGGACTGAGCTATAACTTCCACAGCAAGACAATGGGTACCTTTGAGAAATGGAACGCATTGCCTGTCCGCTGCAAGATGGATGA
>CAZGGZ010000097.1:6062-8221 GCA_964525415.1 uncultured Rikenellaceae bacterium | reverse complement strand
ATACAGGGAGCTCCGGTACCTGTGATCGTGTATATTGTTAGTAAGAAATTCCTGATTGTTCTCCTGGTTTCATCTGTGGTTGGTTGTGCCGGGGGTTATTATATGTCGCTGATGCTGATGGACAGTATATGGGATTATTTCGTAAAGATCTCTGCAGGGATTCTGCTGTTGTCAGCATTTATTATGATCATTGCAACTATTCTGACAATAAGTATGAAGGTTGTGAGAGCTGCTCTCAGGAATCCGGTGGTATCGCTGAGATATGAATAAAACGGGGCATATATTATGGAGCGTGAAATCCAAATAGCTTTCTTCATCTGATCCCGCTTTGGTTAATGATTAACTCAATTCACAAAAGAAGGGGATTAGAAGCAGATCGTTATGGACTTCTACAAGTTGAGAATATATATTTTGTTTTGATCTCCTATATAAGCGATACGTGTTTCATCAGGAGAGAATTTTACCTGGTAAACTAACCTATCACCCAGGTCAATAACTGTTTTTTCGAGGTTATTGGTGTTGATCAGGTTCAGATAGGATTTTTCCAGCTTTCCCTGTGCTGTTCTTACTTCATTCACATTATAAATAAATTGTCCGGAAGGGGAGAAATTAAAAGAGCAACTACATCCATTATTTAAATCCTCTAAAGAAATGAGAATATTACCTGTACGCATATTTTTAATAGAACATTCCAAACCATCTGAATACATCGTGTAAACCGCACCTTCTTTCCAGTGATATCCACAAGCACTTGAATAATAAGAAAGTGTTAAATCGGTGATATCTCCCGTTTGTGTATTGACAAGTGAAGGTAAACCATCCTTATTACTTACTCCCAGCAGCAATTGACTGCCATCAGGAGAGATTGATAAAGGAAAATTATTTGATCCAGGGGCAATAATCCGTTCTGATCCGCTTTCCAGGTCATATAAAACAGTTGTCCAAAGTGGGGTTAACTCGTTCGGGATATTTTTCAAATATGCAAGATATTTCTTTGAAAGGTATGTAACATAAACAAGTGAATCTTTAACCAATTCACCAGTTTGTCCTGATATGTCCCAAGAATATAACTTTTTGTTATCTGGGTCTAAGCAATTTGTATAATATATCTTATTGTTAGTCAGGGATATAATGTAACCTGCGTGGTTTATAATATCAATTATCTTCCTGTTTTCTTTTGTAGTAATATCCACAGTATAAATCGATACGCCGAGGCCATAACTTACATATGGGTCTTCTATAATATACAGTATATCATCTGATGATTCAGACCAGTAAATATAACTTAAAGGTTCTTCTGATGAGATTATCAAATTACTAAGATCCACTTCCTTTTCACAGGATACAAGGGAAAGCATCAGGATCATTATTACGAAAAAGGTTTTACCTGGATTTAAAGATTTGTGTCTTATCATTACTTCAGATTGTTACTAATCTTGTTACAATAGAATTAATCGTAATAGATTTCTTATTAAATCAGTGCTGTCCATATTTTACTTTCAAATCAATTGCTTCGGGCAATCCCAGTCCACTTGATAATTCAAATTTCCCTTGAGGGAATGCCTGACTGGCAGGTAGAATCAAAGCTGCAAACAGAATTAAAAATGCCTTATTCATGATAGTTAGACTTGGCTAAAAATTAGATTTAGTCCCCCACAATGAAAAATCCGGGATTTAGGATTTCATTGACTAATCACAAAGTTCGGAAGGATTTTATTAAAAGTCAACTCGAGATGAATTGAAAATAAATGACTTTAGTGATTACCATGTATTTGACCATGGATATTAGAATTTGACGCTTCGTTCGTCTTTTATTAAAACTGATTTTAATACATCCTATTGATCAGCTGACCGATCTCATCGCGCTTTTTCAGCGGAAATATGTGATTCTTTCCATCCCTGGTAATTACCTGCAATCCCTTAACCAGAAATATGTTCTTATTATAGAAAATAACTTCCAGTATGTTCTCAAAAAGTATCTCAAAATTGAAATGAGCCTTCTGCTCATTTAACGACCTGAAGTATATCCTCTGGTTGGTTACGATCAGCTTCCCGTCAACTTTTTGATTATCAATAAGCTGATTTGTATCACCTGCCTTAAGGACAACTTCGTTGGGATTTAATTTGACTGTCATATTACCGGTTTTGTTATAAAGACG
>CAZGGZ010000097.1:0-5962 GCA_964525415.1 uncultured Rikenellaceae bacterium | reverse complement strand
TGTCAAATAATTAGACAATTTTTATTATCTTTGTTATTTATACCTATTTATGAGTTACAGGCCTGACAAGCTTATCCACGGCGCTTCTCCTACTATGATCAAGGTGATGAACATAGTCAGAAAGATAGCAGCCACTGATGCCAATGTCCTGATCACCGGAGAAAATGGCACAGGCAAGGAGCTTATTGCGCGGGAGATCCACAATCTTTCAGCCAGGGCAGGGGAGCTTATGATTAGCGTTGATATGGGTTCAATCACCGAGACTCTCTTTGAGAGCGAGCTGTTCGGGCATGTGAAAGGCGCTTTCACCGACGCAAGGGAAGACAGAAAGGGGAAATTTGAACTTGCTGACAATGGGACACTATTCCTTGATGAGATCGGAAACCTTTCGCTGCAGTCCCAGTCGAAACTCCTGAACACCCTTCAGAACAGGCAGATTGTGAGGGTAGGCTCCAACAAACAGATACCTGTCAATATAAGGCTCATTTGCGCAACAAACCGTGACCTGATACTAATGGTGGGAGAGGGCAGGTTCCGCGAGGATCTCCTGTACAGGATCAATACTATTGTAATAGAAGTGCCTCCCCTGCGTGACAGGGTAGATGATATTCCGATACTTGCCGGTTATTTTCTGAAGGTCTACTGTGAGAAATATGACAGGGAACCGATGAGAATAAATACACATGCCATGGAAAAGCTGTCAACCTACTGCTGGCCGGGAAATGTAAGGGAACTCCAGCATTCCATCGAGAAAGCCGTCATCATGACCGATTCTTCCGTGCTTATTCCTTCCGACTTCGATTTCAAGCAACAGACCAGAAATGTTCATCAGCATGAGATGACTCTCGCCGAGATGGAGAAGAGAGTTATCCTGGAATGCCTTAAGAGGCATGGCAACAATATCAGCATTGCGGCATCCAGTCTTGGCATTACCAGGCAGACACTCTACAACAAGCTCAGGAAAATAGATTCCGCGTCTTAACTGACGATCTGACCGTCGAAGAGGTTAACTATCCTGTGGGCGTACCCGGCATCCCTGTCGTTGTGGGTTACCATAACAATGGTAGTGCCTTCCTTGTTGAGTTCCAGGAGCAGGTTGATGACCTCGATGCCGTTCTTTGAATCGAGGTTACCGGTAGGCTCGTCGGCTAGTATCAGCCTTGGATTGGCTACCACTGCACGCGCTATTGCCACCCTCTGCTGCTGTCCGCCTGAAAGCTGCTGCGGAAAATGCTTAGCCCTGTGAGTTATCTTCATCCTGGTGAGAGCATCCTCTACTTTCTTCTTCCTTTCACTTGCCTTCATTTTCAGATAGATAAGTGGCAGCTCAACATTTTCATAAACATTGAGTTCGTCAATAAGGTTAAATGACTGGAAAACAAACCCGATGTTACCCTTGCGGAAAACTGTCCTGTCGCGCTCTTTCAGGTTTGCCACCTCGGTGCCGTTGAAGATATAGCTTCCAGAGCTGGGGTTGTCGAGCAATCCCAGGATATTCAGAAGCGTTGATTTCCCGCATCCTGAAGGTCCCATAACTGCAACATATTCACCTTCTTTTACATTCAGATTGACTTTGTTGAGAGCTGTGGTCTCAACCTCTTCAGTCCTGAAGATCTTTGTTAAATCAATAGTTTTAATCATTGCAATAGGTATTGGTTGATATTTTACTTCTTAAATACAAGTTTTTCGTTTTTTCCAAATGATTCGTAGCCGGAGATTATAACTTTTTCTCCCGGCTGCAATCCTTCAAGCACCTCATAGTATTTAGGATTCTTTCTTCCAACCGAGATATTTCTTTTCGTGGCAAACGATTCAGAGGGATCCAGGACAAATATCCATTGTCCCCCGGTCTCCTGGAAAAAGCCTCCTATCGGAACCATGACAGATTCCTTGGGCTGACCCAGCTCCAGACTGATATAATAGGTCTGTCCTGCCCTTATATTGTGCGGCATGCTGTCGGTGAACACCATATCGATCTCAAATGTTCCGTTTCTCACTTCAGGGTAAACCCTTCTTACAACCAGGTCAAATTCAGTACCCTGCCTGTCGAGGGTTGCAGTAAGCTGTGTTCTGACCCTGTCAATATAATGCTCATCAATCTGAGCAGTAACCTTATATGAAGTCAGAACATTTATCTGGCCCATATTTGCGCCTCTCTGGATTGATTGTCCGATTTCAGGCACAAGCAGACCAAGCTGCCCGTCAACTGTTGCCCTTACGTTCAGATTCTCAACTCTATCCCTTACCAGTGCAAGGTTCTTGCGCATATTTTCAAGGTTTGCCTTGATGGTTTCGACCTGTACAGTACGGAAAAGAGAGTCAGCTCTTTCGCGCTCTATAAATAGTTCCTGAGAGCTTTTTGCCATATCAAGGTCTTCTTTCGAACGGATGAATTCCTCCTTTGAGATCAGGTTATCCTTCATCAGCTCGACATTCTGCTGATAGGTGCGTGTCTTCCTCTCGATATCATACCTCAGATTTATAAGTTCCCGTTTTATCGCGATTCGCTCCTGTTCCATGGTCACCTGTGTGTTTCTGAGAAAGTTCTCCTTTTCAGCCAGCTGTGCCTCACTGTCAAGTATATTCAGGTACAGATCAGGATTGCTCAGACGAAGAATGATATCGCCCTTCTTTAACATTGTGCCCTCTTCAATAAGGATCTCTTCGACGCGTCCGCCTTCCTGGGCATCAAGGAAGATAGTACTTATTGGCTCCACCGTCCCGGGTACTGTGATGTAATCGTTGAATTGATCCTTTATAACTGACTCTATAATAAGCTTTTCTTTTTCAACACGGAAAGTTGAGGTACGGTCGGTAAAGAAAGCCATATACATGAGCACAACTATAACTAATCCGATGGCAATATATCCGATATGTTTCTTCTGAAGTCCTTTTTTCTTCGCAATAGGTCTGTCCATTCCGTCTGGGGTATCCATATCCATCCAAGATTTATCTTATTGATTAAATATTATATTTTCATATTCTCCTGTTGTGTAGAAGCTGATAGTGAGCTTCCTTATCAGCATCTGAAGCTTTGTTCTGAGTGCTTCGGCTTCTGCTCTGAAAAGGCTTGTTTTTGCTGCAGAGTAATCAGTTACATCAACAAGCCCTGATTCAAATTTCTTCTCAACCGCAGCAAATGATTTATTGTTGTACTCCAGGCTTGCCTGTGCTGCAAGGTATTCATCCCTGCCTCTTGAATAGTCGAGACAGGCATTCTCAATTTCGGTGTACAGGTTATTTTTTTCCAGTTCAAGTCTCAGGGCAGTATCATTCTTCCTGATTTTTGCGGTTTTGACATTTCTTGTTGCAGCAAGATTGTTGAAGACAGGAATGTCCAGTGAAAAGAATATAGCCTGACTGTTATTATTTTTCAGCTGGCTTGAGAATGATATCTGGTCGACCGCATCATCGCTGATTACCTTGTAATAACCTGTATACACAGCGCCTCCGACTGATATCCTGGGTGCAAGATTTCCTTTTGCTGCGGATATCTGCTTCTGGTTTGCTTCAAGCTCATATTCAATGGCTTTCAGACGCGGCAATGTTTGAGAGGCTATCTTAAAGATGCTGTCAGCTTTGAAAGTATCATCGGTCATGTGCATTCTGCCAAGGTCAGGGATCACGATATCAAATTCCGATTCCGGGGCAAGCTGAAGCACCTGCTTCAGAGTGGTTAATGCCTTGCTTGCATTGTTATGCGCCACAGTGTAGGAGAGCCTGTCATCAGATAACCTGCTTTCCATTTCATATTGCCGTGACAGAGCTTCCTTGCCTGTTTCCACCATCTTCTTTATCCTGAAATTCTGCTTCTCGGAAAGTTCAAGCTGCATCCTTGATGCTTCTTCAATTCCCCTGGCATAGAGCACCTGGTAATATTGACCAAGAATTTCAATAATCACTGTGTTACGTGCTATCAGTTCTGATTGCAGCCCCGCCTTGTACATAAACCTGTTTGCTGCGTTGGTATTCAGGGTGGCAAAACCGTTAAAAAGGTTGAAGTTTGTGTTGAGCGCGTATGAGTTGCTTATGTTCTGTTTGAAAGTGATCAGGTTGGTGACCGGGTCGATGGATCGTCCAAATCCAAGCTGGGCATCTGATCCGAAATTCAGCGAAGGCAGATAATCCATTCTTGATTTGAGCAGGTTGACTTCGGATGTTTCAGTAACCAGCTGCTGACGTTTCAGGTTTATGTTGTTTGTGACAGCATAATTAATGCAATCTTCCAGCGTCCATTTCCTGACCTGTCCTGATACTTCATGCCAGGATGCGGCTAAGAGAAATGACAGAATAAAGATCCGTATATTCATTCTTAGAATTACCATATATATATAAAGCTGCCAATTTTCATGCCATTAATCTATTACATTAATAATCTGATATTTAACATTGTATCTCTTTCAGGATAATGTAAATAATTTAGACAGCATAATGTAAATTTATTTGACAAATCAGCAGTAAAACGAATATTGGGATGATTTCCTTACTTTTGGGATCAGATACAATCTCAGATGACTCTGACAATTGAGAATATACTTCTTGTCGGCTCAATTCTGCTCTTCATAAGCATTCTTGCAGGAAAGACATCTTTTCGTCTTGGCGTACCGACTCTTGTGCTCTTTCTGGCAGTAGGAATGCTTGCCGGTTCCGACGGGATAGGAAAGATAAACTTTGATAATCCGGGTGTTGCTCAGTTTATTGGTATTATAGCCCTGAACTTTATACTGTTCTCAGGAGGCTTTGAAACAGACTGGACATCGGTCAGGCCGGTATTTGGTCAGGGATTAGTCCTGTCTTTAATTGGTGTACTGCTTACGGCTTTAATTGTGGGCTTATTTGTTTGGTGGATCACTGACTTTACGTTATATGAAGGACTTCTGCTTGGCTCTATTGTTTCATCAACCGATGCTGCAGCAGTATTCTCAATATTGAGATCAAGGAAGCTTGCCCTTAAAGGTCATATCCGTCCCCTGCTTGAGTTTGAAAGCGGAAGCAACGATCCGATGGCTTATATTCTTACTATTGTCTTCCTGAGCCTGATACAGAACAGTGAAAAATCATTCTGGTCAGTGGTTCCTTTATTCTTTCAGCAACTTCTCATTGGCGGAGCTTTCGGTTTTCTTTTCGGGTATGGAGGTAAATTTATTATCAACAGGATAAAACTTGATTATGAAGGGCTCTATCCTGCACTGATGATCACCCTGATGCTGCTGACATACTCAGTAACATCTTCACTGGGAGGCAACGGATTCCTTGCAGTCTACCTTTCAGCTCTGTATCTGGGGAACCAGGAGCTTTTACACAAAAGGACCATAATGAAGATGTATGACGGCTTTGCCTGGCTGATGCAGATCATACTTTTCGTTACTCTCGGGCTTCTTGTATTTCCGAGCCGGATAGTGCCTGTAATAGGGATCGGTTTGCTGATATCCGTATTCCTGATGCTGGTTGCCCGCCCCATTGCCACATATATTTGTCTGACTCCTTTCAGGCTTAAAAGCAGGGTAAAGCTTTTCATTTCATGGGTGGGTCTGAGAGGTGCTGTGCCTATAGTATTTGCCACATTTCCGCTGATGGCTGGAATTGAAAAAGCTGATATGATATTCAATATTGTTTTTTTCATAGCCCTTACCTCGGTGCTGATACAGGGCACATCCATTCCGATAGTAGCTAAATGGCTTCACGTATCGCTCCCGGCACGTGTAAAACCGATTACAGCTGCTGATATACTTCTCTCTGAACCCCTGAATTCTGAAATGGCTGAGGTTATGGTTGCATCTGAATCCAATGCAGCAGGTATGAAGATCATCGATCTGGGTTTCCCGAAAAATGCCAGGATAGCTTTACTTAAAAGAGGAGGGAAGTACCTCGTTCCTGATGGACAAACCATTATTCTGCCTGATGATAAGCTGATATTAATTGCAGGCAGCAAGGAAGTACTTTCAACAGTTGTTGAAAACCT
>CAZGGZ010000096.1:0-8283 GCA_964525415.1 uncultured Rikenellaceae bacterium | reverse complement strand
AGGCTGTTCATCCTCATCCCACAATGTCGGAAGCCATCATGGAAGCTGCAGCGGCTGCCTACGGGGAGGTGATACATCTATAAACGGCGACCGGCACCCGGCATTACCAATTAACTCCCCCTTTGAAGGGGGATGGGGGGATGTAAATCATCCCTTATCCGGGGCAAAAGCAACCTTTTTTTCAGTTTCTTCATCAATCTTATGCCTGTGATATGGATTTTAAGACAATTTTTATGTATTTTTATACTCTTATAGGTACATAAAGCCTTGTCGGAGATTAAAAATATCATCAGCGGTTGTCTTAAAGGTAACAGGAGGGACCAGGAGCTTCTGTACAGAAGGCATTCAGCTAAGCTATATGCTGTGTGTCTTCAGTATTCAGGCAACGATGAAGAGGCAAGGGATATTTTACAGGAAGGATTTATAAAGATCTTTGAAAACCTGGCAAATTACAAGCACGAGGGTTCCTTTGAAGGCTGGATCCGCAGGATAATAGTCAATACAGCCCTGGAGAAATACCGGTCGCGGCATAACCTGTACAGGGTTGATGATATTGATGATATCCCGGAACCTGATGCAAATCCGGATAGTGACGATTATTCGGGTCTTGAAACAGTTGACCTGCTTGGAATCATAAGGGAGCTGCCTCCAAAGTACCGAATGGTGTTCAACCTTTTTGCCATTGAGGGATATTCTCACAGGGAGATCAGCAAAATGGTGAATATATCGGAAGGAACCTCAAAGTCGAACCTCTCACGGGCAAGAGCAATCCTGCAAAGGAGAGTAGGTTCATATACAGGACTAAAGAAGAAGGTATTGAATGGATGACAGAGGGGCAAATATTGATATTGTTTTCAGGAACGGACTGAAAGACTATGAAGTTCTTCCTCCGCAGGATGTGTGGGGAAATATCCAGCCTGTTATCAGGAAGAAGCAAAGACCGCTGGCACTCCTCAGGGCTGCAGCCATGTTCGCTTTACTGGTTTCACTAAGCTTCCTGGCATACAGATTCAGCAGGGAGATCCCCGGGAGATTGGAAAATCCTGTCATGGCAATGAATCCTGAATCCTATGCCCCGGCTCCAAGGATAATTGCTCCTGTTTTTCCTGATGATGAAATTACTCAAAACCAAAGACTTTATACCCTCTCTCCCATTACCGGTGAACAGATGATGAGTCCGGTTAATACCGACAACATCACTGCAACCATTCAGGAACTTGACGGAACGAAGGAATCGAATGAACTGATAGGAAACACAACTGAAAAAACAGATTTTCTGACACTGGATTACAGCAGAACAGGATATATGAATATGAATGAAGAGGATGCACTGGACCTTCCTGACAACACAGCGAGAAAAGAGCCTAACAGATGGTCGATCTCTGCATTGATCTCACCTACATACCAGTCACATTTCATTTCAGGCGAGAATGAAGCTGTCTCACAGGCTATGGCATCGGAACAGACTGTTTTATCATATTCAGGGGGATTGGCATTATCCTACAAGATTAACAGAAGACTAAGTATTCAGTCTGGTCTATATTATTCTGCAATGGGTAAGGAACTTACAGGAATAGCAGCCTACAGCGGTTTTGAAGATCACTTCTACACAAAAGGGAGCCCTAATTTTACAGTTCTTACATCCAACGGACCGGTTTATACCAGCAATAATGATATCTTCCTGACAGACGGCCTGTCAACTGACAGAATCCAGACAAACTACAATATCAATGTATTTGACCCTGTAAAAGAATCTCTTACTTACCTCGATAATTCAATACATCAGAATTTCAGCTATCTTGAGCTACCGGTTATCCTGAGATATAAGATTGTTGACAAAGCGCTGGATTTCAATATAATAGGAGGATTATCCTCAAACCTGCTGGTCAATAATGCAGTCTATGCTTCATCAGATGGCAGCAGGACCACAGTGGGTGCAACTGATGGACTCAACTTACTGACTTTCAGCAGTTCGTTAGGCATGGGCATGGAATACAATTTCTCCAATAACCTTTCACTGAACCTCGAACCTACTTTCAGATACTATATCAATCCTTTCAACGAAATACCCGGGATGAAGATCCATCCTTACTCATTCGGCATCTTCTCAGGCATTTCATATAAATTCTGAAGAATAACTGCAGCATACATTTTCTTTTTCATTTTTGAATATCCCGGGATTATTTATCAGGTATAAAAACATTACCTTTGCATTTTATTTTGAAATGCCCCGGTAACTATGAAATACCTTAACGGAAAAACTATCCTGGCTGCACTGGTCCTTGCAGGTGCGATCCTCTTCTTATTATCTGTTGCACAGAGTTTTAAGGAATCCGGAAATTCAAATCATATAAAGGATTTATCTGATACGCTGCTTTCAAATAAATCCTTCAGACTGCCTGAAAATCTAACCTTTGCAGGTGAAAGGATACCGCTTGAGAATTTCGATACCAGGGAAAGTCTTGAACGTGAAATTCTTACAAGTGCATACCGTCACTCATCAACGATACTTATAATCAAAAGGGCAAACCGTTACCTTCCTGTAATTGAAAAAATTCTCAGGAAGAATGATATTCCTGATGATTTCAAGTACCTCGCTGCAGCAGAAAGCGAATATAGCAATATGGTTTCACCGGCAGGTGCAACTGGCTTCTGGCAGATAATGCAGGCAACTGGAATTGAGCAGGGAATGGAAATAAACTCTGTGGTTGATGAACGTTATGATATCGAAAAGTCAACACAGTTTGCATGCGATTATTTCAGGAAGTCGTATGAAAAGTACGGTAACTGGACTCTGGCAGCAGCATCATATAACGGCGGAAGGGCTGCAATAGACGAACAAATCGAAATTCAGCATCAGAATAACTACTATGATCTGCTTCTGACAGAAGAAACAGCGCGTTACATTTTCAGGGCAGTAGCCTATAAACTTATCATCACTGATCCTGTAAGCTACGGTTTCATGATAGGGAAGGACGAATTGTATCCTGAACTAAAATACCATGAAGTCAGAATCGATACGGCAGTTACAAGTTTTTCAGAATTTGCAGCGCAGTTCGGAACAAACTACAAACTACTGAAATTACTGAATCCATGGCTCAGGAAACCATACCTGACACCTAAGCCGGGGAAGGAATATTTATTAAAAATCCCGGTAAAAGGAATGAGAAACAGCGATAGTCCTGAACCTGAAAGCTGACAACATTACAGTGGAGGGTTGAGATGAGCGAAGAAATTAAAGTTCTCGGAGCCAGGGTTCATAATCTTAAGGATATAGATGTTACTATCCCAAGGAACAAGCTTGTTGTAATAACAGGACTGAGCGGTAGCGGGAAGTCTTCACTGGCCTTTGATACTATATATGCTGAAGGACAGCGACGTTACTTGGAAACCCTTTCAGCCTATGCGCGTCAGTTCCTCGGGGGAATGGAACGTCCTGATGTTGACAAGATTACCGGATTGAGCCCGGTCATTTCCATTGAACAAAAATCTACCAATAAAAATCCCCGCTCAACAGTTGGGACCATTACTGAGATCTACGACTTCCTGAGGCTGTTGTTTGCAAGGGCCGCTGATGCATATTCCTGGGCTTCAGGAGAGAAAATGATCAAGTACACCGATGATCAGATCATTGAACTGGTGAAAGACCGCTTCGCCGGTAAAAAGGTGTATTTTCTTGCACCAGTGATTAAAGGGCGAAAGGGACATTACAAGGAACTTTTTGAACAACTCAGGCGAAAGGGTTTTTTGCATGTCCGCATAAATAGCGAGATCAGGGAACTTCAGCCGGGAATGAAACTGGATCGATATAAAACTCATTTTATTGAGCTTGTCATTGATAAATTCAGGATTGGCGATATTACTGACAAAAGACTTATGGATTCTGTGCGGATGTCGCTTGACCAGGGCGATGGAGTAATGATGGTCCTTGAAAACGAAAGCAACGAACCCAGGTATTTCAGCCGCCACCTGATGTGCCCGGTTACAGGCATATCTTATAATGAACCTGCTCCCCACACATTCTCTTTTAACTCTCCTCAGGGAGCCTGTCCGCATTGCAACGGACTGGGTGAGGTCTCAAGCATAGATGAAAAGAAGCTTATTCCCGACAGGGATCTCAGTATAAGGAAAGGAGGCATTGAACCTCTTGGAAAATACAGGAACGTATGGATATTCTGGCAGATAGAAGCAATTGCCGAGAAGAACGGATTCACTCTTGACACACCTGTAAAGGATATCCCTGAAGAAGCTTTGAATAAGGTCCTGTATGGCTCCGATGAGGTGCTGAAGCTCTCAAATACCCCCCTTGGAATGACATCCAACTATTTCCTTACATTTGAAGGCGTGGTCAATTTCGTCGGCAACCTCGAGGCAATCAACGGAAAGAAGAATGGCACCAGGTTGAAAGACCAGTATGTTCAGTATGATGTATGTCCTGAATGCAAAGGAACAAGACTTAAAAAGGAATCATTGTTTTTCAGGATTGCAGACAGGAATATCGGGGAGCTGTCCGCAATGGATATAAGGGAGTTGTCAAAGTTTCTCGCTGATGTTGAGGACAAACTATCATCAAAACAGAGGCAGATTGCTTCAGAAATACTGAAGGAAATAAGGCACAGGCTCGGATTTCTTCTTGAAGTGGGGCTGGACTATCTTTCACTAAACCGGGGAGCAAGAACACTATCGGGAGGCGAAAGCCAGAGGATCAGGCTTGCAACCCAGATAGGCTCTCAGCTGGTTAACGTTCTCTATATTCTTGACGAGCCAAGCATCGGACTTCACCAGAGGGATAACCGAAGGCTGATACGTGCCCTCAAACAGCTGAGGGATTCAGGTAATTCGGTCATCGTGGTCGAGCATGACAGGGAAATGATCCTTTCGGCCGATCATATCATTGACATGGGACCCGGTGCGGGACTTCACGGGGGGCTTGTTGTAGCTGAGGGCAAGCCTGATGAGATAAGAAATTGCAATACTCTTACATCAGGATTCCTGAATAACAGGACTAAGTTTCAAATACCTGAGAAGCGAAGGAGAGGCAACGGAAAATTTCTGGTGATGAAAGGAGCGACGGGGCATAACCTCAATAATGTGGAAATTGTATTGCCACTGGGCACGCTTATCTGCGTTACAGGAGTTTCAGGGAGCGGTAAATCTTCGCTTATAAACCAGACACTCCATCCGGCACTTGCTCGGCGTTTTCATCATTCGGGACTGACCCCTTTGCCATACAGGGAGATAATGGGAATAGAGCATCTTGATAAGGTGATAGAAGTGAGCCAGTCGCCTATCGGAAAAACCCCCAGGTCGAATCCTGCAACCTATACAGGTGTTTTTACAGATATAAGAAAGCTGTTTGAGCAGACAACAGAAGCCAGGATACGGGGATTCGGTGCTGGAAGGTTTTCATTTAATGTAAAGGGAGGAAGATGCGAAAGCTGCGAAGGGGCAGGCGTGAAGACAATTGAAATGAATTTTCTTCCCGACGTTTATGTTCATTGCAGCGAATGCAACGGTAAACGCTACAACCGCGAAACCCTTGAAGTAAAATATAAAGGGAAATCCATAAGTGATGTCCTCGATATGACAGTAAACATGGCAGTTGATTTCTTCGCCAACATTCCGTCTATCTATCATAAGATCAAAACCCTGAAGGATGTTGGTCTTGGCTATATCACACTGGGACAGCAGTCAACCACATTGTCGGGAGGTGAAGCCCAGCGCGTCAAGCTCGCTGCAGAACTTGCACGCCGGGATACCGGGAAAACACTTTATATACTCGATGAACCTACCACAGGACTGCATTTTGAGGATGTAAGAGTGCTTCTCGATGTGCTCAACCGGCTTGTCGACAGGGGAAATACCGTTATCGTCATTGAGCATAATATAGATGTGATCAAAATGGCTGACTATATCATTGATCTTGGAAAGGAAGGAGGTAAGGAAGGGGGCGATATCATTTTTTCGGGCTCACCTGAAGAGCTGGCTGAATTTAAGGAGAGCTACACCGGAATATTTCTTAAACCTGAGCTAAAGGTGTAAATTTGAGTATATTTGAAATAGTTAAAAATTAAGATATGGGCAAACTGAATAAACCTTCACAGATAGAATTGACAAAAGACGCCTTTGAAGAAAAAACCTGGGCTGAGATACATACCACAGATTCCTGGAGGGTGTTCAAGATCATTTCTGAACTGGTTGAGGGTTTTGAAAAGCTTGCCAGGATAGGTCCGTGCGTTTCAATTTTCGGATCAGCAAGAACCCATCATAATGACAAATACTACCGTCTGGCAGAAGAAATCGCATTTAAGCTTACACAGAAAGGTTATGGCATTATCACAGGAGGCGGCCCCGGCATTATGGAGGCAGCAAACAAGGGAGCGATGAGAGGCAACGGAAAATCTGTGGGAATAAATATAGACCTTCCTTTTGAACAGCGCCCCAATTCATTTATTGATGCCGATAAACTGATCACCTTTGATCATTTTTTCGTACGCAAGGTGATGTTTATGAAATATGCCCAGGGTTTCATTGTGCTTCCCGGGGGATTCGGAACATTTGATGAGCTTTTTGAAGCTATCACACTTATTCAGACAAGGAAAATAGGGAAATTCCCCATCATCCTGGTTGGTAAGAAATACTGGAAAGGACTGATGGAATGGATAAAGAAGGAGATGCTTGCTGAAGAGCACAACATATCAGCTGATGATCTGAACCTGTTTACAATTGTTGATACGTCAAAGGAGGCAGTGGACTCCATCGTGAAGTTCTACTCAAGGTACCTCCTCAGCCCGAACTTCTGATTATCTCTTTCTGATTCTGTCAAGTTCCCTGTCAGCATCTTTCTTCTTGAGGGTCTGACGCTTATCATATTCTTTCTTACCCTTTGATATTGCTATCTCTGCCTTTGCCAGCCCTCTTTCATTTATGAAGACTTTTGTGACAATAATGGTAAGTCCTGTTTCCTTTACTTTTCTCTCGATCCGTTTCAGTTCGCGTTTCTTAAGAAGAAGCTTACGTTCCCTCAACGGATCATGGTTATTAATGTTGCCCCACCAGTATTCCGCAATATGCATGCCTCTGATAAAAAGCTCCCCCTCACTGAAAAAGCAATATGAATCCACAAGAGCTGCTTTTCCCAGCCTTATCGATTTGATTTCTGTCCCTGTAAGCCTGATCCCTGCCGTGAACTTCTCCAGGAACTCATAATCATGCGAAGCCTTTTTATTTTTGATCACAATATCCATAAAAACTGATCGGGGACCGGTAAAATTAAGTAAATTTATGGTAATTTGCTTATCTGTTAATTTGTTGTCACAATGCCTGTTAAACCTAAGCATGAATATGATCTTCTTGTAGTCACAGGGACAACCGCATCAGGCAAGACATCCCTGGCAGTAGCAGTGGCAGCCAGGATTGGCGGGGAGATCATCAGCGCCGATTCACGTCAGGTTTACAGGGGAATGAACCTTGGCACCGGTAAAGATTATTCGGAATATAACCTGAACGGGAAATCAATTCCCTGCCATCTTATAGATATTGCAGATCCGGGATATAAATATAATGTTTTTGAATACCAGCGGGATTTTGGCGTTGTCTATGATGACCTGAAAAAGCGTGACATTTTTCCCATTGTGTGCGGAGGATCAGGCATGTATGTTGACAGTGTGGTGACAGGCTACAGGATGTATGAAGTGCCGCCCGACAGCCTTCTGAGAAAGAGGCTGGAGAAAAAGACAATGGAAGAGCTCATAGGGATACTTTCAACCTATAAAGACCTTCACAACTCAACTGATATTGATACCAAAAAAAGAGTGATAAGGGCAATTGAGATTGAACAGTTTACCAGAAACAAGTCGGAAAAGAAAACCCAGCTCCCTGATCTTAATCCCCTTATTACAGGGATCTCATTCGACAGGGAAACACGGCGCAGAAGAATAACGGAGAGATTAAGAAAACGACTCGATAACGGGATGGTTGATGAGGTAAAGAAATTGCTTGACGAGGGCGTCAGGAAAGAGGTGCTCATTTATTACGGTCTTGAATATAAGTATATTACACTTTTCCTTACGGGAAAGCTTGGATACAGGGAGATGGTAAAAAACCTTGAGACAGCAATACATCAGTTTGCTAAAAGGCAGATGACCTGGTTCCGTGGGATGGAACGAAAAGGTATCCAGATCAAGTGGATCGACGGAGAACTGCCCCTGGAAGAGAAAGTGGAGAAAGTTCTGGATTTGCTTAAGGAATAACCTCATCCCCCAACCCCTTCTCCCGGGGGAG
>CAZGGZ010000095.1:0-8323 GCA_964525415.1 uncultured Rikenellaceae bacterium | reverse complement strand
ATCGAAAAAACAGGATTTAAATTTGTCTCGTTAAGTAAATAGAAGTATTAACTAATTTAATTAAAGAATGGAAACGAATAAAGAATACACACTTGTGCCGACTTTCAGCAACAGCTTTGGGACAGGATTGAAAGTGATGGCAGATAATTTTATCAGGCTGCTCCTGATCGTTCTAATTGTGGCCATTGTTACAGGTCCGTCTCAGCTTATAAACTTCAAATTCAATGCCAGTGATTTCCACGGAAGACCATGGGACTGGGCTGGGAATATGGATAGTATTATCAACTGGGCCTCAATAGGTATGGTTGCAGCTTTCTTCGGACTTCTTGCCCTGTTATATTCTTTTTTTGTAGTGCCTGTATTTAAATATGGGTCAAATATGACTTTTATCCAGGCCGTCAGGAAAATAAAGCCGGATTTTGAAATGCTAGTCAAAGGTTTCTGGGAGAACTACCTTCATATTGTCCTGGCAAACCTTCTGGTGATGGCACTTGTCGTCCTGGGATGTTTTGCACTGCTGATTCCCGGAATAATAATTGGATGCCGTCTTGTTTTCGTCTCATATATCGTGATGGACAAAAAGCTCGATCCAATTGAAGCAGTGGAATTAAGCTGGAAACTGACACGTGGACACGGCTGGAGGATATTCGCAATGGGTTTTGTCTCCTTCTTCATCATTTTATTTGGCCTGATATTCTTTATTGTTGGCATTTTCCCGGCAATAATGTGGGTATCAAGTTCATTTGCTACTCTTTATCAGTCAGTTCTTAATCAAAAGGAAAAACCCGCAGAACCGGTACTCGCACAATAAAAGCATTCAGTTTTCTTTCCTAATATGTTTTCTCCTGCCGCGGGCTGCTGCCCCGGCAGGTTTTTTATAAATATTTGGTATAACTTTATATGATCATCAGAAGAAAACAGGATGAAAAGGATTTCTATTACAGCCTTCCTGATAATAATCTGTTTACCCAATTATTCCCAGGAATTACGTGGTATAGTCATTGATGAGAACACAAAACGACCTTTAACCGACGTCAGTGTATTTTTTAACGGGACAACAAGAGGAACTAAAACTGACAGAAACGGAAATTTCAAGGTTCTTGCACCTGAAAACCAGAAACTTCCGTTGGCGGTCAGTGCCATCGGATACAACTCATTGCTTCTGACAGAATATCCTGCAGATAAATCATTAAAGATTTTGTTAGTACCCAAAATTTATGAGCTCAACGAAGTCGTTATCATTTCAAAAAGGTCATTATGGGAAAAATCAATCCGAAATAATTATTTAAATACGTTCAGAAGACAATTCATTGGGGAGACGGTAAATGCATACACCTGCAAAATCATGAATGAGAGCGACCTTGTGTTTCAATATGATGAAAACAGACTCCTTTTGACTGCTTATTCATTAAGGCCGCTGATTATCAGTAATAAATCTCTTGGTTATCAGATCACATTTTATCTCGATGCTTTTGAATACTCACAAATTCCGTATTCATTATCCTACACCGGGTATTATAATTTCAGGGAAGATTCCACATTGAATTCTAAAGAACGGGTGAGGGCAGAAAACAGGAGGAGATTGGCATTTCTTGGATCAAGGATGCATCTTATGCGTTCTTTGTGGGAAAATAATCTTGATTCCGCAGGATTCACAATTAAAAATTCCGACAATAAGATCATTACTTATGACAGCCTGGTTGTAGAGAGGGATTCATCTGATAAATACATGGGAAGCAAAAGAACTTATAATGTAGCCTATCTGTCGAAAACCAGCAGATCGATGATGGAAATAACAAAAAATAACGTTTATTTCAACAAGCTTGGGTATTTTGACCCTTATGGTATCAAATGGATTGGAGAGATGGGAAAACAGAGGGTTGCGGACCTGCTGCCCTACGATTATATCAAGATAAAACATTAAACCAGCCTGCCAGTACCTTGCCTCTTTATCATATATGGAGATAGGGCCCATAAGGGGCTGTAATTTGGTACATCATTTGTACAGGAACTGAAATTTCAGTAACTTTATAGTTTATCTCCTAAACATTTCAAACATGAAAACAAGGACAATTTTGTTATCAATTGTATTAATCTTTGCAATACCGGCAATTTCCAGTGCGCAGATAGGTAATGTGCTCAAGAACAAAGTTGGCAGGGCAGTTAATGCCGGAGTCAAAGTCCTGAACAAGGAAGCGGACAAGAAAATTGATTCAACTGCAACTGTAGAAGCTCAGAAGGCTTATGATAAAGCTGAACAGGAGAGAGCTGCACAAGAGGCAGCACAGGCAGAAGAGGCAGAACAGGGAGAGCAGGCCGGAGATACAGAGCAGCAATCAGATAAAAGGCCATCAGGAGGAATTAACTTAGGAGGACTGATGGGAGGCGGGAAAGTCACATCAAAATACAGTGAATCCTATTCATTTAACAACAGGATATATACAGAGATGGAGATGTATGATGGTAAGGATGTAGCGAAAATGAATTACTTCATCTATTTCAATGACGAGAATGCAAATGCCGGATTTGAATCAAAAATGGTCACTACATCTGATGAAGGCGGACAGGTTGAGGTAAATACATCTTTTATCGTTGACGGCGATAATAAATCATTTATGATGATGACAGATATGGGCGGAATGAGGATTGGAGTCATCAGCGAGGTGCCTGATGAGAATACTGCTGAAGGTCAGGCCACATCAGAAGATACAGATGCAACCTTTACTAAAACAGGGAATACTAGAATGATTGCCGGATATAAATGCGATGAGTACAAATATGTTGATAATGACACAAAAGAGTACGGTTTTATCTGGGCTACCAAGGACTTAAAGCTTCAGGCCGATAAAAGAACCTTCTCAAAAGCCGGAATGTCGCCGTATTATGGCAGCAAGGATCTGGATAATTCTGTTGTACTTGCAATGGAAGGCTATAGCAAAAAAGGAGAACTCGAGATGAAATCAGAGACCAAAGAGGTAAACCTTGGTTATAAGCATGACATTTCAACAACAGGATTCTCATTCAGGCAGATGAATTTCAGTCAGGCCGGGCAGAAGGAGAAGAAATAATATACTTTACATATACCCATCCCCTAACCCCCTCCGAGGCTTCGCTCGGAGCAGGCTTTCCCTGGTAAACCACTACCCTTTATACATATCCTGATCTGAGATTAAGTAATGTTTATGTGTAAGACGTCGGAGACGTCCAATTCCAATATCCATGGTAACATCCATGGTAAGGTCATAAATTCTGTTGACAACACCGGAGGTGTTGAATAAAATTGATACAAAAACTATATTCAACCACCTTCCGGGGTTGCATAATATTTTACTAATCCTGCCCCGGATATAACCGGGGATATTGGACTTTGAAGCCTCCGGCTTCTGCATACTATCGCATAATTAGTTGTTTATCTGAATTATAGGTAAATATGTTTAATAATAGCGTAATTCCGAATGAAGCCGACGAAGGAGGCGCAATGAGGAATCTTCTTCTTATAAATATAATCGTTCCAAAGATGTGTATAAAGGATAGTGCGCAAGCAGGGAGAGCCTGCTCCGAGCGAAGCCTCGGAGGGGATTAAGGGGGTGTGGGTACGTGAGCGCTAGATCTTTCTCAGTTTTGCAAACCTCAGCAAAAGCTTTTTCCGGCCATCCTTTTCAAATTCGACTGAAGCGGTGGTGTTTGGAGGTTCACCTTCGATGGATACAATAATTCCGTTGCCAAACCTCTCATGCTGAACGGTATCGCCTTCCGAAAACTCTGACGAATCGCTGCCGTTGAAAGGTGTATTTTGTTGAGTAACCGTCTTTAAAGCTTTTCTTCCCCGGGGCTTTTCAGAATATGAGGATGCTTCCTCCCTGAACATATCCCTGATTCCGGTTTTTGTACGAAACGGTTTACCCCCCGTCTGAGGATAATAGAGGTATTTCTGATCAATTTCCCCGAGAAACCGGCTCGGATTGCTTCTCTCAAGGTTTCCCCATTTGTACCTGTTCAGTGCATAGCTCAGGGTAGCGAGCTTTTCCGCACGGGTAATTGCGACGTAGAAAAGGCGCCGTTCCTCCTCGAGTTCTTTTGCACTTCCTGCCGATAAAGGAGATGGGAAAAGAGTATCCTCCATCCCGACGATGTACACATGCTTGAATTCCAATCCTTTGGCAGAATGCATCGTCATCAGGGTTACCTTGTTGCGGTCCTCTTTCTTTTCATTGTCCTGATCGGTGAGCAGTGAAACATTTGCCATGTATGCCTCAAGAGTTGAAGGCTCTCCATTGGTTTCAGCAGCTTCGGTGAATATCTTGATCGCGTTCAGCAGCTCCTCGAGGTTCTCATATCGGCTTATCTCCTCAGGCAGCTTACCATCCCTGAGCTCATTCATGATGCCGGAGCCAAAAGCAATCTCTTTTGCCCTGGTAAAAGCATCTGTATTGCCATTACCGAGAGCAAGCTTATCGATCAATTCCGCATAACCGGAAAGCTTTTTTTCTGTCCCGGCATTGAAGTGACCGGGATATTTCCCGGCATCAGAAATTATATTCCATGCTGAAGTATTTTTCTCAGATGAAAGTTCCAGTATCTTTTGAACTGTTGTATCACCAATGCCTCTTTTCGGATAGTTAATGGATCTCTTAAGGCTCTCTTCATCGTCATGATTGATAACCATCCTGAAATAAGCCAGGATGTCTTTTATCTCCTTTCGTTCATAAAACGACAGACCGCCATATATTTTATACGGTATATTCTTCCTGCGCAGCGTCTCTTCAAATATCCTGCTCTGTGCATTTGTCCTGTACAGCACTGCAAAGTCGCACCAGGCAAGCTGCTGTGACAGGCTCCTGTCCAGGATATCAGAAGCAATATTGAATCCCTCTTCCGTATCGGTCATAGCCTGCATGACCATTATCTTTTCCCCGGGTTCATTCTTTGAAAAGACCTTCTTGTGGATCTGTCCCTCATTGTTTGCAATGATCTCATTTGCTGCATTAACGATAGTTTGTGTTGACCTGTAATTCTGTTCGAGTTTGAAGAGCTGATAATCGGGATAATCATTTTTAAAGTCGAGGATATTTTCGATTCTTGCTCCCCTGAAAGAGTAGATGCTCTGAGCATCGTCTCCCACTACGCAGAGGTTATGATGAATTGCTGCAAGTTTCTTTACAATAAGATACTGTGCATAGTTAGTGTCCTGGTATTCATCCACTAGGATGTATCTGAACCGGTCCTGGTATGCTGCGAGTACATCCGGGAAGTCCCTGAACAATATGTTTGTATTCATCAGCAGGTCGTCAAAATCCATTGCATTTGCCTTAAAGCAACGTGATGAATATATTTTAAAGATTTCAGCCAGCAGAGGCATCCTGCTCGCTTTGTCATATTCGTACATTGAACCGTCAGCCGAATACATGCTTGCTGTTACAAGATTATTTTTTGCAGTTGATATCCTTGAAGCTATTACTCCCGGCTTGTACACATTGTCATCCAGGCTGAGCTCTTTGATTATTGAACGTACAAGGCTTTTTGAGTCAACGGCATCATAAATGGTGTAATTGGATTTATATCCGAGCCTGTCGCCCTCGATCCTCAGTATCCTTGCAAATATTGAATGAAAGGTGCCCATCCACAGGTAACGTGCTATCTCAGCACCCGCTATTCTGGCAATTCTTTCCTTCATCTCTCCGGCTGCCTTGTTAGTGAAGGTGAGAGCAAGGATCTTTCCGGCCGGAACTCCTTTCTGAAGAAGATGTGCTATCCGGTACGTAAGAACCCGTGTTTTACCCGCACCTGCTCCGGCAATAACAAGAGATGGTCCTTCAGAATGGATAACAGCCTGCTGCTGAGCTTCATTCAGGTCTTTGAGGTAATTACGGGTCATTTATTTATTCAGAATTACAGCGTTCGGAGTGGGACAAATTTAATGGATTTTATTAAACTTGTGGAGTATTATACAAATAGTGTTATAGAATCCGTTAATAATAGAAAGATCGCCTTGCCTGTGCGTTATTGGATTGTATTTGTTACCGTATTTCTGCCTTTACTCCTTCATGGTCAGCTTACCGCACCGGGGGCTCTGTCGGTACGCTATACCTCTTATCCGTCATCACCGGGAATCAAGGATCCGGTATTTGTTTACTGCAGCCTTACCGGAACCGAACAGGGAACACTTACTGCCACCCGGCCCGGTGGAGGAGGGCCTTTTACCTTCAAATGGTTTCGCCGGAACGAACTGACAAACAGCTTCAGCATCGCCGACAAAACCGATTCCGGAGTGACTTCCTCAACTATAAGCAATCTTACAGGAGGCGGGTATAAAGTTGAAATAGAAAATTCAGGGATTTATGACACAAGCCTGGTAGGCTGGATAGTTTTTGATAAACCTCCTTATGCCGGGGCACAGCTCAAGAATCCGATGAAACACTGCAATTATGTTGCTCTTGACGGCGATACATCTGCCACGGTAAAGACTTTCCGGTACTATGATGTTGTAACCGGAATACAGCTGAACCTCAGAAACGAACTGAAATTCATATGGTCTTCAGATCCTTCATCTACAATTCCCTATCCATCTATCGAAATAGATCCTATTACCTTTACACCTCCTCTTGAAGATGTGACCTATTCACTTAAGGTAAACTCCCTTGCATGCAGCAGTGAAGCATCATTTTTCTATGAATCGATACATGTCAATGCTGATTTTACTATTGATCCCGCTGAAGGAGAAGCGCCGCTGGAAGTTGCTCTGACAAATACATCGATAAGGGGATATATATACCTGTGGGATTTTGGTGACAGCACCTTTTCAGACCTGGAAAATCCGGATCCTCATATTTATTATAAACCGGGGGAATATACTGTGCTGCTGACTATTGAAAGTGATCGTCATTGTATTGATTCGCTCAGGTCGACTATAATAAAGGTTGACCCGTCATCCCTTAACATTCCAAATGTCTTCACACCTGATGGCGACGGATATAATGATTATTTCATGGTTGAGTCGAAGTCAATAAGATTTATGAGTATGGAAATCTTCAGCCAGTCGGGAATGAAGGTATATGGTTTCAGCGGAGAGGGAGAAATTCTGAGAGACTGGACAGGCTGGGATGGTAATGTCAATAATTCCTCAAGAAAAGCAAGCCCCGGCGTCTATTTTTATATCATCCGTGCATTAGGGTGGGATGATATAAGGTATGACAGCAAGGAGTACCGGGGATTTCTCTATCTATTCAGATAAAGGTGCAAAGGCACAACGGGATAACCTGTCTTATATGGTTATCTTTCGTCTGCGTGCTTCTACATTCCATTGTTCTGTTACTTTTCCATCCCTTACAACTGAGACTACATCGAATCTGTCAACTGTGGGGCAGATATGAAACGGTATTGCATAGACAGGAGTTCCGATCTTCATCCTCCCGGCTTCCTCTGTCCTTATAACCATGTGCTCTTCGTTTTGTGAGACAATTGAGTAATTCGCTGATCCCGGAATTCTAATCCTTGGCTGGGGCATTTCAGAAGCTACAGATTTATGACCCAGATCAATACAAAGAAGGTCCTTTGCCGGCTTACTGATAACACGGGTGAAAAGCACAGCTGCATGCAAAAAGTCCATATCAGTAAATGCTGTGCTGTAGCCATAGTCCCATAACAATAATGTGCCCGGACTTAATTCCACCTCTTTGCGCTGCGCATGTAACGGAAAAGTAGGAGAACCGCCTGCTACAATTTTCAGGCATTTAATGCCGGTTTTCTCAAGATGTCCGATGAAATCTGAGACAGGAGCATATGATTCATCACACATTTTCCTGCGGAGAGCAGGATCCGGCTCATGCAGATGACCATCATAAACATGGAGTCCCTCAAACCTGAGCATTGGCATATCATTAATCAGTTCTGCAAGTCTTTCGGCTTTATCCCCTGGTACTATTCCTGTGCGGTTCATCCCGACATTTATATCAAGCCAGATGTGAGTCTGAATATTTTTTAGTACTGCTGTTTTGGATAGCAGGCGGATTACGTCCTCTGAATCGGCAATACAGGAGAATTTTGTTCCCGGGTAACCTTCCATCAGGTTAAAAAACCTGTTAATATTTGGCCCGGCAGGCTGATATGCCAGAAGGACGTCGGGAGCACTGCATCTGGCAGCCATTTCAGCTTCAGCTATTGTTGAACATTTGAATCTCCTGATGCCATGTTTCATCTGCAGACGTACGATCTCAGGCATTTTATGTGTTTTGACATGAGGTCTCAGCCGGTCGGCATCTCCTGCTACAGCTATCATCCTGCGTATATTCTCTTCAATACGGTCGGGGTAGACAAGAAGAGCGGG
>CAZGGZ010000094.1:0-9055 GCA_964525415.1 uncultured Rikenellaceae bacterium | reverse complement strand
ATTGCCACCCTTGAACTGGCTTCAACAGTCACGATCAGTATGCCGGCAAATCCTTACCATGCAGTACTTAATCCGCTTGGTTTCCAGGATATTGTGGTCAATATACTAGCTAACTCAGCCACGGCGGTGGATCTGACTTCTCTGATTGATGTAGCTGCAAATCCGGCAAATGACAGGCTGGAAAATAAGCCCCTGACTTTAAACGGGATAAATAACTTCGGCCTTCACATCACTGCCACCAATATGATTACCGCATATTGGGAGGTAAATTATTCTTTTGGTTCAGATCTATGGACACTTAAGGGGAGAAATGCGCTGGGGACTCTCTTTTATACCCCGTTCCAGACCGTTTATAATAACAGGAATAATATTCCAAGAACTTATTCGGCTATTGATATTGCTGCAACCACTGACAATACGCAGGTTACTATAACACTACCGGCAGGGAAAGCTGCAAGCTACGGCTCAGGGCCGACGGGTATCCCGGCAGGCGGCACATATGTACTGACGCTTAACAGGGGACAGACCTTTTCATTATTCCCCCTTAATTACAGCATACTTGCTGCAGACAGGCTTGCCGGAACAAAAATTGAATCAACTGAGCCTGTCTGTATTTCAGTGAAGGATGATGCTCTTGCCGTAGGAGCCCAGGGGCAAGATGTGATAGGCGACCAGATAGTGCCTGTGAACATTGTCGGTAATAACTATATAGTACCTGATATGGGTAATCCCAATCACGTCTATGTTCTGGCAACTTCTGATAACACTAATATATATGTATATGATGGTAACGGTGTACCGATAGGGCCTACACCATACACAACACTCAACACAGGGCAGCAGGCACTTGTCATTGTCCCGGGAGGTTCAAAGTTTGCTCACATTACATCAAGCCTGAATCCGGCTGATCCGGTAAAGCCTTTTTATGTCTTTCAGCTTGGAGTTGAGAACCAGCAGCGTGGAGGAGCCATTGTTCCTGCAATAGGATGTACAGGAAACACCCAGCTTGCATTTACCCGGGCAAGATCAGGTGAAAATAAGTTCCAGTTTTTCATTATTGTCAAAAAAGGTAATGAAGATAAGTTCCTTGTTGACGGTATCAGAAATGATGCTGTAATTGACCCGGGAGCATTTAGCGAAATACCGGGAACCGGAGGCTACATGGCTTATTTCCCTTCAGGCGCTCTCCCCTCTGGTACGCTGCCTGTGGGTCAGCATCTTGTGGAAAATACTGGTGATATATTCCACCTGGCGATATTCAATGGCAATCCCGGAGCAGGCCAGGCAGGATTGTATTATGGCTACTATTCCGACTTTGGCGGACTGAATGTGGGTGCAAATGTAGCAGGCACAAACTCGTCGGTTGTAAGGGCATGCTCTGGCGATCCGGTCCAGTTGTTTGCTTTCGGGGGAACAAATTACCTCTGGACACCGGATACATACCTTGATGATGCCACCTCAAACATGCCGACAGCGACCAACCTGCCTCCCGGGCCGCATATATATAATGTTCAGGTATCCGGCGCATGTTCATCAGGAAATATTGACCTTACAGTACTGGTCTCAACGCCTGTTGTGGCATTTTTTGAGACAAACGTTTCATCGGGCTGTTCCCCGCTGGAAATTCAGTTTGATGACCGGTCATCAGGAGGATTTTCGTGGCAGTATGACCTGGGAGACGGGACTCCTCTGATCAGGTATGATCTTGATCCGCTCACACCTTATACACTGCCGCCAAATTATCCGCTTCCTTTCTCGTTCACACATACTTACACCAACACAACCAATCTTCCCATAGACAATACGGTCACCCTGCTGGTAAAGAATGAGAGCGGATGTTCCGAGATCTTTACCAAGACAATTACTGTCTTTCCTGAGATAGCGTCTGCCTTTTCATTAACCGGAGCCAGCGCAGGATGTGATCCCCTGCTGGTTCAATTCCAGAATAACTCCACGGGAAATACCGATACATGGTCATGGGATTTTGGCGACGGAGGATCATCAATAGACCAGAATCCCCAGCATACCTTCAGAAATCAATTCGGACCTGACAACCTGGTATTTCAAACCCGCCTGATCGCCATCTCCCCTTATCTGTGCAGGGACACTTCATACCAGACAATTACAGTTTCACCATATATTGAAGCGAATTTTGCATTTGACACCGTGTACGCCTGTACCCCGCATGAGATAGTCATTTCCGATCAGTCCATCGGCGCTGACACCTATTCCTGGGATTTCGGCGACGGGACAACTTCATCTTCCCCCGGTCCAAAAATCCTGAAGACCTATGTCAATAACAATCCTTTCCCGGTAACCTATACCATCAGGCTGCGCGTTGATAACGAGGAAGGATGCTTTGATGAGATAACTCGTGATGTAACGGTCTACCCTGAAATAAATGCTTCTTTCGTACCCTCTCAGGTTGAAGGCTGCTCTCCTTTTGAAGTCACTTTCCAGAACAACTCTACCGGCGCAGCGTTTTATTTCTGGGATTTCGGAGATGGTGGAACATCAACCGATATCAGCCCTGTCCACCTGTATGACAGAAACCTGATGGATCATGACACAACATATACTGTCACTCTGATTTCAACATCTGCTCAGTTCTGCAGAGATACTGCTTATATTGACATTCTGGTGCATCCTTATATTGAAGCCGCATTTGCTACTGATGATATCCTGGGATGCCACCCGTTCACAATAACTATTGATAATCAGTCATTTGGCGCCGAGCAGTACTCCTGGAACTTTGGCGACGGAAGCCCGGTATCAAATACCAGTGCTGCAAGTTTTACCCATATATACAATAATACAGGAGGCTCGGCAGCGGTGTACCCGCTGCAACTGACTGTCACCAACAGCGAAGGATGTTCCGATGTGATGACCACTAATATTACGGTCCATCCCGAGATCACAGCCAACTTTACAGCCAGTGCTTTTGAGGGTTGTCACCCTCTTGATGTGATATTTACTGATCTTTCGCTGAACCCGGTGACTCACTACTGGGATTTCGGCGATGGGACTTCTTCGGTTCAGTCTTCCCCTTCCCATACTTTTACCAATTTCGGCACATCTGATTCTACATATTCAGTCACCCTTACGACCTCCTCAGGCGATGGCGAATGTGTCGAGTCAGTTTCCTGGCCAATAGTGGTTCATCCGCAGGTAAAAGCTGAATTCATCCTGCCTGAAGATATCGGCTGTACTCCGTTTGATGCCAGTATTATTAATTCATCAGTCAATGCAACCATATACAGGTGGGATTTTGGCGACGGTACCGATACTGTTACCACCACAACTGCCCCGCTGGTTCACAGATATTTCAATACCGGATTCGCCAGCCAGGTCAATTATAATATTACTCTTGTTGCTGAAAATGCCTCAGGATGTTCAGATTCGTTCATAAGAACTGTAACTGTTGAACCCGCAATAAATGCCGGATTTACTGTAAGCCAGGCTTCCGGCTGCCATCCCCTGACAATTGATTTTACCAATATCTCTTCCGGTGCGGCTTTCTATCTGTGGGACTTCGGAAACGGTACTACCTCACAACTGGCAAATCCTTCACAAACTTTTACCAATACCGGATCAACAGATGTCACGTACCAGGTATGGCTGTACGCCATGGCTTCAAATTATGCATGCAGGGATTCGTTCTACATGGATATCGTGGTTCACCCGAATATTAAATCCGACTTCACTTTCACGGAATATGTAAACTGCTCCCCGTTCACTGTCATATTCAATAATGCTTCAACAACCGGTGCAACCTATTATTGGGATTTTGGTGATGGTTCAGATACAATTACATCTGACATGAACCCTGTATCTCATACATTCAGCAATTCAGCTTATACAACAAACGCAGTTTTTCTGGTTACACTGATAGCCGAAAATCCTGAAGGGTGTACAGACCAGAGAACCAGGACTTTAGAAGTATATCCTGATATAGATGCCTCATTTCTCGCTGATATTGACGAGGGCTGTGTGCCGCTCCGGGTACAGTTCAGCAACGTGAGCAGCGGCGGATATACTTACCTGTGGGATTTCGGTGACGGGACCTCCAGCAGTTCGGATTCTCCCGGACATACTTTTACAAACTTCACCAATGCCCCGGTTACAAGACAGGTTCGACTGACAGCTACTTCACGATACAACTGTGTAAATGAAATAACCGGGGATATCACTATTCATCCGAAACCGCTGGCCAGGTTTGAAACGGACAGAATAATTGTTTGTCCTCCTTTCGACGCCTTACTGACAAATACCAGTACAAATGCAGACCAGTACAACTGGAATTTTGGCGATGGAAGTACATTGAATACAGTTTCGGGGACACCCTTCAACCACACCTTTGACAACATTACAACAAACATTGCACAGTATAATGTCAAGCTGGTTGCCTCCTCAACCTTCGGCTGTGTTGACTCAGCCATGCAAAACTTATATGTCTACCCTCCCACCATCGCCGGTTTTAGCTTTAATGATGAAGGATGCAGTCCGCTGACCAGCAGTTTCGTCAATGAATCGGTGATGGGTGAGACGTTCCTGTGGGATTTCGGAGACGGATCAAATATCACGGTAAAGGATCCGTCACATTCATATTTTAACTTCTCTGACGATGATATTAGTTATTTTGTTACCCTGACATCGACATCAAGATATGGCTGTACGGATGCAATGACAGACACTGTGTTCGTTTATGCCAATCCGGCTGCTGAATTCATAGCTTTACCGACTCACCAGGTATATCCCGCCGCCACAGTCAGCTTCACAAATGTGACCAATCCGGGGCCATGGACCTATCTGTGGGATATGGATGACGGCTCAACTTCAGCGTCAGAGGACCCTGCTCCTTATACATATTCAACATGGGGGGAGTTTAATATTTCACTTTACGTTTCATCAGCACACTGCTATGATTCTGTTTCTCATCTTATAAGGATCTTTGCCAGTCCCCCGATTGCTGATTTTGATACAATTATCCCGGGCTGTGAGCCCCTTCCTGTACAATTCACGAACAGCTCCCTGTACGGGAACACGTATTTCTGGGAATTTGATGATGGCACAACTTCTGATGAGTTTGAACCGGTTCATACCTTTAATGAATCCGGGATCTACAATGTGAAACTGACTGTGACAGGTGACGGAGGACAGGATTATGCTTACCACCAGGTTGAAGTGTTCAGGAAACCTTATGTAAACTTCAGGGTTTCTCCCGCACTGGTAATGCTGCCGGAGCAGGAAGTACAGTTATATAATTTATCTGAAAACGGAGTGATCTATTTGTGGGAATTCGGAGACGGAAATACTTCAACCGAATATAATCCCAATTACCGCTACACCAGTGAGGGATTCTATGACATCAGGCTTACGGTTTGGACTGTTAACGGTTGCATGGACACCCTGACAAAACTTGCGGCTGTTGAAGTTGTCCCGACAGGTGTGATAGTATTCCCAAACGTTTTTGAACCTGATATGTCAGGTCCTAACGGAGGATATTACAGCCTGTCTGAACCTGATAAGGATAATATTTTCCGTCCGGTCTGGGAAGGCGTGGAAGAATACCGTCTGGAAATTTACAATCGCTGGGGGGTATTGATATATGTCAGCGAGGATGTTATGAAAGGATGGGACGGATATTACCAGGGTAAGGTCGCACCACAAGGGGTCTATGTCTACAAATGTACCGGGACATTTTCAAACGGAAAGCCTTTTACACATGTGGGAGATGTAACGCTCCTTCATCATTATTATAACTAACATCTGATTACGGTATTCCACTGCATTGAGCTTAAAGATCGGCTTTTTGATTCTAATCTTTCAGGCAGCGGACAGATAAGCTGCAGTGGTTAAAATAAGCAATATCGGTAAAGTTAGTACCGGAATAATTTAATTGTTTGCTCCAGGCTGCAGAACTGCCTGAAATTACCGTTGAACTCCACCAGCCGCCTGTTTCACCCAGAACATAAAACCTGCCTTCAATAAACATACCTCCGGGCATACCCGCAAAACCGGTTTTATTGTTGCCCGATAAATCGTTCCCTACAGATCCCGGTTCGGACGATGTAAGCCAGAGTGAAGCTGCAGCGAGTGACTTGCCTGTATCATCACCGCTGCCACCATATCCAAATCCTTTTTCAGCCAGATAGTTATTCAATGCGGTCCATTCAGAATAAGAAGGCACATGCCAGCCTGCAGGACAAAGTTTGCCGCTATTCACTGAATACCAGTTGTATAAAGCTCCGTAAACAGGTTTATATGTCTGACTGTCATTATTATACCAGCAAAAGGCAGGTGTTTTCATGTTGTTCCAGTCAGTCACAGCCGGTGCCGGGGGGATGGCTGTTCCGTCGTTAAATTTTGTCGTCTTTAAATTTTCAACTATCCAGGTCTGCAGGCCTATTGTTACTGTAGTATATATATTCCCGTCATGATCAGCCAGGAATGTTGTAAAGGATCTTATCTCACCATACCCTGTTCCGGCTTTATTTGTTGCGTAGGCCCTTACATAATAAGTAGTTGCAATACTAAGGTCTGATAATTTATCAGAAAAAACCACCGAATCTGCATCACTTACTGATTTGTAATCTGCAATTGTCGGCGTACTGGCTGTGCTCCAGCATATACCCTGTTCATTTATATCTCCTGAACCCTGGCTGGTTACTGTGCCTCCGCATACTGCTGAAGTTCCGGTAATATCAGAAACAGACGAAGTTGTAACCGCAGGCACAACCTGCTTTTTGCATGAGTCAGCCATACATGTAAAAACCAGCAGGATTAATAAATATCTTAGATTCAACTTCTTCATCGGATTAGTTTTTGCTAATTGTCAATGACCCTGTAACTGCAAATTTACGTCTTACTGGTATTAAATTCAATAAACTGGTCATAAAGTAATTGTATAAATCGCTTTTATTTTGCATGAACAATTGTCTTTTGTAACTTTATACATTGCATTTTTATGAAAAAGGTATTTTTTACCCTTATATTTTTTGTTGCAGTGTCTTTGCATTCATGCGAAAAGGACCGCTGCTGGAGATGTGTTGTCACTACCAGGACAACTTCGAATGACAGTTCATTTACTCCTGACCTTTTTTCAGTAGGGATTGATACATGCAGTTTGTCGGAGCAGCAAATGAATGCTCTCCGGAAATCAAAAACCAGGACTGTAACAGAAACTGTGGACGGTGTCAGTGTAACATCAGTAAGCACCTGTAACTGTGTGGTAATCTCTTACCTGTAAATTATGCACTGGCATTTAATAATAATACCAAGCATAGTCCCTTTATTGATTAATACCTTATATCCATAGATTATGAAAGCAAAAATTATACATTCTGTACTTTTGATTTCCCTTGTCTCTTCCTATTCCTGCTCAAACATTATTACCCGGACAGAGAAGGTCCTTCTGAAAGATAACTGGGCTATCCAGTCATCAGTTGAAGTAAAAGACGGAGGAAGTGAAATTTCAACAACCGGCTTCACTACTGAAAAATGGTACCCCGCAACAGTGCCATCGACTGTGCTGGGAACCCTCATTGAGAATAAAGTGTACCCTGATCCCTATTTCGGAACGAACATTGAATCGCTCCCGGGCTATTTCCCGCGCAGGGGAGCAGAGATTCCCGGCGACAGCCCTTACTTTGTTCCCTGGTGGTACAGGACAGTATTTACCCTTCCTGCCAGTTTTGAAGGGATGTCAGCATGGCTGAAGTTCCACAGTATTAACTACCAGGCAAATATATGGCTCAACGGACAGCTCATTGCTGATACTATTGCAATTGAAGGAGCATACCGTCTTTATAATCTTGACATTACAAAATATGCCAAACCGGGTGAAGAGAACTGCCTGGCGGTCGAGATTTTTCCACCAAGAGGACTTGACCTTACAATTACCTGGGTCGACTGGAACCCGACACCTCCCGACAAGGCAATGGGGATATGGTACGATGTAGCTGTTCAATCGTCCGGACCGGTTGCGATTGAAAAACCTGTTGTAAAGACAAAGCTCAATCTTCCGGAAACGAACAAGGCAAAGCTTACCATCTCAACTGAGCTTCTAAATGCGTCGGACAAGACAGTCAAGGGAGTATTGACGGGAAAAATAGAAGACATCACTTTCTCGAAAAAAGTAAAGCTGGCGCCCCGGGAAACCAAATTCATCGTTCTGGATCCTGAAGAAATAAGACAACTCGAAATAAATGATCCAAAGCTCTGGTGGCCTCATACTGTAGGGCCTCAGAATCTTTATGATCTGGAACTCTCTTTCGAAACCAACGGTGGAATCTCAGATATTGAAAAAGTCCGTTTCGGGATCCGCGAGGTGACATCATGGATGAATGAATTCAGGAGGAAACCCACCAGGGTATTCCAGATAAACGGGAAAAATATAGTGATCAAGGGCGGCGGATATGTAGAGGATATGCTTCTCCGTCCCTCAAATGAGAGGATCGATACTGATATAGCATATGCGAAACACATGGGTCTTAATGCGTTGCGGCTCGAAGCTCCGCGCGGATCGGATTACCTTTTTGAGAAATGCGACGAGGAAGGCATCCTCCTGATGGTAGGATGGTGCTGCTGCAGCTCGTGGGAGGAGTGGGAAGACTGGACTCCTCACATTGAGACCATCGCTCAGAAAAGCCTCATGGATCAGGTTTTCAGGCTCAGAAATCATCCGTCAGTGTTTACCTGGGTGCTGGGAAGCGACAATATTCCTTCTCCTGAAGTTGAGAAGATGTATACACAGGTCCTGAACGATCTTGACGGTACAAGACCATGGATAGCGTCAGCTACAAATGATTCAAGCGAAGTGTCGGGAAACACGGGTGTATGGATGGGCCCTTACCCTAAAGTATATGCTTATTTCCCTCCGGTGTACTGGTACGGCAAGCTTGAGTTCAACACCGAAGCCGGACCGTCGGGAGAACAGATTCCACCTGTTGAATCAATGCGGATGATGATGCCTGAGAAAGATATGTGGCCCATGAGCCATTCATGGGATCTCCGCGTTCACAGGGCGTTTTACCCTCATGCACGGGAAGCTCTC
>CAZGGZ010000093.1:0-9076 GCA_964525415.1 uncultured Rikenellaceae bacterium | reverse complement strand
TGATCACGGCTCCATTTCCGGAAGGTGATATATGGAGTGAGTTCCATTACAGATGCCCCGGAATGAACATGAAAGCCTGATCGGAATTATTTCTTTTCTTCGTTTTTAATCCCAAGTTTATCCTGAATCAACTTTAACACTTCTTTTGCCTTCTCTTCATCATCGCTTTCCACGGTGACCACCATGCCATCCTTTGCAATCACATATTTTGTTGCATCAGAGGCTTTCTCCTCATCATCAGTAACAACCACGCTGAATGAACCGGTGCCTTCTTTCCTTATAACTTTACCGGGACTGATAACATATATCTGATCCTTAGCTCCTGTTGATGCTGCAGTCCAGCTTGCTGAATCAGAGCTCATTACGATAACCTTCTTTTCCGAATGTTTTTCTCCGCCGTTACTGGCATCAACAGTGACAATCACTTTGTTGCCGTCTTTCACATGTTTCAGATCCATATCCGGGTTACCTATAAAAACGATGGTTCCGTCTTTAAGCTCTATTTTTTCAGGCATTGGAGATCCTGTAAATACAGTATCCATTACAGTTCTGGTTCCTGATCCTTCTTCAACAATGATCTTGATTTTCTTTTCACCCTTCTTTTCCTGTCCCGAGGTTATTGCCATTGGGACGAAACAGGCTAACAGTATTAAAAACAGGTTTCTGATGATTCTTTTCATGACTGGCTGGTTTTGATTCAGTTCAAAATTACTTCATTGACAGCATTATGCCGTTAATTTCAGGTTAATAAGAGTTAATGAAAAGTTAAAACGCATCCTGTTTTTGGTATGATAAGTTAAATTTGCAGCATGAGCAGGAGTAAGTTCGTCGGTCTTATCTTCATGATGCTGGTTTCGCTTATCGGTATCATACTTGTCCAGATGGTGTGGATAAAGGAGGCAGTCGGGATCCGGAATGAAAGCTTCAATGCCATAGCAATAGGAAGTATAAGGGAAGCTGCAGAATCAATTGAGTCATCAAGAAAAATGAGCTTCTTCAATGATTATATTCTTAAAGATCGTGTTGTACCTGAAAGTTCAGCTTCATCTGTCTCGGATTATGTAAATATCCAGAGCTATTCTGCCGGAACTGAAGGCAGCTTCAGTGTCAGGATAACCAATCAGTCGGTTACGCAGAATCCGGGCGAAAAGCCGGTCATAATCACTCATGATACCCTGATTACCTCAGATTCAGGTGCTTTCATTGTGGCCTCCACGCATGATCCGGGCAAGATGACAATTGTAAAAAGCAGGGATCCTGAAGTAAAACAGGGAACAGTTTATATCAGGCAGCAGGAATTCATTGACTGGGTGAAGAAAAGGCGGGATGAATTCAGGAATATGAGCGATCAGATGATCTCAGACGTGTACAACTGGGAAAAGACTATGGAGCTTGATAACCAAATAGTTGAGTTTAATCTCAGGCGGTCGCTGATGTTCTCAAATATCCATACTCCGTTCGAGTTTGCTATTATAAGAAACGGTGAAGTCACGGAAGGCACATATAATAAATCGAACAAAAACGATTTCCTTAAAAGTATTTACCAGGTGAGGCTGTTCCCTGATAATATTATCCGTCAGGATCTTGTTCTGTCAGTTGTCTTCCCTGAGCGAACAAACTATATTCTTGGATCAATGATCTGGATACTCGGAGGATCTTTTCTGTTCTCACTGATCGTTCTTGCCACATTTGCACTTAGCCTCTTTTTCATTATCCGCCAGAAAAAGATATCGGAAATGAAATCAGACTTCATTAACAATATGACTCACGAGTTCAAAACCCCGATTGCCACAATTTCACTTGCAGCAGATACCATAACGAATCCCAGGGTGATTAATGATGAATCGAGTGTAAAGCACTTTATAAGCCTCATAAAGAAGGAAAACAGCAGGATGGACAAAAAGGTCGAAACAATCCTGCAGATAGCCTCGCTTGACAAGAAAGAGATTGAATTTAAATTTGAGAGTCTCTCATTGCATTCAGTCATAGAGCGCTCTGTAGAGATCATTGAGATACTTCTGTCACAAAGAAACGGTACGGTTAAACTTAATCTGAATGCTGAACAGCCTGTGATCTGTGGTGACAATGATCACCTGACCAACCTTGTGAACAACCTCCTTGATAATGCCATCAAATACTCAGAGGGGCAGCCTGAGATCTTTATTGAGACAAGAAACAATGAGAAAGGCATTATAATGTCCGTTACGGATAAAGGCATTGGAATGAGCAAGAGCGTGCAGAACAGGATCTTTGAACGGTTCTACAGGAAGACATCAGGCAATGTGCATGACGTAAAAGGTTTCGGTCTCGGGCTCAATTATGCACTTGCAATTGTTGATGCACATAAGGGAGATATAAAAGTCCACAGCGAACCTGGAAAGGGAAGCCGTTTTGATGTATTTTTACCTTTTAATATGGAGAATGGAAAATGAACCTGAAGCCTGTAAAGATATTTCTCGTTGAGGATGACCTGAGTTTCGGATCAGTGCTGAAATCGTATCTTGAGATAAATGATTTTTCGGTGGACTGGATTGACGACGGCAAGTATGCCGTAGATCATTTCAGGAAGGGAGCATTTGATATATGCATCCTCGACGTTATGCTGCCTCATGTTGACGGATTCACCATTGCGAATGAGATAAGACAGATAAACAATTCAGTGCCGATAATCTTCCTCACAGCCAAAAAGCTTAAGGAGGATGTGCTGAGGGGTTATGGAGCAGGGGGCGATGATTACGTAACCAAACCTTTTGATACGGATATCCTGCTTGCCAAAATACGGGCAATAGTTGCACGTCGTGATCTGCAGGGCGGTACAAAAGATATTTATGAAATTGGCAGGTACGTGTTTAATTCAAAGCTCAGGACACTGACATCGGGAGATGATGAGAAGAAACTGTCACCCAAGGAAGCCCAGCTGCTCGAGCTGCTGGCAGTCAATCCCAATGCATTGATAAGCAGGGAGATGGCGCTTAAGAAAATCTGGGGCAACGATGATTATTTCACTGCGCGCAGCATGGATGTCTATATCACAAAGCTCAGGAAAATGCTTTCAGACGATCCCCGCCTCAACATCAAGAATATTCACGGGGCCGGCTTCCAGCTTATTGTCAGCGGGGAGTGACATTAAGATCCCTCATGCTGAACTGAAGCGGAAGGAGATCGCCTGCTTTGTCAACAATCTGAATTTTTTTCAAGCTGCCCAGGATGATCCTGATGCTTTTACCGCTCCTGATCTCCTCTTCAGCTATCACCTGCCGGCAATTTCCGCAGGGAGAGACCGGTTCCATGGTTAATCCTTTTTCAGTCATTGCTGCTACTGCCATCACTGAAGGATTGTCTCCCGGGTGATTTGAGGAAGCATTTGAGAGGGCATTTCTTTCTGCACATATGCCTGATGGAAACGCAGCGTTTTCAACATTGCTGCCGGACACTATTATCCCGCTGGCAAGCCTTACTGCGGCGCCCACCCTGAATCCTGAGTAAGGCGCATACGCTGTGGCCGCTGCTTTTCTGGCACATTCTAAAAGCTCATGATCCTCCCTGGTCATTTCAGCAGGAGCGTCAAATTCCTTATATGAAAATGAAATATTTTTCGTTCTTATCATAACACTCTTATTCAGTTTGGATTATAAAGATAATGACTTTTCCCTATTTTTGCCGAAACTGATTTATATGCCAGGACAAAGACAACTTATATATTTCTTATTGGTCCCGATGCTGTTTAGTTCATGCCGGCCGTCACGTCAGGCCGTTCAGCCTTCAGGCGGAGAACCGAGCGCTGCAGCCTATATTTCAAAATATAAGGACCTTGCAATCAGCGAGATGAGGAGAACGGGAGTTCCTGCAAGCATAACACTTGCACAGGGTATGATCGAATCTGATTTCGGCCGCAGTACTCTTGCCCGCGAAGGGAATAATCACTTTGGCATAAAATGTCATGACGACTGGAAAGGTGCTACCATTCGTCATCACGATGACCGCAGGAATGAATGCTTCCGCAAGTATAACAGACCTGAAGATTCATTTTATGATCATTCCGACTTCCTGCGAACCAGTTCACGGTACAGCTTTCTCTTTGATATTGATCCGACAGATTACAAGGGATGGGCCCGGGGTCTGAAGAAAGCAGGCTATGCGACTAATCCGGATTATACAAATATGCTGATAAGGAAAATTGAAGAGAACAACCTTCATCTTTTTGATATGGAATATACTTCAAACAAGCAGCAGGTAAACCCTGTTAAAGTGGTTGAAAAAGTTGAAGAAGTTGAAAAGAAGATTGAAGAGCAGTCATCAGATAGTTTAGCACCTAAACAATCGGTAATACCACCCGATAATGTTGTTTCAGCATCAGCCGGGAGAATCATGGAAAATAACCGGATACAGTTCATTGTTGTTATTGAAGGTGAGACCAGGGAGATGATTGAAAAGGAGTTTCATCTTCTGAGGTGGGAATTACCGCGTTATAACGAGCTTGGAGAGGATTTTGTTCCGGTTGCAGGACAGGTGCTTTATCTTCAGCCGAAGAGGGATAAAGCTGAACCGGGCAAGGAAATCCATGTGGTGAGTGAAGGAGATACCATGTATTCAATATCCCAGGCTTATGGGATAAAAACGGCCAGGCTGTACGAAATGAACAGGATGGCTGCCGGTGAGGAACCTCCGCCTGGCAGCAGACTGTGGCTGAGAACAATAAAGCCGGTTAACTGACCTGAATTGAAAACTTTGAAACTTTAAAGCCGCGGAGGAATTCAAGCGAGTTCATCCTGTTTTTACCTTCAAGCTGAAGTGTCAGGATATTTATGAAACCATTCCGGCAGGCTATTCTTATGTAGTGCTTATCGTCGGAAATTATATGGCCCGGTTTGAATTTATGCTGCAGATTTTCAGGTTCGCTTTCAAATATCTTTAACGAAAGAACTTCATTTCCTCTGCAGATAAATGTCCTTGCACAGGGATAAGGGGCAAGTCCGCGTATAAGATTATGAATTCTGACAGGATCAGCCTTCCAGTCTATGATGCAGAGTTCCGGAAGAATCTTTGGTGCTGTCTTAAGGACTTCACCGGGCTTGATGAACCTGGACTGGTTTTGCGGTTTTAAGTTGTTTTTAGCCAGTCCTTCCAGGGTTTTGATCACCAGCTTTGCACCGTGCCTCATAAGCCTGTCGTGAAGATCTCCTGCATTCTCAAAGGGAGAGATCTGAACAGCTTCTCTCAGGAGAATGTTCCCGGTATCTATTTTCTCATCGATAAAGAAGGTAGTGATCCCGGTCTCTGATTCTCCGTTGATTATTGCGTGGTTTATAGGAGCAGCGCCCCGGTACTGGGGCAGGAGAGAAGCATGCAGGTTTATTGTTCCTATTGATGGCAGTTTCCATACAACTTCAGGCAGCATACGGAAAGCGACTACAATGAATACATCAGCCTTCAGTTTCTTTAAAGTATTTACGAATGCAGGATCTTTAAGGTTGTCGGGCTGAATAATCGGAAGATTGCTGAATTCAGCAAATTCTTTAACAGCAGGTTTGGTAATCTTTCTCCCTCTTCCTGCCGGTCTGTCAGGTGCGGTTACCACTCCTACTACATTGAAACCGTTCATCAGCAGCGAGCCAAGTGCAGCTACTGCAAACTCAGGTGTCCCCATGAAAACTATCCTGAGGTTTTTCATAAATTGTTAAGTCAGATATTATAACAAATCTAAGAAAAAATCAGTCCCTGTCAAAATGCTTGTAGCATGTCAGGTTGTGACCCATTTTATTTGCCTTTGTTTCAAGATAGAACTGATTATGAGGATTGGCTTCAATGATCAGGGGAATGGTTTCGACTATTTTTATTCCATATCCCTCAAGCCCTGCCCTTTTAACCGGATTATTTGATATCAGTTTTACTTTCCCCAGCCCAAGCTCCCTCATTATATTCGCTCCGACACCATAATCTCTTTCATCCTCGCTGAATCCGAGTTTCAGATTTGCCTGGACGGTATCCATTCCTTCATCCTGGAGACGGTAAGCTTTTATTTTATTCAGCAACCCAATACCTCTGCCTTCCTGGCTGAGATAAATGACCACTCCTTTGCCTTCCTTTTCAACCATTTCCATTGCTTTATGAAGCTGTGGTCCGCAATCGCATCTCAGCGATCCGAAGATATCGCCGGTAAAGCATGAGGAATGTACGCGGACCATCACGGTCTCCTCCTTTGACCATGTTCCTTTTACCAGCGCGCAATGTTCCAGCCCGTTGCTGATCTGTCTGAATGGGATGAACTCAAAATCTCCGTGCAAAGTAGGCAATTTGACCTTTTCACCTTTTTCAAGGATCGATTCTCTTTCCAGCTTGTATTTTATAAGATCGCTGATGGTGATTATTTTAATGCCAAATCTTTTCTTTAGTTTCACAAGGTCTTTAAGCCGTGCCATTGATCCGTCATCATTCATTATCTCAACGAGGGCTCCTCCCGGGTTAAGACCGGCAAAACGCGTCAGGTCGACTACAGCTTCAGTATGACCGGCTCTTCTCAGAACACCTTTCGCTTTAGCCTTCAGCGGAAAGATATGACCCGGCCGTCCGAGATCCGATGGTCTGGTGGAAGGATTCACCAGTGCTTTTATTGTAAGGGCTCTGTCTTTTGCTGATACTCCTGTGGTTGTTTCTTCACTAATAAGGTCAACTGTTACGGTAAACTGTGTTTCATGAAACGAAGTATTTCTACCTACCATAAGGTCGAGGTCAAGCTCTTCACATCTCTCTTCCGGCAGAGCAGCGCAAATCAGACCGCGTCCGTGCTTTACCATGAAATTGACCGTCTCAGGAGTGATGAGCTCTGCTGCACATATAAAATCTCCTTCATTCTCACGATCTTCATCGTCAACCACTATCAGAAGCTTGCCGTTCCTGATATCCTCAACAGCCTCTTCAATGGTATTCAGTTTGATATTACTCATTTTGTTCTGTTTTGTTATCAGGATCAGGTGTTTTTCCTATAAATGCGATCCTGTACACATAATCTTTGATTCTACGTAAAAACGTCAGATAGGTGTCAATATTCATTATCATCGAATCATTTGAAGCCTTGTAAGTAAGGAAGAGTCCTATCGGAAGCAGTATATATGATGATGCCCACATCCCTGCAATGCCGCTTATCAGATTCTCCTCAACAAGCTTTTCTCCGGATAATGATATAACATACCATATCACGAAGAAAAAGATAGATATGACAGCCGGAGTCCCAAGTCCTCCTTTCCTTATTATAGCTCCCAGGGGAGCTCCGAAAAAGAAGAAAATAATGCAGGCGACAGGAAGGGTAAGTTTCCTGTGCCAGTCCACTTCGTAACGTTTTATATATCTGCTTTCTGACTTAAGTGACTCTATATTATCAATCAGCACAATATTCGCATCCTTAAGCTGTTCGATGATCCTGGAAAGCGCTATTCTTTTGTCAGCTATTGAAAGGGAATCGAATTCTCTCCTGGCATCATATGTTTTTTCTGTTGTTTTCTGCCGGCGAAGGTCTCTCTTTGCCGATTTGCTCTTTGATCCCTGTGGTTCGACAAAGATCTTTGTCTTTGCGAAATCGCCAACCCACGACATCTGTTTTACAGAGTATTTCCCACCCATGGAATCAACATAATGGGCAAGTTGTGACATGTTGAGCATCCAGGAGTTGGATGTAAACATTTCTTCTCCGCTTCGTTCCAGCTCGAATCCTGAGAGCCCGAGCACTATTGTCTGTTCAGTAAAAGTATCTCTCCTTGATGGATATCTTTTCTGATCCACTCCCGGATTTTCTTCTTCGAGCTCATTGAAGGATTCGCCGTTATAGAGTGTCATGATCAGCGCTGTCTCATCAGGTGTGACCTTAATATATCCGGAATCTGCGCAAATGACTGCAGTGTTTCCCTTTTTGTTGCGGTGGTCATATACTATAAGGCCGTCGAGTCGGTTGGTGAAAGGATCCTTTGATGTTATTTTGATGCTGAAGCCGTCAATGTCGTTGTTGAATGAACCGGCCTGCAGGTTTATATCAGGACGTTTCCTTCTTATGTCATATAGCAGCAGTCTGGCCTGCCTGTTTGAATAGGGGAGAACATAATTTGAAAAGAGGAATGAGACCAGCACCAGGAAAGAGATGAGAACAATCAGCGGTCTCATTATCCTTTGCAACGGTATTCCGGATGATTTCAGGGCTGTAAGTTCGCTGAATTCACCCATGTTGCCAAATGTCATCAGTGATGCGAGGAGTATTGCCAGGGGGAGTGCCGTAGGCACGAATGACAGGGTAAACTGAAATAACAGTTCTGTGATGATCGGCAGATCAAGTCCTTTGCCTGCAAGTTCATCAATATACATCCACAGGAACTGCAAAAGAAGGATTATAAGCACAATAAAGAATGTGAGTATCAGGGGACCGATAAATGATCTCAGTACGAATATGTCGAGCTTCTTTAACAATTCACGGAATTTGGATGCGAAATTACTCTATTTTCAGTAAATAACATAAGGTTAATGTCTCAGTACATAACGGGAATTTGTTAAAATAATTACAGGCTCAGCGGGGCAAGGGCGCAACGGCGCAACGGTCCAATAATTATCCATAAAATATATGTTATGTCTGATTAAGTTTGACAATTTGATTATTTCTGGTGTGTGCTATAAATAATTAAATTAAATCGCTGTATCATGGGTAATTCTCAAAAACTTCGTGTAAGGCAACTTGCCAAAGATCTTGCTGTTAAAATCTACAGATTGACTCAGAAACAGGAATTCTTAAAGGATTATGGATTTAAAGACCAGATCCAGAGATCAGCAATAAGCATTCCTTCTAATATTGCTGAAGGCGACGAACTTGAGACTGACAAGCAGTCAGTTCGTCACTTTTATATAGCTAAAGGATCCTCAGCAGAGCTTTTAACTCAAATTATTATTGGACGTGAAATCGGATATATATCAGAAGCAGAGTCCAATCTCCTTATAAATGATTGTAAGATAATATCGGTAATGTTAACAAAATTAATTAAAGCCAGGAGTTCCTAGTTTTCAAAAACCCTGCGCCTTTGAGCCCTTATGCCGTTGCGCC